>CAXBRK010000016.1:0-28707 GCA_963978155.1 uncultured Phycisphaera sp. | reverse complement strand
CCGCCACAATGATCGGCCCGAAGCGCGGCGCGCAACCCGTTCCGCCACCGTTCGAGTCCAACCGTCACCCAACATCGCGTAGGGCACCCGAACCTCCCACACCGTGCGTGACTGGGCCAAGACCCGGCCACGGGCATCCAAAACCCGACCTCGGCGGGTGGGCAAAAGTTCAATCCGCTGATCGGCTCGGTCCAAGGTGTCTCGGGCACTCTCTGTCCGTTCGGCCGCGACCACGAACATCCGGAGCAGCAGCACCAGCACGCCCAAGCCGCCACCACATCCGATGAACAGCAACCGACGAAGGAATGGCCGGGGGTCAGTGGTGGGCTGAGGAGGCGAAACGTTGGACACGAATTGGGAGAGTACTCATCCGAACGGCCCCCGGCGAATGGCCGGGGTGGCTTCGATCATCCGATCGGGCATTTGGCATGCCACTTCGAAGGCCTCTTCAAACCGAAGACGGTCCCATTCCACCACGCCCAACCGTTCGGTGTGCTCATTTTTGATCTGGGCATCCAGCAGGGTGTATCCGGCCTCTTGAAGGCCATGACACAGGTGCACCAGCGCCACCTTCGAGGCGTCTCGTCCGGCCGGAGGTCGGTGAAACATGGATTCCCCCAGGAAGGCCGACCCAAACGACAGCCCATACAACCCGCCCACCAAGGCACCGTCACGCCAGGCCTCTACGGAATGGGCCCGGCCAGCATGGTGGGCCTCCACCAGCAGCGCTTGCAGACGTGCATCCAGCCAAACGCCATCTTCTGATTCACCCGATCGTGGGGCCGAACACGCTGTGATGGTTTCCACAAACGCCGTGTTGACCCGAATTTCGAACCGCCGACTGCGAACCACCCGTCGCAGGCTGTCGGCAACCCGAAGCTCGTCCAACGGCAAAACGGCACGCCGGACCGGGCGGTACCAGAGCACGGGGCCGTTGGGTTCGGCCATCGGAAAAAGGCCCGCCCGGTAGGCCGCCAAAAAAGAGGCGAGCGTCATCACGAAGCGAAGATGGATTCCACCGCGCTGAGAAGTTCTGGATCAAGATCCAAGTCGGCCGCCGCCGCGTTCTGCTCCAACTGGGACACCTTGGTCGCGCCCACAATGGTGCTGGTCACCGGAGCGACGCTGTGGCACCACGCCAAGGCCACTTGGGCCGGCTGGAGTCCATGATCTCGGCACAGCGCGGTGAAGGAACGAACTTTGTCCATGGTGCCGTCGGTCATCAATGGACGGAGCCATTTTCCAAACTCTTCATCCGCACCACGCGAATCTTCGGGCATGCCATCGTCGTATTTGCCGGTGAGCAGACCCTGACAAAGCGGGGAAAAATTCACCACGCCCATGCCATTTTTCTCACAGACCGGGAAGCATTCGTCTTCCCAGTGCCGCTGCAAAAGGTTCAGCACCGGCTGGTTGGAAACCGGTCGGTGCCAACCATTCGCGCGGCAAATGCCGTGCGCGTCCTCGATCTGAGCCGCCGTCCATTCCGAAACGCCCCAGTACAGAACTTTGCCTTGGGTGATGAGATCATGCATGGCCCAGCAGGTCTCATCAAGCGGGGTGAGCTCGTCGTACCGGTGGCACTGGTACAGGTCGATGTGGTCGGTCTGCAAGCGCTTCAAACTCTTATGACACTCGTTGAAGATTTGCTTTCGAGACAGCCCACGGTCGTTGGCCGTCGGGAACGGGTGGTCCGACAACGGCCAGAACAATTTGGTGGCCAACACGTAGGTCTCGCGCGGGAAGGGAGACAAAGCCTCGCCGACCGCCAACTCCGCGTCACCGTTGTGGTACTGGTTGGCGGTGTCGTAGAAATTGATGCCCAACTCCCACGCCTTGCGGTGGAGGTCGTTGCACTGATCTTGCTCCTTGGTGGTGAAGATCAGCCAAGATCCAAGACCCACGCGGGAAAGCACCAGTCCGGTATCGCCAAGGTGGTCGTATCGCATCGAAAATCAACCTGTCAAAGTGGGAACGTTGAGGTAAGAAAGCACGGCTTTCGGAATGTTCATCAAGGCGTCGCCAGCGACCACGCCGGAGGCCACCGCGAAAGCAAGCCCCGCATGCTGCTCCGGTGACCGTCGCTTCCAGATGCCGAACACCACACAGCCCAAGAAGATCGCAACGCTGTAGTAGGCGGGAACGATGAACGCAATGCCCATGGCCAGGCCGCTGGGGGCCAGTCCACGCTGGGCTTCGGGCAGGACTTTTCGCACCATCGGAAGGAGCAAGCCCACGACGCCAGCAATGGCCACCGCCAAGCCTGCACCTTGCGGCAATGCTTCAAACCCCTTGGCCAGCAACTCACTCATCGCCTTCCACGCGTGGGCGGCGGGCGCAGGGGCATTCACTTCATCAAAGCCAATGTCATAGACGTTGGCGTACAAGGTGTACACCCCCGTGGCAATGGGGATCCCCGAAAGGATGCCCAAGCATTGGGCAATGAATTGCTTGCGTGGCGCGGCCCCGAGCATGCGACCTGTCTTGAGGTCTTGCATCATGTCACCGGCTTGCGAGGCCCCGGCGGAGGTGATTCCTGCCGCCATCAAGTTCGTGGTGGTGCTTCCGGGAGCCAGCGCACCAAACGTCAGCTGGGTCACCTTGCCCATACCCCCGATGGGGTTGATGTCGGTTTCCCCAGTCGATCGTACGGCAATCATGGCGAGCACCCAAGACATAGCCACCGCCACAAGGGTCATCCAAACCGGAATGTCAAAGACCGACTTCGAGACGAACGCCGCCAAAGCAGCACCGGCGACCAAGCCTCCAATCCACCACATGGCGGGGATTTGGTCTTTGGGGTCTTCCATGTCGGAGACTTCGTTTGCCGAGGAGCCCCCCGTGAAGGTTCTCAAAATGGATTTCCACGACAACGCGAGATTGCCGAAGGCATCCATCACCATCAACGCGACCCCGGGCCAGAGCAACCAGCCTCGAGGCCCATCGGCGTAGCTCATGACTTCGCCTGCGGCGAGACCGGATGACTTTGCCCAAGGCCCCACCAAGCCCCAAGCGACAATCGCGCCCACCAGCATCGAAGCACCAACACGCATCCCAACCAATCCGCCAACACCGAAGAAGACCGGGGAGAGATACAACTTAAAGGTCCACGTGGCCAAGAGCCCCAGAACACCAAACTTCAGCGGAGGAGATTCCATCTGCGGAATGAAGTACGCCCCCAAAGCAAAGAGACCCGAAGCCACCCCAAACTTCAACAGCACCTTTGCTTGGCGCACGGCCTCGGCACCGTCGGCATGCATGGACTGGATCGTGTTCGCAGTTGCGGTACCGGTGGGGAAGCGCAATTTCTCCAGCACGACCATTTGATTTCGCAATGGGACGGCATAAAACACGCCCAAGAAACCAACCGCGGTCCCCCAGAGCACCAACTGGCCCCAGCTCAGCGTGGTCCCCAACATGGCCAAAGCGGGAATCGCCGACAACAAACCGGCGGTGGAGGCCATGGAGCCACACGCACTGCCCGCGGTTTGCGCGATGTTGGTCTCAAGGACCGAAAGTCTTTTGAAGGGCATCCAGAAGGTGTATCCCAAGATCGCGGCGATCAGAGAACCTCCGAGGGACCAACCAATCTTGAGTCCCAGTGAGATGTTCATGGCCGCCACCACGGCACCGAGGATGCACCCGGTGAGCACCGCTCGGAAGCTGAGTTGAGCTTCGCCAGCTTCGGGCTCATAAATACGATCGGCGTTGGTTGGCTTGTCCATGGTTCCTCCTGAGGGTTGAAGCCTACCACCACCCGCACGAAGGCCGAAACCCGTACCCTTTCATCCATGAAACACGGATGGCTGAATTGGACGATCATCGCGGCATTGGTTCTGGGAACCCTTTTTGGTGAATTGGTGCTGTACGCGGGAGCCGAAGCCATTGGGCCGGACCACTGGACCAGAGTGGCAGGGGAGTACGTCCTCATTCGGCCGCTGAAAATGCTGATCATTCCCTTGATCTTGTTCAGTGTGGTCAGTGGCGTGTGCTCCATTGGAGACCCTTCACGCCTCGGCCTGGTGGGCGGGGCCACGGTCTTCTACTACTTGGCCACGATGGCCATTGCCGTCACAATCGGGGCCACCTTGGTCACCCTGATCCAGCCTGGTGATCTTGATGCCGAGACCGCCGCCAACCTAACGGGACAAGCCGAAGCCCAATACCAAGGGTCAAGTGCGGCCACCCGGATCGAAGCCGCCAACGAAGGCGACAAAGACTCACTGGGTGGGGCGTGGAAAAACATTCTGGATCAATTGATCCCCACCAGTGCTTTTGGGGAAATGAGCAAAGGCAACCCACTTAGCGTCATCGTGGTCAGTTTGTTGCTGGGTATTGCCTTGGCCATGGGCGGCGACAAAGCCAAGCCAGCCCGAGACTTTTTCACGTCGATGTTCGACACGCTCATGCGGATCGTCGGCTGGATCATCATGCTGACCCCGATCGGGGTGTTCTTTTTGATGGCGTGGACGGTGGGCTCCATTGGCTTGGTGAACCTCACGGGACCACTGGCCCTCTATGTCGGAACCGTCCTGACCGGATTGCTCACGCACGGGTTAATCGTGCTCCCCGTGATCTTGTTCATCTTTGGTCGAAGCAATCCCTTCCAGTACTTGATACAGGTTCGCCGGGCCTTGATGACCGCATTTGCCACCGACTCCTCCAGTGCCACCATGCCCGTCACCTTGACCGAAACGGTGGAATCTGGTGGCTGCTCCAAAAAGGCCAGCAACTTCGTGATCCCCCTCGGCGCCACCGTGAACATGGATGGAACCGCACTCTACGAAGCGGTGGCGACCGTCTTCCTGTTCCAAGTCTTTGGCATCGACTTGTCCATGGGAGATCTGGTGATTGTGGTCATCACCGCCACCCTGGCCGCGGTGGGTGCTGCGGGGATCCCAGGAGCGGGTCTGGTCACCATGGTGATTGTGATTGGCGCGGTCAACACTTCACTTGCAGGCCGAGGCGTTGAGCCCCTGCCGCTGTATGCCATCGGAATCATTCTGGGCATCGACCGGATCGTGGACATGTGTCGAACCACCGTCAACGTTTGGGGTGACGCGGTGGGAGCAAAGATCATGACCCGGATTGCTCCGGACGAAGCGGCGACCTAACGGCCACCTGTCGGACGGACTACTCGCGACTGGCCAACCAACGCTCGGCATCCATCGCCGCCTGACACCCCATACCTGCGGCGGTGATCGCCTGGCGATACACGCTGTCGGCAACATCGCCAGCGGCGAAGACCCCTTCGAGGTTCGTTTCGCTGCCTCGGTTGCCGAGGTGGATGTAGCCCGAGTCATCGAACGTCAAACCGGAGCCTTCGAGGAACTTGGTGGCCGGAGTGTGACCAATGGCCACGAACAAGCCGCTCACCGGAAGTTCTTCGGTGCCACCAGCGACGGTGTCTTCGAGGACCAGACCCGAGATCTTGTCTTCACCCAACACGTCGACGACCTGACGGTTCCAGTGCATTTCCACGTTGGGCAATCCAAGCGTGCGTTCCTGCATGGCCTTGGAGGCGCGGAGGCTGTCACGCCGGTGAATCACGTGCACCGTGCTGGCAAACTTGGCGAGGTAGTGCGCCTCTTCCATCGCGGTGTCTCCCCCGCCGACGACCGCCACAGGCTGATCGCGGAACATGGGCAACGCTCCATCGCAGACCGCACAAGCGGAGACCCCACCCCCGCTGGTGGCCAGACGCATTTCGTTGTCGAGCCCCAGCCAATTCGCAGTTGCTCCAGTAGAAATGATCACCGACTCTGCATCCACCACGTCCCCGTTGGAGAGGGTCAGACGGTGGGGCGGACCTGAGAAATCGCAGGATTCGACATCCGCATCCATGACCCGCGTGCCAAATCGCTCGGCTTGCTCCCGGAACTTCTGCATCATGTCGGGCCCGGTCACACCTTCAGGAAAACCTGGGTAGTTCTCCACATCAGTGGTCAGCATCAATTGCCCGCCGGGGAGGACAATGCTGGGTTGGGTCTTGGGAACCCCAATGATGCAGAGAGGATTCAAGCTGGCTCGGGCGGCGTAAATCGCCGCCGTCCATCCCGCGGGTCCCGAACCAATGATGACGACTTGTTCTGAAGTACTCATGATGCAGGTTCAGTCTCGAAGATCTTGCTCTCGTTCCAACATGCGCAGAGGAGGCCACACCACGATGTCGCCCTCAATCCCGTTGTCGGTATGGGTTTTGGCGTCTCCGTCCAAGGTGTCAACCCCCAGGGAGTAGATGACAGGCAATCCGCTGTCGATCACAACTTCACCGCGGTGACCGTTGATCCGCAGCCGATTGGGCTTCCAGTATTTGATCACTTTGGATTCGATCGAGAAAGGATCCACCACGCTCAAACGGCGGGTGTTGGACCGGGCACTTCGAATGTCCGCCGGCCATCGACCATCTTTCTTGTACTGAGCGCACACAGCCAGTGCAGCGCAGGTGCCATTGACTTCGACCAACAACCGATTGCGGGCTTCAAACAGCGGTCGAATCTCGGGCACAATTTTCAGCACCGCGGCGTAGCGGGTGGAGTTCATTCGCTCCGACTCCGGAGGCTGGGCACTCAAGATCGGGTCGTACGCCTGAATCCGCCAACGTCGCCACCAATCGTCATACACATCATCGAGCTTCTGGGCCGTCAATTCTTCGGGTTTGTGCTGGCGAGCGACCCAGCGCCAGTATCCCGCGTTGCGAACACGTCCAAAGCTCTTCGCATCCGCATCGCGATCGGTAAAGAACTCCAAGAATGCCTTTGCATCCGGCTGTCCCCGACGAGAGAACAAGCGATCGAGCCGCACTTTGGCGAGTTCTTTGTCACCTTCAGCCATCAAGAGGTTGTTTCGATCAACCTTCAGCTGAGGCAGAATGGTGCGGGCGATGTTTTTCAGCCCATCCGGATCCACTTCGTTCCGCTTCCACCACGCGATTTCTCGCGTCACCTGCAAAGCCACGGACATGGAGTTGATGGCGTTGTACTGCTCATCAATAAATTCCCGGGTGCAACACTGACGCAACCATTGGACCAGGGCGGTCTGCAGATCGATGCCAGACATCACGTCGCCGGCTTCGGCCCGTCGCCATGCCTCAGCGCTGACACAAGTGGTGACCCAGTTGAGCTTGTCAATCCAAGGGAACTCAGTCTTCATGGGATCGCCAGCTGGTGCAGGCTGCGCGAGGATGCCCGCTTCCACGAATGCTTCGTCGGCTTCCGAGAGATCGCCGTAAGGCAACCCAAGGGTCGCACGATCGCGGGCGGCCAAGATGGCCTCGAACAGGTCGGGATTGGATTCAGCCCAGTCTCGGACTTCGGGCCAACCTTCCATGCCCGGCCACACCGTGCTCATGTTGAACGTCGCACCGATCTCCATCGGAGCCTCGGGGGCATCGAGGATGGCGCCGAACACTTCACGCCAACTCTTGATGTCATCCGTGCCTTGTGCGGCACTGGTGGCGTTCAGTTCACGGATCAGGTCGTCAACGTCATCCGCCATCGTGTGTCCGACGGCAGTGATGGTGGTCAAGACGATTCCAAACAATTTCGACATCCCAGAGCTCCTGTGGCGCGGTCAAAAAGGGCCTTCACGGCGAAGGAACCATGCTAACAGGACCTCCTAGGAACTGGGGTTGTGTCTGCCGGACCGCGTGGCGACAATAATGGTCCATGCCTGCCACCCCCATCGCCCCCGCCGAACGGACCAAGAACATCAAATACGCGGTCCGGGATGTCTTGGCCCTTGCCGACGAAGCAAAAGCCCGTGGGCTTGACCTTCTGCACCTCAATATTGGCGACCCCAATATTTATGGATTTTCTCCGCCGGCCGCAGTCGCGGAAGCGGCCATCCGAGCCATCCACGACAATCTGAACGGTTACGCCCCCTCCGATGGCACCACGGCCGCCCTTTCGGCCATCCGGGAGGACGCCGAGGCCCGAGGGACCAAAGCCATCCAGCACATTGCCATCACCAGCGGCTGTTCGGAGGCCATTGAAATTGCCCTCTCTGCGTTGGTGAATGCCGGAGATCGAGTCCTGGTCCCAGCTCCGGGGTACCCGCTCTACACCGCGATCTTGGCCAAACTCGATGCGGTCGCCGTCCCCTACCACTTGGACGAATCCAACGATTGGCAACCTGATGTTGATGAAATCACCAGTCTGCTTTCGACACCTGCCAAGGCCTTGGTGCTCATCAACCCCAACAATCCCACCGGCTCGGTAACCCCCCGGGAGGTTCTTGAACACATTGTTGCCGCTTGCAAAGCCGCGGGCACCGTGCTGTTTGCCGACGAAATCTACGACCAACTTGTGCTCACCGGAGAAACTCCACCGCCGATTGGATCGATTGATGCTGAAGTCCCCGTGGTCACGTTCAATGGGTTGTCCAAGGCATATGTGGCACCGGGTTGGCGTATTGGCTGGGCCATCGTCTCTGGCCCGAAAGAAATCGTGGGCGATTGGTGCGAAGCCATGGCAAAAATGGAACGCGCTCGCCTCTCGGCCAACCACCCCCTGCAACATGCCATCCCCGCGGCACTCCAGCAACAACACCCCGAAATCGAAGCCATGCGAGAGGCTTTGCGGATCCGTGGCCAGTTGATCTCTGATCGCCTGAACGCCATCCCCGGCATTTCCAGCGTGCCCCCGAAAGGCGCGTTCTACGCCTTCCCCTCCATCAACTTGGGGGTGGACGATCGAACCTTCTGCGCCAAAGTCATCCAAGAAACGGGGGCCATCATTGTGCCCGGCTCAGGTTTTGGTCAGAAGCAAGGAACCGAACACTTCCGCGTCGTCTTTTTGCCCAACGAGGACATTTTGTCCCGGGCCTGCGACGGCATCGCCGCCATCGCCGCCCACTTCCAATCGCAAGGAGCCTGAGTGGAACGTCCACCAATCCATTTGGACAATGCGGCCACCAGCCACCCCAAACCTCCCGGGGTTGCCGAAGCCGTCGCCCGGCATCTGACCGAAATCGGAGCCTCGCCAGGTCGGGGTGGTTATGTCGGGACCGTGCAAAGCCAAGCGGTTCTGGATCGCCTTCGGTCTCGTCTTCGAAGGTTGTGCAACGCGCCCGGAAGTGACGAACGAATGCTGTTTACGTTGAATGGCACCGATGCGCTGAATTTGGCCATCCGAGGCTTGGCCATGCCCAAGCTCCTCCGCGGAGAACCAGTCCGAGTGGTGGCCACGGATTTGGAACACAACAGCGTGATTCGTCCGTTTCGAACCCTCGAATCGCTTGGTGCGGAAGTGGTCTTCGTCCCGTTGGATCCTCACACGGGGGCGGCCGATCCCCACCACTTTGCCGAGGCGCTGGGTCCTGAAACCACCCTCTGTGCTGCAATCCACGGCTCCAATGTCACCGGTGCGGTGCAACCACTGGCGGAATTTGGTGCGGCGGCGAAAGCCAACGGCGTTCCCTTCTTGGTCGATGCTTCTCAGACTTTTGGGCGCATCCCCATTGACGTTGAAGCCATGCAGATTGACATGCTGGCCTTCTCCGGCCACAAGTACCTGCTTGGCCCACTGGGCACAGGAGGTCTTTGGGTCCGCGATCACCTCAGCCTCATGCCATTGCGCGACGGTGGGACGGGCAGCATGAGCGAATTGGAATCCCAACCCGAATGCTGGCCCGATCGATTCGAGCCGGGGTCCCACAACACCACCGGGCTTTTTGGCTTGGATGCTGCTCTGGAATGGATCGAGACGCAATCCGTAGAGACCTTGGCCTCGCGTGAACGGGATATGCATCTCAAAATGGCCAAGTGCATCGAAGCCACCCCAGGCGTCCACCGCTTGGGGCCGAAGGCGCCGACATTGGGCACGTTTGCGTTGCAACATGAGGAATATGACGCGGCGACATTCGCCGCCATTTTGGACAGTCAATTCCACTTGCACCTTCGGGCAGGTTTGCACTGTGCACCTCGGATCCATCGTCAACTCAACTCCGACACCACCGGGGGCGCGGTCCGTCTGAGTTTGGGCGCGACCACGCCCCTCGATGCGGTTGATCGCCTCGCCGAAGCCCTCGAGGCCATCAGCAAGCAGGAGCTTGTCTGATGAATGCGAAGAACCATTTGGCCCAGACCCAAGCGGCACTGAAAGCCTTGGACCACGAAGCGATCGACCGGGCCGGTACGACCTTGGTCGAGGCCTTGGATCAAGGCGGTGTGATTTACACCTGCGGCAATGGCGGATCGGCCGCCGAGGCCCTTCACTTGGTCGAAGAAGTGATCGGGTGCTACGGCAATCGGGCACGTCCGGCCCGCGCCGCCGTGTGTTTGAATGCCGACCCCACCACCCTGACGTGCATTGCCAACGAATTCGGCTACGAAAACGTCTTTTCAAGACAACTCGAGGCGCTCGCCCGACCAGAAGATGTTTTGATCGTGTTGAGCACCAGCGGGGAAAGCCGAAACATCATCAACGCCTTGCAAGTTGCTCGTGACACTGGAACCCAAACCATCGGCCTGCTGGGCCGTGGCGGATCGGCCGCCGAACTGTGCGACACCGGCCTGTTGGTCCCAGTCGACCAAACCGCCGCCATTCAAGAGGCACACCTCGCCATGGTGCATTGTTTGTGTGCCGCCATTGAACACCACACGCCTATCCCAGGAGATCACGCATGACATCCCCAAACTCAACCACAGCGCGGGCCCTTTTTCCGCACGTGATCATTCCAGCTTGGCTGGCCTTGGGCGCGACGTTCAAAATGGTCGAATCCGACGCACGCCTGCTGCCCAAAAGTGTGTTGCAAACTTTGGGAAGTCTGGGACTCACCGAGGGCAACTTGCTCTCGTACTCCTTGGCCGGAATGGTGGGGATTGAATTCCTCTTCGCAGGATTGATGTTCACCCGATCCACATACGCGCGCCCAGCTGCGGCCGCGATCCTTGGCCTGTTCTGCCTGATTTTGGGCGTGGAACTCGCGGGTGGTGCTGATTCGTGCGGATGCTTGGGAGCATGGAGTCCCCACCCTGCCGTCATGCTTGGCATCGACGGCGGATTGCTGCTGGGACTTCTCCTGACGTGGCGGCGTGCGGGACGCACCATGAACGAAGGTGGCGCTTGGGGCGTCGGGGTTGCGGCCGGCTTCGTCGCGGCGGGAGTGGTTGTCGTGCAAACCACTCGGATCGGTGCGGACGCTGGGCCAGC
The DNA here is from genome assembly GCA_963978155.1 of uncultured Phycisphaera sp. Lineage (GTDB taxonomy): Bacteria > Planctomycetota > Phycisphaerae > Phycisphaerales > SM1A02 > UBA8653. The sequence goes on along the minus strand of CAXBRK010000016.1, from coordinate 17,554 downwards.
CAACGAGACGGCCGTGGCTCTTGAAGAAAACGGTGACGACAACAATGAAGGCACCGACCTTGTCCCCACGCAAGCGCCTGAACCTCCACCTCCAGCCAACTGGTATTGCACCGATTTCGATGCCTACGTTGGGAAGCAATGGCAAGATCTCGCGTTGTTCCGGTGGTGCTCGATCCGTCCCGATGCATCCACGACCCACATCGTGTTCTATTCCCGGAACTGTGACCACTGCGAGGAGATGTTTCACTTTGATTTTGCCGGTCGCGACGACTTGACCTCAGGCATCTTGGCCGTGGAGATTCCCGACGCCGACGCCGAAATCGCCCCCGATGGATCGCTGGTCCGGAATGGAAGCGAATGGCCGTTGCCCGAGACCGCCTGCACGTTCGCCCGCCTCCCCAATGGAACCAACTGGATCATCACTGCCCCCTTGGTGGTTGGACTGGACAACGGAACAATCACCTGCATCAACGAGGGTGACCACACCCCCTGTATGGATTTGGAATGATCACAGCCTTCTTGCTCAACCTGCTCCTTTGTTCGCTCGGCGAAGACAAGGATGCTCCGTCCGCGGCCGTTGATGGAGGAACACCAGTCATTGTGGTGCATTTGGATGGGCGCCGGTTTGCCGGGTTCCTATCTGATTTGGAAGCGGACCCCCTTTCGGTGTTGCTGCTCGACAGCACCACCACAACTGTGCCCAAACGAATGGTGGACACGCTGCGAGTGCTGAAAGGTGCGATGTCCGAACCGAAGCCCTGCGTGGTGCTGCTCAAAGACGGATCACAGCGTCGCGGCATGCTGCTGGAGGATGGGTTTGAAGGGGTCAGACTCCAAGTGGGCCCCCGAACCGAACGCATTGAACTGAGCAATGTGGCCGGCGTCAGATGGCGCCCCACCGTGGCTCAAGAAATTGAAGCGCGGAGAGCCACCATTCGCTCGAGCGATCCGGCCGAGATGGCTCGGTTCATCCGTTGGCTGATCATGGAAGGCCACACAGAGCCGGCCGCCGACGAACTCAAGAAGTACGCTGAGAATTTTCCCGAGGCGAGCGCGACCACCAAACAATTGCAAGCTTTGCTGGCCGCCCGGCCTCAAGTTGATGAGCAGCCCCCCAAGCGTTCCTTGAAACCGAGACGTCCCGCCTTGCCCAGCGGTGCGTTGACGCCAACCGAAGTCAACCGCATTCGGATCTGGGAATATGACTTCGAAAACCCCTCACCGGTTCGCATTCCAGGTGAGCTCCGCCGAACGTTCCACGCCAGACACCTTGGCAAAAATGGCTTCCCCGATCTCAAAGCCCTCCGGCGTCTCCCGGATCATGAATTCCTGCGGCTGTTGTGCGAGATGAAAGATCGGGATCTGTACGACGCGGTGCAGATCACCGTGGATCCGCCGGCACTGGACCGTTTTCGCCGAACGATTCACGACCGCTGGCTGGTCCCGAAGTGTGGATCCTGTCACACTCGAGAATCATCCCCGGGTGGATTCGGGCTCGAGACCCAAGACGCCAACAAGCCAGAGGTCCGGATGCTCAATCTCTTGCTTCTTGAACAAGCCACCACCAGCGATGGGGCCCCGCTTTTGAATTGGCGAAATCCGGCAGAATCAAGGCTGCTGGACTTGGGGAAGGATCCCCGAGCCGCCAAACACCCCCACCCCGAAGTGGAGGGATACACCCCCATTTTTCACCGAGGACGGGAAGCTTGGGTCACCAATGTGATCGAGTGGCTGGAAATGATGTACCGCCCAAGGCCAGATCTCGCCACTGAATTGAACATCCAGTGGCCCAGAAAACCTCCCAAATCAGACCAATCTGAGGGGGCCAAGAGCGCTGCCTCTCCCTCCTGAGCCGGTACACTGGCCCTTTCCCACGAAACCGGCCCAACGCCGGAGGAGACGGATGCCATGGCCTTGAATTCCTCACGACGCCCATTCGCTTTTGCCCTCACCGCCTGCGCCTCGATGCTGGTGCTGCTCGGCTGTGAGGACGAAGCCTCGGTCCGCCGAGCCGAAGCCCAGGACAAAATTGAATCCGGTGCTCGCGAGTTGGCGGCACTGTCTTGGCAAGGAGATGCCGACGCCTACCGCTCACTGGCCAACCGGCTGGGAAGCCTCCGGGCCACCAACGGCCAAAATAAAGCGGCTCGAGCCATTGCCATGGAAGCTCGTCTCGCCGCCGCAGATACCGAATACGGTGCACTCGAAGCAATGGCCTTTGAGGTCGAAGGCCTGAGGAGTCAGATCCGGGACCAAGCACGTCTTGCTTCCGCATACCGCGGCGTTGCCGCCTCGCCCACCAAGGGCATGTTGCGGGACGCCTCAGAGGCCGCAAGCAACCAGCGCAACGACAAAGCCGAAGCCTACGAATCCGCTCGACGCAACGTGGAGTCTTTGCAAGAGCCCGTTGAGGCTTCAGACGTCAAGATCACCGAGCGACTGGAACAGATCAGCGGCATGCGGGTTGAATCGGCACGATTGCGTGGCGAAGCTCGCCGAATGGAAGCTCGAGCCGCCCTCGCACGCGTCGAGGAAGCTCGAAAAATTGATGCGGAAGCCGACATCCTGGAAATGGAAGCCAATCGACTGATTGCCGAACGCGACTTCTTGCTTCAGTCCAAAGTTCGAATTGGTGATGCCCGCAGAGATGGGGCCGAGCAGCAAGCGGCCAACGCCGAGTCACTCGCTCGTGGCATTTCCGATTTCCAAAGTGAGCGACAAGAGGAATTGGGCGAAGCAGCTCAAGAAGCAACCAGCATCGAACGTGACATCCGCGAACTCCTGAGCCAACTGGCAGAACTCCGTCAAACCATTGGGCAAAAGTTGGAATCGGCCCAGCAAGACTTGGATGCCGCCAAGGACTTGGCCAATGCCGCCGGTGCAAGTGGAGCGGACCAAATCCGCCTCTCCGCCACCCAAGGGCGCCTGGATGCCTTGGCTGGCGCCATGGTTGAACGGGATCTTGCCCTTGACCTCGAATTGGCCCCACTCGGCTTCGATCCCGTTGGGAACGTCGATGACGCCAACCAAGCTCGAAACAGTTCACGTGAAGCGTTCAAAGCCGCTCGAGATGCCTTGGCCATGCAAGACACCAACGCTGCGGCGATTTACAACGATGCAGTCGTTGCCCTTGGCGGGCAAAGCACCGTGCAACGGACGGCAATGCGGGGCCAAGGTGCCGATCTGATCCCCACCGGAGGGTTCGGTTCCGCCGAGGCTCTCGTTGAAGCAGCCAACGCCGCCGCGGGAAGCGAAGACTACGCCGCGATGTTGGCCATGACTTTGGTTGACGAAGAAGCCAAGCCATTCATGGAAGCCATGGTGAATCTGGCCCCAGCCATGAAGCGGTTGGAACAAGTTGTGGCTGACAACATCCCTGATGCAGACCTTGAAGCCATGATGGGCAGCATGGGAGGCGGCATGGGTGGCGGCATGGACGGACTCGACATGTCCATGGAGGGCATGCTGGAACTGATGCAGTCAGACGACTCGCAAGCTTTGGCCATCAACGACACAACTGGTGAAGAAATCAAATTGGTCAACACCGAAAATGGCTGGTTTGTCGATGAACGGACGCCAAGTGCCGAAGAGGACCCTGAAGCAGCCATGGAGGCCGAAATGGGCCGAGCCATGATGGGCATGATGACGGGGATTCTCTCCGCCGTAGGTCCCTCACTTGAAGAACTTGCCGATCGCATCGAAGCGGGAGAAATCACTTCCGAAGCAGAGCTTCAAGCAGCCGCCCAGCAAATGATGATGAAGATGATGGGCGGCATGGGTGGTCCCGGTGGTTTCCCCGGCTAAGGCATGTTTCGCACTGGCCGAAGCCAGCCGCAACTATCCCAATCTCATCCGGCACACCCGAGCGGTTTCTCGCAGAACCTCGGAAGCACTCTCGTTTTGCTCGATGGCATGGAGCTGTTCAAGCAATGTTGATTTGGCCTCCAAATCGCCTTGGCAAACTTGATTGGTCAGAAGGATCAACGCGTTGCGTTTGAAGGCGTCGTATTTCACACGTTTGAGGGCTGAACCTTGGAAGGCGGCTCGGCGATCCTCTTCTGTCCAGCCCAGGACCTCAAGCAAATCGAATCCTTGACGACTTGGCTTGAAGGCTTCAGCGTGGGAAGTGCTGGCTCGAGCGGCCGTCGGCTGGTTGTGGGGACACACCTCCTGACAGATGTCGCAGCCGGCCAACCAGTCCCCAAGACCTTCGTGAAGTTCCGCCGGAATCGCGGAGCGATGTTCCAACGTCAGGTAAGAAATGCACCGACGCGCGTCAACCTTCCAAGGTTCAATGGCATCGGTAGGACAGGCGTCAATACAACGCGTGCACGTACCACACGGGTCTTCATCGAGCGGCGTGTCCATCTCGAAAGGCACCGTGGTCAACAGCACGCCAAGCACCGCCCAAGAGCCCTTCTTCGGCTCAATCAGCAAGGTGTGCTTCCCGATCCGCCCCAGACCGGCGCCCCTGGCCAGATCACGTTCCAGCAAAGGCACGGTATCCACGCAGGCACGAAAGGTCCCGTCAGGAAATTCGGATGACAGTCGCTCTGCGAATCGCTGCAAACGCTTCAAAGTATGCACGTGGTAGTCCTTCCCGCGGGCATAGCGGGCGACTCGCCCGAACCGTGGAGGAACGTGTTCGGAAGCAGACCCGGGGTACCGGTCCAGCACGCAAATCGCCCTGATCGCGCCGGGGAGCACGAGGTTGGGATCGGCAGCAACATCTCGATGGGATTCCATCCAGGCCATTTCGCCGTGGCATCCTGCTTCAATCCAAGCGTCATGCACTTCGGGACGCTTGGGGATCGAAGGACCGATCCCCACCGAACCAAAGCCCAGCTCAAGGGCAATTGCTCGAACTTGGTCGCTGTTCACTCAAGACGCTCCAATTTGGCGTACTCCAAAATGATGGTCTTCACCCCGTCGTATCGAAAATCAATCCGCGCCGTCGTGCCCGTAGGACGTGGCATGATGGCTTCCACCCGCCCGACCCCAAACTGTTCGTGTTCGACGAGGCATCCCACCGGAAAGAGACTGGCGAGACGGCGACCACTGGGCCCGCGGCGTCCCCCAAGAGGTGAGGGTGAGCTGCCATTCAAAAAAGAATCGATCGATGCGTTTTCGTTGGCCTCCCATCGTTCGACCAATTCCTCAGGAATTTCAGACAAGAACTGACTTTCCATGGTGCGTTCACGGAAGCCGCGGACTGGTCTTGATTTTGCACTGGTGAGGGTGAGATTCTTTTTGGCTCGGGTCATGCCAACAAACAAAAGACGCCGCTCTTCTTCGATGGCTTCAGTATCGCCGATCGACCGCTGATGGGGCAGAAGACTTTCTTCACAGCCGGCCACCACCACTTCTTCGAATTCGAGCCCTTTCGAGGCGTGCAGAGACATCAAGGTTAAGACGCCACGGGTGGGATCCACCTGATCAGAGTCGGCCACCAGACTGATCGACTCCAACCAGCCGAAAAGGTGCGCTTCAAGTGTCTGCACTTCCTGTTCAGAAGTTGGCTCAGCATCCTCGGCCAAGCCTGGCAATTCAGAAACCACTCCGGGAAAATCTGCCGCTGCGGAGACCAATTCATCAAGATTCTCTACGCGGTCGTGGTCCTCTTCGGTGCCGCCACGTGCGTAATGAGCCGCCAGGCCAGATTCATCGATGACCCGCTGCACGACGTCGGAAAGGTCGCGAGAGAGCGACTGGACCGACCCCCTGTGGCCCAAGGTCGATCGCCACCCTTGAACCATTTCGACAAAGGTTTCAATGGCTTTGGCGGCCCGGGGAGAAACCCCTTCGACCCTCGAGGGAGACTGCATAATTTCCCACACCGATTGATTGGACGCTCGAGCCTCACCGATGACCCGAGACCAACTGGTGGCTCCGATTCCTCGGGGCGGCATATTGACCACACGCTCAAGCGCAACTTCATCGCGGGGGTTGGCCAGCAACCTCAGATAACCAACTGCATCTCGAACTTCTTTTCGTTCGAAGAAAGAGGTCCCCTTGGCCACGATGTAAGGAACGCCTTCGCGGCGAAGTACTTCTTCAAAAACCCGAGACAGGGCGTTCATCCGGTACAGCACCGCCATCTCTGACCAAGGTGTGCCCGACCGTTCCACTTCTTTCAAGTGGTCAACAACATCTTGCGCTTCGCCACGCTCATCCTCGGAGCGGCGAATTCGAACTCGGTCACCAACGTCGTTGGCCGCCACGAGATTCTTGGGCTTGCGTTGCTCGTTGTGTCGTATGAGTGCGTCGGCGGCAGAGACAATGGTTTTGGTTGACCTAAAGTTCTCCCCCAACGGGATCACTTTGGCATCCGGGTATCGGGTTTCAAATTCAAGGATGTTCCCGATGTTCGCCCCACGCCAGCCATAAATCGACTGGTCAGGATCCCCCACCACCGTCACGTTCCGGGCCTCGGAAACCAACAAGTCGGCGACCAAGAACTGGGCAAAATTCGTGTCTTGGTACTCGTCGATGAGCAAGTGGGTCCAACGCTGGGTCAATCGAGCACGGAGTTCGGGTTGATCACGCAAGGCCACCGCTGGACGCATCAGCAGATCATCAAAATCCAGCGCCTCTTGCATCTTCAACCGTGCTTCATACTCGTGATATGTCTTCGCGACCGCCCTCGTCAAAAAATCAACCGCTTCACTCTCGTAGGCTTCCGCGTTTTTCAGTTGGTTCTTGGCGGCACTGATTGCAGAACTGATCGATGCCGGCGTGAATGATTTTGGATCCAAGTTTGCGGCACGAATGGCTTGCTTGATCGCCGACTTTTGATCGGATGCATCAAGAATCACAAACCGTGCCGGGACACCAAAATCATCCGGCAAGGTCCGCATCAAACGGGCCCCAAAACTGTGAAAGGTGCAGAGCAAGACCCCTTCGGCGGTCAAGCCCGCGTGTTCCAGCAAGGCCTCCACCCGACCTCGCATTTCTTGGGCAGCTTTGTTGGTGAAGGTCAACCCGAGAATGCGCCACGGCGCCACCCCCTCAGCAATCAAAGAGGCAATGCGGTGGGTGACCACGGTGGTTTTGCCACTGCCCGGCCCTGCATTCACCAGCAGAGGACCACCACGGTGATCCACCACGGACCTTTGGGATGGTGTCAGGCCAGCCAAAAAGGGCTGGAGAGCAGCGGCCGCAGCATGGGGTTTGGGCAGATCCACGGGTGGAGTCTAAGCCAGCCCGCTCCGGACGCGGCAAGTCGTCCACAGCCATGCGACAGGCCTCGGTTTTGCAATCCCCTGAAACAAAGAGACTTGGGAAACACTCGACAAAGTGTGGAAGATTTGGTGGTTCGGCGGGTTGCAACCACTAGATATTGGGGTATCTTCCGTCCCGCTCCCCCATCGTCGCGTCTAGCATTTTGGCCCATACCGGCCGGCTCGACAGGACGGCGATTTGTACAGGTTTCTGTTCAATTGGGCGTGGGCACCGCGGTGGATCGCTTGGTGATGCACCGCTCTATCAGGGGACATGCACCACCGTGGGTGCGTGGCCGACAACGTGTTGGATGAGATGGCCGGCCGGCCAGACAAGGAATACAGAACCATGCGGATCACCAGACGATTCACCCAAGCCGGGACCGACGTCTTCTCCACCATCAAGTGGACCAAGAGATCCAGTCGCATCAACAACGCCGATGGGTCGGTGGTGTTTGAGATGAACGACGCCGAAGTGCCGGAGGCCTGGAGCCAGCTGGCGACCGACATCATGGTCAGCAAGTACTTCCGCAAAGCCGGCGTTCCGGCTTACAAAGCTGACGGCACCATCGATACCGACGCACCCACCGGGCCCGAGCGTTCCGCCAAACAAGTCATTGGCCGCTTGGCTTCCTGCTGGCGGAACTGGGGAGAGCGACACGGGTACTTCGACAGCAGTGCTGATGCCGATGCATTCCAAGACGAAATCAGCTGGATGATGGTGACCCAAGCCACCGCCCCGAACTCACCCCAATGGTTCAACACAGGCTTGCACGATGCCTACGGCATCACAGGCCCAGCTCAAGGGCACTGGATCGCTGACCCCACCACCGGAGAGTGCCGATTGGCTCCCGATGCGTATTCACACCCGCAGCCGCACGCCTGCTTCATCCAGTCCGTCGACGATGACTTGGTGGGCGAAGGCGGAATCATGGATCTTTGGACCCGTGAAGCTCGACTCTTCAAGTATGGCTCCGGTACGGGGACAAACTTCTCCAACATCCGTGGCGCGGACGAACCGTTGTCCGGTGGTGGTCGCAGTTCTGGCCTCATGAGCTTCCTCAAGATCGGCGACCGAGCAGCTGGGGCCATCAAGTCCGGCGGCACCACACGTCGCGCGGCAAAAATGGTCTGTCTTGACGCCGACCACCCTGATATCGAAGCCTTCGTGAACTGGAAGGTTCGCGAAGAAATCAAGGTCGCGGCTCTGGTTGAAGGCCTGAAATGCCTGGGCGACGAGCACAAAGCACTCGCCGAGAAGCTGGGACTCACCCTCGACTACGACTTCAATGGTGAGGCGTATTACACCGTAAGCGGCCAGAATTCCAACAACTCCATTCGGCTCTCCAACGAGTTCTTCCAAGCGGTTGAATCTGGCGGTGATTGGACGCTCACCAACCGAACCGATGGCTCGGTGGCCAAGTCCATTCCGGCCAAGGAACTCTGGGATCAAATCTGCTTCGCCGCGTGGCGATGTGCCGACCCTGGTTTGCAATACGACGGCACCATCAATGAATGGCACACCTGTCCAGCTGAAGGACGGATCAACGCTTCGAACCCATGTTCGGAGTACATGTTCCTTGACGACACCGCGTGCAATCTTGCGTCCATCAACCTCATGAAGTTCTACGATCGTGAGAGCGGGCGATTTGATGTCGATGGCTTCGAGCACGCCACCCGTCTTTGGACCATCGTTCTCGAAATCAGCGTTCTCATGGCCGCGTTCCCCAGCGAAGCCATCGCAGAACGATCTTGGAAGTACCGCACCCTTGGTTTGGGCTTCGCCAACCTCGGCGCGATGCTCATGCAAATGGGCATCCCTTACGACTCCGAAGCGGGCCGGGCCATCTGTGCCACCGTCACGGCCATCCTGACCGGGCGCTCCTACGCGACCAGTGCCGAAATGGCTCGGGAACTCGGCGCATTCGCGGGTTACGCCGAAAACAAAGAAAACATGCTGCGGGTCATCCGCAACCACCGGCGTGCTGCCCACGGTGTTGAGCGAACTTCAGATGAGTACGAAGGGCTCACCATCAGCCCGGTCCCGGTGGACCACGGCCTCTTCGAAGTTGGCGGGGTTCCCATTGCGGACGCTTCCCGGCTCCAAGACCGAGCCGTCGCGGCCTGGGACGACGCCTATGCCTTGGGTGAGAAGTTCGGTTACCGAAACGCCCAAGTCAGCGTGATCGCCCCGACCGGCACCATCGGCTTGCTGATGGATTGCGACACCACCGGCGTTGAACCTGATTTCGCACTGGTGAAATTCAAGAAGCTCGCGGGCGGCGGCTACTTCAAGATCGCCAACGCCTCCCTCGAGCCCGCGTTGCAATCATTGGGCTATGAAGAGCGTCAAATCACTGACATTCTCACCTACGTCTTGGGCACCCAGAACCTCGAGGCTGAAATCTCGGGAAGAAATTGCACGTTCCGCGAATTCCTCAGCGAAGCGGGCTACAGCGAATCAGATCTGCAAACGCTCACCGATTCACTTCCCTCTCAATTCGAGTTGCCCTTTGCCTTCAATGCCTACAGCATGCCTGCATCGGTGCTCACCCGGGCTGGCATCGACGCGGCCGAAGCCCAAGCAGATTTCGGCTTCGACGGCCTGAAGGCGTTGGGCCTCAAGCCAAGTGAGATCCGTGATCTTTCGGACATCATCTGCGGCACGCAAACCATTGAAGGCGCCCCGCACCTGAGCGAAGAGCACTTGGCCGTCTTCGACTGCGCCAACACCTGCGGCCGAATTGGCACACGGTTTATTGCCGCGGAAGGCCACATTCGGATGATGGCCGCTTCACAACCATTCCTGTCGGGCGCCATCTCCAAAACCATCAATCTTCCCAACAGCGCCACGATCGAAGAAGTGGCGGCCTCTTACACGATGTCTTGGGAGTTGGGGTTGAAGGCCAACGCGCTGTATCGCGACGGTTGCAAACTCAGTCAGCCCCTGAATTCCTCCAGCGATGCTGCTGAAGAAGAAGAAGGCGAAGACGACGGCCTCATCGAAGCCATCGACGAGGTGTCGACCGAGGTGTCAAACATTGCCCAAACCATTGAGGGCAACGTCGGTGCCCCCACCACCACCGCCACTGCTGCGGTGAAGGCCCAAGTCACCGAACGCGTGGTGGAACGTCCAATGCGTCGCCGACTTCCAGACACCCGCCGCAGTTTGACCCACCGCTTCAATGTGGCTGGACACGAGGGATACCTCACGGTCGGCCTGTACGAAGACGGACAACCAGGCGAATTGTTCATCACCATGAGCAAAGAAGGCTCCACCATCGGAGGCTTGATGGATTCTCTGGGCACGGCCATCAGTGTGGCCTTGCAATACGGCGTCCCGGTCGAAAGTCTGGTCAAGAAGTTTGCCCACCAACGCTTCGAGCCCATGGGCATGTCCTCGAACCCAGAAATTCCATTTGCCAAAAGTCTGGTCGATTACATCTTCCGATGGATGGGAATGGAATTCATCGATGGATTCCGTGAGAAGAATGCCCCCAACCGGACGAACACCAAATCCGGCTCCGGCACCGCTTCAGCAACCAACAAGTCGAAGGCGGCTTCCGCCAAGACCAGCGATACCCCTTCCGCAACCATCACCACGACACCAAAGGCCGCCATTGAGCCCAAAGCAGGACCAAACCGATCTGCTGCCACAAGCTCATCCCCCGCGGCCGGTGAAGCGAGCTCGGGTATTCAGGGCAGCTTTGAATCACCCGAGCCAGAACCTGAACCTGTCTCGATCGCTGCTGGTGGTCCAACCGCAGCCGCAACAGCTCGAGACAACATGAATCGCGCCTTCAGAGGCATGCAACAAGACTCCCCACCCTGCAGCGTTTGCGGTGCCATCACCGTGCGAAGCGGCACGTGCTACAAGTGCAACGACTGCGGGAACTCTGAGGGCTGCTCCTGAACTGAGAACTACGGGCAATCCGGGGGTGGCGCCGCGTCAGGACGATGCCGCCGCCTCCGGCACCCGCAGGGATACATCACCAAGACCAATGGGCACAGCATGTGCCCACAGAACACGACGAGGAGAAAGGCAAGGAGCGAGGATGTCATTGGCTTTGGGAAGGAGCCCGAAGCAGCAGAGCGGCGCCCAGGGAGCGGGCGATCCACTCCGGCCGGTTGACCGGTCAATGCACCTCACGCCACCCCACGTCGTTGCTGACGGATGGCCACGGGACGGCCGCCGTCGACCGAACGAACCCTCCACACTCCCGTCGTGAGACGGAAGTTCCACCAGGAGGTTCGAACGGATTTGCCCTCGCCTGCGGTTGCCGCCGCGGCGAGGGTTTTTTCATGAAGCTGTTCAGCTTGTTGTCGAAGCTGAAGAAGCTTGAAACATGGGATCGGCATCATCTCGCGAAGTTCGAGATTGTCAAGTTCACTCCACAAAAGAGCATGCCCCGGTACCGAAGCATCCGCAGCGAGCCTGAAAAATGTCGTGAAAGTTGACCTCTCCAGCCATCTGATGGCTGAAATCAGTCAAAGCGGAAGACGCCCTTGCGCCAAGCGTAGACATAGGCCACGATGGAAGTCAGGACGAAGAACAGTACGCGGCCCAGATACAACCCGGCTTCTGGCGACCCGGGGTCAACTTTGGTGTACGCAACCGCCCACGGGTACAGGAAGACCACCTCAACATCAAAGAGCAAGAAGGTCATGGCGAGAACATAGAAGCGCACATGGAACCGCTGACGGGCGGTGCCGATGGGGTCCATGCCGGACTCGTAGGAGCTCATCTTCACTTTTCCAGCAACTTTGGGGCCGATCAACTCGGTGGCGATGAGGTTGAACGCACCAAATCCGACCGCCATCACCACAATCAAGACGACGGGGAGATACGAGTCGAGCGTGGATGAGACCGGTGCCAAAGTCGAAGCAATATGAAGCATATGAGATGAAATTCTAACCGAGACGCCCCAAAACCGGGGCATCTCTGTCGATCAAGCCAGAATTCCGATCAGGTTCTGGGGGCAAATTCCTGCCAAATCGTCGACTTGGGGTACAATCTCCCTTCGCCACGGGGCGTAGCTCAGCTTGGCAGAGCGCTTGGTTTGGGACCAAGAGGTCGCAGGTTCAAATCCTGTCGCCCCGATTCGGAATCGTACGACACGAGTTGCCCCTAGGAAGCTCATCATGTCCCAGCCCCCCCCTACGGTTCGTGAGCTCCGCCGCTCTTGGAAGCCATTTAAAGAAACTGCTCCTGAAGACACCGCCGTCCGGATGCATCGGATGTTTTCTTGGCTGGCCCGTTCTCAAGAATTGCCTGAGGATCCCTCAGAGGATGATGCAAGGTTGGTCTGGCTGTGGGCGGCATGGAATGCCATGTACGGCTCATGGGATGAATCCAGCGGGAAGCCGGTCGAGGACCTTTCCAGTCAAGAAGAATGCTTGAAAATGCTGTACGAAGCTGATGTGCGAGAACATCGGCACCTCGAAGCATTTCTGATTGAACATAAAAAATTGGCGAGCGCCCTCTGCAGCGACCTCTGGTTGAGCCGTCAATTTTGGTCCGAAGGAAAGATCGCGGCTGAAAAAAATGCGGACAGAGCCAAGAGAACCTTTCTTGAAGCCATGCGGGAGGGCCGGTACCGAGCCGCACTCGACCTCACTCTTGCCCGCGTCTACCTCGGAAGATGCCAACTGGTGCACGGTGCCGCCACGTGCGGCAGCCGTTTGAATCGGGCGCAGATCCGGCGCTGTGCGGTATTCATGGGCCATTTGCTCCCGGTTTTGGCCACCATCGCGACCGAATCATTTCACGACAAGTCTTGGGGCGTCCTGTGCTGCCCACCACAGGGCTGAAATCCTCTGATCCTTCAGGTTGCCCCCGTCGAACCGGTAGCTGAGATCAGGCATGGTCTGTTGCAACGTGATAGTGCGGATCTTCCGAAATATTCACTTCAACAAGATCGCCAGCGCGGTGAAGAAGATTTCGGCAATCTTCACTCAGATGCCTCAAGTGCAGCTTTTTGCCCAACTTCTCATATCGATCGGCCAAGGCATTGATGGCCTCGAGCGCTGACTGGTCGTAGACGCGAGAGAAATAGAAGTCGATCACCACGACATCTGGATCGTCTTGCGGAGAAAACAAGGTTTTGAACCGGGCCACGGAACCAAAAAACAGCACTCCATGCAGTTGGTAGATCTTTGCCCCGTATTCGTTGAACTGGGCATCGGCCAACAAGTGTTTGCTCTTGTTCCATGAAAACACCAACGCTGAAAGTGCGATGCCGAGAATGACCGCGGACGCCAGGTCATGCATCAGAACGGTGTAGACCGAGACCACGACCATGATCAAGATTTCTGGTGCAGGGATCCGGCGCCAAGTCTGAAGGGTGGTCCATTCAAAAGTGCCAATGACCACCATAAACATCACCCCAACAAGGGCAGCCATGGGAACCGATTCGATGTACGGCGCGAAGAACAAGATGAACAACAACAACGCCACCGCCGCAGTTATGCCAGACAATCGGCCGCGACCACCTGATTTGATATTGATCAACGATTGACCGATCATCGCGCACCCCCCCATGCCACCAAGAAGGCCGCAGGTGATGTTGGCGACCCCTTGACCGACACACTCACGGTTGCCACTGCCTCTGGTGTTGGTCAACTCATCGATAAGAGTCATGGTCATCAGGGATTCGATCAGGCCCACTCCGGCCAGAATGAGTGAAAAGGGGAAAATAATGATCAAGGTCTCAAGAGTGAATGGAGGCCATTGAAAATCCCACCAAGCGGGACGAGGAAATCCGCCAGCAATCCCGACCGATGATGGGTCGACCGACGCCACCGCCTCGGCGAGTTCGGCCTCATTCAAAGGAGCGGGAGGCGCATCTTCCAAAAACACCGCGGTGAGCCCTTCCGGCAAACGAGCAGAATTGGCCGACAACATTGCTGCGTTCTTTTCGTCCTGCGCATGTTGCACCGCCGAGGCGACAGTACTGCTGTACAGCATGTCACCGACGGTGAGGAGTGGGCGAGGTTGATCCACTTCAGCACCGGTATCAGAATTCACCACATAAGCCACCCCGGACACCAGAAGGATGGCCGCCAAAGAAGAAGGCACCACCTTGGTCAGACGTGGAAGAAAAGCGATGATCGCCATGGTGATGGCCACCAGTCCCAACATCAGCCACAGTCGGCTTCCGCTAAGAAAGACCATGGTCCCTTGGTCACCAAGGGTTTGGAAGCTTCCCAGTTGGGCGAGCAAAATCACCACCGCCAGCCCATTCACAAATCCCAGCATGACCGGATGGGGCACGATGCGAATGAATTTGCCCAACTTCAGAAATCCAGCCGCCATCTGAAGAAGTCCGCAGAGGACCACCGCTGGAAACAGGTAGCCGATGCCATGGTCGGCAACCAAAGCAACCACAACCACCCCCATGGCGCCCGTGGCTCCAGAAATCATGCCCGGTCGTCCCCCCAAAACAGATGTCACCAGACACAAAACAAACGCGGCGTACAAACCAACCAACGGGGGCACACCAGCAAGAAAGGCGAAGGCCACCGCCTCGGGGACCAAAGCCAGCGCGACGGTCAGTCCAGAGAGAATGTCGGCTCGTGGAGATCCACTGGGCCCCGATCGCAGATCAAATACTTTGGGGACCAAGGACAGAAAACCAGGGAATGGAACTGAGGTCTCGGACATGCCATCTCTCTCGGGGGATTTCACCAGGTGTGACTTTGGTCGACCGGTGCTTCAGTTGGGGACGTGGTTGTGAAACCAGAGCCAGATCAACTCGAAAGGCTCCTCAGGTTTGGGGCAAGATTGTACCGACGAACAGGTCAAGAGTGACCATTGCAAAGTGACGTGCTTTCGCAACCGAGCCATCAATTCGCCACCGCCAACGACGTGATCCGACCCTCTCCAAGAATGTCAATTTCGAGTGTTCATGGCACTCACGAAGAACCCGAACGAATCGAGCAGGCGATACGCTGATCGGTATGACACTCCCTGTCGCCTGCATCGTCGATTTGGGTTCCAACGCCATCCGATTTCTGGCGGCTTGCCCAGACCAGCATGGCCATCTGAAGGTTCTCCATCGTGACCGAAGCCCGATCCGAATTGGTGAGGCGGTCTTTTCGACTGGGAAGGTGGGAGATGAGACACAACGGATCATCGACGCAATACAACACTTCCAAAATCTTGGGATGAATCTCACCAAGGAACTCATCAACCCCAAGACCTGTTGGCGTGCCGTCGCAACCAGCGCGTTGCGCGAAGCCGACGATCGTGATGAGGTGATCCAAAAGGTTCAAGACAACACACAAATCAAGATCAACATCTTGTCTGGTGAGCAAGAGGCACAGTGGGCATTGCGGTCGGTTGCGGAGGCCCGGCCACTGCCAGGCCCTTTTCTGGTTGCAGATTTGGGAGGCGGGAGTCTGGAATTGATTCTGGGGCAAGACAACCAGATGCTGCGCTGTTCGTCATTTCAACTTGGGGCTGTCCGATGGCAGCACGCACTGAATTCAGATACCCCCGAAGCGTTGGCCCACATCCACCGTGAACAGGATCGACTCCGCGCTTTCATTGGGAACCACAAGGCCCTCACCTGCATTGGCCTTGGGGGTGCGTTTCGGACCATGCATCAGATCACCGGTGAAAGCTCATTCAAGGCGTCGACTTTAGAACAGTGGCGGACCAAACTTGCTCCCCTGTCCCCCACGGAGCGAAGCCAAAAGCATGGACTACCGAAAGACCGAGCCGACATCATTCTTCCGGCGATCGATGCCCTGTGTCTGACTTTGGATGCCGTCCAAGGAACATCATGGACCGTGCTTGATGGGGTTGGCGGTATCGCTGATGCGTTGGCTCAACAACTTCTGCAAGTACAACGCGATCCGGCGGACGAATGCAAGCCGGATTGAATTCTTTCAAGTGATGAACGCGTTCAGACGGCCCGTCAGAGCCGGGTGCAGAACCGATTGAGTGTGCTCAGATTCGGCGACGTCGACGCCCCAGGCCGCCCAAGCCGATCAAAGCAAGAACACCAGGAGCGGGGACTTCAACGAAGCCCATACGAACGTCGTCAAATCCAACGTAGTCGCCGCCATAGACGCTCACTCGGACGGTGTCGAAAGTGCCACCAGTCACAAACCCGTGGAATCGATCGGCGAACGAGGCGTCCAATTCGACATACTCGTCGTCAACCACATCGCCGTTTTGAATGAACTCCACCAAGAATCCAGATTCGGAGTTGTCATCTCTCCGTCCACCGTCAAACCCGGTCATGGTGAACCCAAAGGCCGCCATCTCACCTGGGGTTTGGAATTCCACATCCCATGAGCCTGTTTCAGCACCGCCAGAGACCTGCAAGAACGTCCCCTCGCCATCTGGAAGCGTGGTGTCGTAGCCAAACCCTTGAGGAAGACCGATGGGTGGGAGTGGATCACCTTCCTCTTGCACCGCAAGTACGAAAGGCGACATGGAATCGGAGTAGTTCAGGCGAACGGTGAGAGGCGTATCGCAAAAAACAGTTTGGCCGTCAGAGGATGCAGAGTCACCGGACTCGAAGGTCTCACGAATCACCAAGTCATCTTCAATGATTCCGTCGAACAACACCGGATTGTTGAAGTAGGCCACGCCTGCAAAAACAGGGTTCGCCGCAACCATGGCGGACAGGGGGACCAGCTTTTTGGGGGACATCTGGATCTCTCTTCTCTTCGCGTCCCCTGCGCCCAGCCGAAGACGACATCCCTTGGGAAGAAGCAAAGATCCCTCGTCTCTCACCTCGAGGGGCCGTGGCTTCTGAGCCACACCATGGAAAGGGGTCTGGGGCCTGAGAAAAGACTCAAGGCACGTGTTCAAACCACCGCATGGCGGATGTCGTCCGATTTGGCTGGGCGAGGTTCTCTCTCTTCTCTCGCCCGGTCACGCGGACCAGGTGTACGCATACGTGCGGACATGCTGAATGTACCCGACTCTTGAGCAGACTCAAGAGGTTCAGGCCAATTTCTGAAGGAAAAGATGTGAAGAATCTGCAAAATCCCTACAGACCGACTCAATGCAGGGGGAATTCCAGCAGCCGGCACTCGATATCGCCAACCACAAAAGGAATACGCCGGCTGGGGCGGAGCCCAACCTCCTTGGCCAAGCGGGGACTGCCCGTCAAGACATAGCCCCTCCCGCCGGTGGCCCCCTGCTTCATCCAATCGCCCAACGCCCGATAGAGAGGCACCAGAGCCTCTTCTTCCCCCAATCGGAGACCCCAGGGAGGGTTCACGAAGATCACGGCATCTTTGCACAGAGGGGTGGCGTCAAACTCCTCCAACCTCAGATCAATCCGTTCGAGGACCCCCGCCGTCTGCGCGTTAGC
>CAXBRK010000015.1:0-29699 GCA_963978155.1 uncultured Phycisphaera sp. | reverse complement strand
GCGGGCGTTGAATGGCAACGGCGGCAGCGTTTTGGATGGTTCGGTCGCGGGAGCGAATGGTCTTTTGAAACTGGACGACGAGATGTACGCCAAGCCGGCGTGCGAAGCGGTCTTTGGCTTCCAAGCCCAAGGTTCAGGATCCTTTGGTTCACCTGAATTCGGCGTGATGTACCAGACAAGTCTGGAACTGGTGACCATGCCGGTGGTGGGTGACTTCCGACCCACAGGATCGGGTCAAGATCCTTTGGAAGGGGCGCCATCCGTCGAGATGCAAACCCGCGTCTGGAACGAAAATGAGATCAAGTTTGAAGAAGATGTTCTGTTCCAATGTTGGAACCAGTACAGCGATGTCTTCATGCCTGAGATCTACACCAGCACTCTGTTGGAAACCGACATGGGCAAGGCCCGCATCTGTGCGGCCAACGCAGGCGGGAATTACCTGAATCAGAACAGCCCGTTTGGTCTGTCCATGCCGACCTTCCCGCTGTTCACCACGCGAGCCCACCACATGGTGTACTCGGCTGGTGAGGATCCCGTCACTTCGGCTGGGGTCACCGGCCGACATGTGGGCCGGCTGGAAGCTCGTATCCGCTACGCCCGCTGAACGCGGGCCTTCAATCTCCGAGTGCCCCACTTGGGGCAGTCAAACGACAACCGCCGCGATGCATCGCGGCGGTTGTTTGTTGGCATTGACGTATGGTCTTAGGAGCAGGGGCCCCAGTTGGACAACACGGTGGTCAAGTCGTGCAGGTCGACAAAGCCATCTTGGTTGAAGTCTTCGTTGCGGGGTTCATCCGCCACACCCCAGTGGGTGAGGACAGCAATCAAATCCATGTAGTCGGTTCGATTGTTGTGATCGACGTCGGTGGGACACGATGGGGCGGGGGCCCCCGTGGTCTCGATGGCGCCAATAGAGCGAGGGGTGTCTCGAAGTTCACCATGCAGGTCCGTGATGGGGGCCACAATGGTCGATGGGCTGTAGAGGTTGTCAGCCGAGCCTGCAATTGCGGCTATGGCGGTGTCGATCTGAGGCACGAGGTATCCATTGACGACTTCAAACTCAGGTGTCCAGCTGACCACGTTCAAAGCACCAGGCATCGTGCTGGTGGACTCCAGCACTTCTGATTCGGTGGGCAGCACACAGCCCGCCACTTCGACGGAGCCTGATTGGAAAATGCGGTTGGCGTTCTCAACCGGAGTTTCTTGGTCGGACAAGAACACCGAATCCAGAAGTTTGAATGAACTGTCGTAGATCAAGTTGCCGTGGAACACACTGTCGACGAACGTGCAATGTCCGGCCACACCAGAACTGTTGACCAAGCCGAAGCCGGTGGCGCTGGATTGGTTGTGGTTGAAGTAACAGTTGGCGGCATACAAGTATCCGTTGTTCACCTGCACGGTGCCGTAGGCAAATCCACTGCCGCCCCAACCATTTTCTTCGAACGTGGAGTCGTAGACATCCAGGGTGGCGTAGTTCGAGAAGATCGTGGTTCCCCCGGTGTTACCCGTGGTCAGATAGTTCTCGTCAAATCGGCATCCCGAGACGACCGCGTCCGCGTTGGACAAATACACCGCACCGCCACCGGCCGACCGGTTGTTGTAGAACGAGCAGTCGTAGATCTCGATGGTGCTGGATTGGATGAACAAGGCGCCACCTCGGGTGGAACCGGCGGTGGAGGCCCCCGTGCCGTGTTCAAAGGCAATACCTTCGACGATGAGGTTGGAGAATGTGGATTCAAGCATGGCCCCCGATGCAGGTTCCCAGACCGTGTTGTCGGAACCAGCGCCGCGAATGCTGATGTTTTTCAGCATGACTTCAACGGTTTCGACGTAGAGGCCGGAATCGAGCACGATGACATCCCCATCCGCCGCCGCATCAACCACAGCCTGGATGGATTGCCCCGGTGCGACGTGATGCACGTCGGCCCAGAGGGGGGTGGAGAAGAGGGTGAGAGACAGGGTGGTGGTTCGGGTGAGACCTTGCATTGGGCACCTCCAATGGCATGGGAGACGCTGGAGGTTTCATCCGGCTCTGAAGAGCATGGTTCGAGTGAAGCTGTCAAGAATTGCCCCAAACACCCTGTTTTGGGCCTGAATTACTTGAACAACCCGCACTTTGCGATTCGTTTGTGTGCCTAGGATCCGACATATGCGGAGCTCCATTCTCATGCTTACTGGTTTACTTTCTGCCATTGGTTGTTCGGGCCGGCCGGCCACCACCTTCCCTGAAGAGACCAACGCCCACACGTTCACCGCCGTGACCAACGGTGGCGAAGAACAATCGTTGGCCTCTTCCAAAGGCAAGGTGATGCTCTTCGTGAACACCGCCTCGCGCTGTGGTTTGACCGGTCAATACGCCGGTCTGCAGAACCTCCAAGAGCGATTCGGAGATCAGGGCTTCTCGGTCATGGCTTTTCCCTCCAATGACTTCATGGGCCAAGAACCTGGCACGGATGCAGAGATCGCTGAGTTCTGTTCGTCAAACTACGACGTGACCTTCCCGCTGTACGCGAAGACGCCAGTGACGGGCAGCAACGCGCATCCCCTGTTTGATTGGCTTTCCAGCAAATCTCAATCGCCGAGTTGGAACTTCACCAAGTATTTGGTTGGCAAGGACGGCAACTTCATCGCCCGCTTTGGCCCTCGCACGGGACCCGAATCGAGTGAGGTGGTGGCGGCCATTGAGACCGCGCTCGCCGCGCCCTGATCTCTCTTTCATCAGCCTGCTGATCACTGCTTGTTCCACCAACCAAGGACACCTTCCATGACCTTGCCCGAACCCGACGGCTTGCTCTTCGATCTGGACGGCACTCTGGTGGAGTCCATGCCCGATCTGCGCGATGCCCTCGATGGTGCCCTGAAACACCACGGCGGCGTCGGGGTGCAAACCGAGCAAATTCTGAACTGGATTGGCGACGGTGTGCGCACTTTGGTGGCCCGCGGGGTGTCGCAGTCGGTGGAGCCCTCCACCGATGAAGCCTTGTGCGAGCAAGTGCACCACACGTTCCGCGTGATGTACCTCGAAGGCTGCTGCCGGAAGTCGTACTTGCTCTCTGGCGTGCGAGAACTGTTGGACGAAGCCCAGTTGCGTGGATTGCCCATGGCCATCTGCACGAACAAAGACGACATCTACACCATGCCGCTGCTTTTGCATCTGGACCTCTTGAAGTATTTCTCGGTGGTGAAGTGCCCGGGTCCCACCGTGGCCCGCAAGCCCGACGCCGACATGTTGCACCAAGCCATGCGAGAACTTGGCATTGAACGACCTTGGATGATGGGGGATTCGCGGGCCGATGCCTTCGCCGCCAAGAACGCGGGCGTGCCCTGCATCTTGCGGCGCGGGGGATACGACGCGAATCGAAACCTCGAAGACTACGGCGTCGAGTTGGTGGTGGACGAGGTGTCCCAGATCACCGAACGGCTGCGTGGATCGGTGTCGATCTCGTAGGTCCGCGCTGGCAGACCATCAACCTGCACCACAACGGATCCACTGGGCACGCGGGCGTGCACCACGGGGGGGCTGGACGACTGGAAGCCGCCGCCAGAAGGAATCCAGCGCACTTGGATGGTTTTGGGGTTCTTGCCCGAGGTGATTTGGACGCGTCGGCCCCGCAAGTTGTCTGGAAAGCGAATCGTGCATCCTTGTCCTTCTTGGGGCAGGTTCGTGGCGGTGGTCAAATTCACCGCGCCGTCTCGGGTCACCGTCACAACATCAAGATCCTGATCACCGTCGGCATCAAACAGCACGGCCAGTCGTCCTTGCTCGGGAGGGCTGGGGAAAGTCTCGTCTCTTACAAACCGGTTGGGTGATCGGTCCATCAAGACCATCGGCTGCGCCCATGCGCTACCCATCGTGCTTGGGGTGGCTTGGGGATACACGTGACCGTTGACGAAGAGCAAATCTTCATCGCCGTCGAGGTCAACATCGCCAAACTGCGCGGACCAACCAAGCAGCGGTCGGCTGTTGACCCCCAGACCGCGCACGGCGGTGCGGTCGGCGAAGAAGCCATCCCCGACACTTTCTAGGAAGGTGTTGGTGTCGGCGGAGAAGTTGGTGCTGAAGAGATCCGGTTGGCCGTCGCCGTTGTAGTCCGAGACCGCCATGCCCATGGTGGCTTGGCCCATGCCGTCGCCGTTGCCCGCCAAGCCAACAGCGGCCGCACGCTCGATCCAGCCTTCGTCTTGACGGTAATACGCATGGTTGGCTTGCGAATCATTGCCCACCAAGATGTCAAGCTGCCCGTCGCCGTTGAGGTCGAGCACTTGCACGTTCAAGCCATAGGAGGGTGGTCCCGACAAAGCTTCGCTGCGGAAGCCGCCGGGCTCGTTCCACAAGATGTCGTCGCCCTCGGCCGCCAGCCCGTGCGGTCCGCCCAGCACCTCAATGCCCTTGTAGGTCGCGGTCGGCGGAGGAGCCTTGGGGTCGAATTCGAGGTAGCGCACCCGAACAAGATCGCAGTCGCCATCGCCGTCGAGATCGGCCGCGGCCATGCTGGTGGTCCATCCCAATCCCGGGAGTTCGGTGGGGGGGTTGAAACCTTCAGGCGTGCCACGCAACAAGAGGTCGGTGCCCAAGCGGCCCACCACGACATCAAGATGTCCGTCCTGGTCAAAGTCAGCGGTGGCCAAGCCGGTCAACCAGCCGTTGGCCAGTTCCAAGCCCACTGCGGGGTCGGCGGCAAACTGCCCGCGACCTTGATTGCGGTACAGCGTGAGCGAGCCCGAAGAGTTCATGGTCCCCGGCGTGGCGACCAGCAGGTCTTCATCGCCGTCGCCATCCACATCTTCAACCGCCAAGCCGCCTCCGTTGACCTCTGCGATGACGGTGGGCAACGTGGTGATGCTGGCGGGGGCAATGGCGG
Source organism: uncultured Phycisphaera sp. (assembly GCA_963978155.1). Taxonomy (GTDB): domain Bacteria; phylum Planctomycetota; class Phycisphaerae; order Phycisphaerales; family SM1A02; genus UBA8653. The sequence goes on along the minus strand of CAXBRK010000015.1, from coordinate 24,837 downwards.
AACGGTTCCACACCACGGCGGCGGCTTCGGGGGCCGTTGCGACCGGCGTGGTGCTTTGATCGCACGCGGAGAGCACCACCAACAACAGCGTGGTCCATCTCATTCGGGAAATCCTTGCGGTCGTCCCACTCGATCTCGTGCCGCAGCTTCTTGGTTCGCTGCTCGCGCGGCGGCGTCTTGGTTTCCCCGGCGCCGTTCGATGGCGGCCAAACGGTGCCACGCTTCGTAATGGTCGGGGAACAGTTCGGTGGCCTTCGACAACCGCTCCGCCGCAAGATCAAGATTGCCGAGCACTTCGGCCAACTCGCCCAAACGGGCGAAGGTCTTGCCTTGCGCACGGGCTTGACCGTTGAAATCAGAAGGGTCTTTGAAGCACTGCAGCGCGGTCTCGAAATGATCCTCGGCCACGGCCAAGTTGTTTTGCTCGAGGGCAATCAATCCCATGGCGAAGTGATCGTCTCCTTCGCCTTCCACCAAAGTGATGTGGCGCGAGAAGCTGGCACTCGCCAATTCCAACTCGCCTTCATAGAACAAACACCAACCCAAAAAATGGTGGGTGGTGGCGTATTGAGGAGCGTGCCACAATGCCTGGTCAAAGTAGACCCGGGCTTCGCTGTATCGCTTTTCTTGGTGCAGGCTCAGGCCGTACAGAAAGGCCGCCTGCCCGTCGGTGGGATTCTGGTCCAGAATTTTTCTCAGCCGGATTCGGGCCGCTCCGGTAGGTCCAGATCGCAGCAGATCCAAAATCGGCCCCAGATCACTGCGAAGGGCCGTGGTGGTGCCTCCTGGGGGCACTTTGAACGATTCATCACTGTTCTTGGCGGCGGAATTGGGGTCTTGATCGCATCCGAGAACGAACACCATCACCCCAAGGGCCAGCATTCCCCATTTGGGTGAGGGGCGATAACCTGAAAATTCGTTGCGGAACTGTCTCAATGGGATGGAACCAACTGGGATTTCCACCTTATAGACAAGATGGAGGACATACTGCAGTGATGAGCGGATTTGTACTGGCAATGGTCATCGGTCAAGTGGAGCTTCAACCCCGCATGGGTGATCCCATTTCGGGCCTTGATGCCGCGTACACCGCCCGCTTTGAGGCGGGGGCCCAGCTCTACAACACCTCCCTCATCGCCGAGGATGGCTTGGGGCCGATCTTCAACAAGCAGTCCTGTGCCAACTGCCACAACAACCCGGTCGGCGGCCATGGCAGCCAAACCGTGATTCGCTTTGGGATGGAAGACAAGAAAGAGGGCTTCATCGAGCTCGAGGAATACGGCGGCTCCTTGCTTCAAGTCTCTGGCATTGATTTGGCCTGCGCTGAGGAATTGCCTCCCATGGCCAACATCGTGGCCGACCGACTCACCATCGGCATGCTGGGCTACGGCTTGGTGGAAGCCATCGCCGATGCGGACCTCTTGGCTTTGGAGTCCAGTGGCCCTGGTGTCAGCGGGCGAGCCAACATTGTTCCTTTGCTTGAAGATCCAAGCACCACCCGGGTGGGCCGCTTTGGTTGGAAGAGCCAACTGGCCACCATTCTTTCTTTCAGCGGTGATGCGGCCCGAGAAGAAATGGGACTGACCAACCGGCTGATCCCCACCGAGAATGATCCCAACGGCATCTTGCCTCCGGCCATCTCGGAGTGCGACACGGTTCCCGATCCGGAGGACGGCCCCGACGCGGAAGGCTTCCACTTCATCGATCGCGTGTCTGATTTCCAACGGTTCCTTGCGGCCCCACCCCAAACGCCCCGTTCGGGCATGCGGGGAGAGCAGTTGTTCAATCAAGTGGGCTGCGCGCAGTGCCACAACCCATCGTTCACCACCGCGAACGACCCATCCCTCGAGCCTTTCCTTCGCAACAAGACCATTCGTCCCTATTCCAACTTCTTGCTGCACAACATGGGCTTGGCTTCGGACTTCATTGCCCAAGCCGGAGCCGGACAATACGAGATGCGGACGCCACCTCTGTGGGGCCTTCGCACCCGACGCCCCATGTGGCACGACGGTCGCATTTCCGAGGGGACCTTCACCGATTTGATCACCGATGCGATCGCCGAGCACAACGCCCTCCTGAGCGAAGGCGTGGCCTCGGCCCAGGCGTACGACGCGTTGTCTGCCCAAGACAAAGCTGATGTGATTGCCTTCTTGGGCTCCTTGGGCCGGGCTGAGTTCGACATGAACGGTGACGAGTCGGTTGATCTCTTTGATCTTCCCTCCGTGACGGGATGCTTCAACGGCGACGGCACCGACCAGTACGACGCCGACTCGCCGTGTGCGGTCGCCGACATCGACCAAGATGGCGATGTTGACGAGACCGATGCCAACTGGTTCGCCCAAGCTTTGGGGGCACCGTTCGACACCGCCGATTGTGATGGCGATGGCGTCTTGGACATCGTGGCCATTGCGTCCGGCAGCGTTGCCGATGCGGATGGCGACGGGGTTCCCGATACCTGCAGTGTTTGCCCCGGTGATATTGACGGCGACGGCACTGTTTCCTTCAGTGATTTGGTCCGCGTGCTCTCCGCTTGGGGTGCTTGCGCGGTATGCCCAGAAGACCTGGATGACGACGGCGTCGTCGGCTTCTCGGATTTGGTCTTGATTTTGTCTGTTTGGGGGGGATGCTGAGCATCACCCCACTTGAACTCCCAGAGGAGAATTTGCATGACGCGTATCTTGCTCACCATTCCAGCTTTGACCGCCAGCGCGATGGCACAAAACTGGGTCAACTTCGCAGACGAAACCAGCGTTCGCATGCCGGTCTCTGGGAACGATCCCTCCATCACCGTGAACGACACCCAAGAAAAGGATTACGCCTGGGGTGATGTTGACCTTGATGGCGACATCGACTTGGTGTGCGTGCGGAAGCAACCCTTCACCAGTACGGGGCGCGACACCAACATCCTCTTCATGAACGAAGGCATTGCTGAAGGCCACGCCATCAACGGCGTCTTAATGGATCGCACCGCTGACTACGCCGTGGCTTCGGACGTCTCGGGAGACCAAGGCTTCTTGACCCCCACCAACGACCGGGATGTGGTCTTGGCCGATCTCAACGGCGACGGCTGGTTGGATATGGCCACCGCGCCGACCCTGACCGACAACAGCCAAAAGCATCTTTCTCACCCCAGGATCTACATCAACCTGGGTGAGTCCGGTGGGGTGTGGCAAGGCTTCCGCTTTGAAGATGCTCGAATCCCCGAAATGCACCCCACAGCCGGTCCCCGATTCTGTTCGGTCGCTGCGGGTGACGTCGACGGTGATGGCGATTTGGACTTGTACTTCGGTGATTACGACTCCGGCGGCTCCCAAATCTTCGACTACAACAACCGGCTCTTGATGAACAACGGTTCAGGCTTCTTCACTGACGAAACCAACAGCCGTCTCACCGGTGAAATGAGCCTCTCCGCTTTCGGTGCGGCAAGTGCCATCGCTGACATGAATGGTGACGGCGTGATGGACGTCGTGAAGCAGACCTCGTTGAACGCCCCGCAGCATGTTGCGGTGACGTACAACAACCCGTCCAACGAAGGGGTGTTCAACCGCTACGACATCGTGAACCAAGCCGCGCCGTACTTTGTCTCGGTGGACGACCTCAACGGTGATGGGCGTCTTGACTTGGTGGTGGTTGACGACAACGTGGACACCTACCTTCTGAACCAAGGCAACGATGGCCAAGGTCAAGCGACCTTCACCTCGTACAACTTCCAGAACTCCGCCGGTTTCGGTGGCAATTCTTGGTCGGACGACCTCAACAACGACGGCTTCCCCGATGTGATCATCACCGACGTTGATGTGGACATTGCGGGCTGCGATCGTCGCACCTTGATCTACCGAAACTTGGGCAACACCCCAAACGTGTCGTTCCAAGAGCAGGGCTTCCCCATCCCGCAGGCCAACTTGTTCGGTGTGCACGACATGGCGGTCTTTGACCTCAATGGTGATGGCTGGCTTGACATCGTCTCGGGCCGCTGCAACGGCACCGAGGTGTGGGTCAACCAACCCCCAGTTGGCGTCAGCTTTGGCTACCCCGGTGGTGTCCCACAGTTCTTGCCCGCAGGGTCGGAGAGCACCCTTTCGGTTCAGTTGACCGAGATCGGTGGTTCGGTGATTGATCCCTCCAGCGTCAAAATGTTCGTCTCGATTGACGGCGGCTCTGCGGTGGAGCAAACGCTCACCAGCACCGGCGGCCTTTCGTTCGAGGGCACCTTGCCCGCGGTGGACTGTCCCACCCCGGTTTCCTTCTACGTCCAGGCCAGCTTGACGAGTGGTGCGATCTATCGCGATCCGCCGGCCGCTCCTGCCGTCAAATTTGATCTGCTGGCTGCCGAAGGGGTTGAGACCTCATACCTCAACGCCATGGAACAAGGCGAAGATGGCTGGACCACCGCTTCGGAAGCTGGCACCACGGCGGGCTTCTGGGAGTTGGCCGACCCCAACGGAACTTTGTCGGGTGGCGTGATCGCGAACCCCGAAGACGATGCTTCGGCCGGCGCAGAAAACGTCAACTGCTGGATGACCCAAAACGGTGCTGCCGGTGGTACGGCGGGATCGGCCGACCTCGACGGTGGTCCGGTGACCTTGTACTCCTCGGTTCTGGACCTCGAAGGATCCGACGGCACCGTGTCCTTTGCTCGGTGGTTCTACTGCTCAGACGAGGGCACCGTCGAAGAAGATTTCCTTCGCACTTTTGTCTCCAGCGACAACGGGGCCACCTTCACCGAAGTGACCACGTTGGCCACCACCGGCACCAGCTCGGCGTGGGAAACGGTCTCGTTCCGGGTGGGCGATTGGGTTGAACCGTCGGCCGAGGTTATCGTGGCCTTCCAGTCTGCAGACGCGCCCAACAACTCCATCACGGAAGCGGGCATCGATGACTTCAGTGTGGAAGAAGTGGTCTGTGGCGACGATTGTCCTACCGACGTGAACAGCGATGGCGTGACCGACTTCGGTGACATCCTGGCGGTCCTCTCCGCATGGGGTGAACTCGATGCAGACGTCGATGGTGATGGCACGACCGGCTTCAGCGATCTCGTGCTGCTGTTGTCCGCGTTCGGTCCCTGCTGATCTGATTGAATCCATGAACTTCGCACGTGCCGGGTCGACCATTGGTCGGCCCGGTGCTCGTTTTGTCCACTTTCGGCGGGCAGATGCTTCGGGATCTATCCTTCCTTCGTCATGTCGCTCCGCTACCACGCAGCCTGCTGTCAAACCGCGTTTCCTTGCCCGAAGAAGCGTTCAGAAATCCCTGGTCGCATCGACCACATGGTGCAGATGATGCATCACGCGGTGGGGGGGTACGAGCCTTTCTTTGATGTCCGGTTGCTGGTCTTCCCGGAGTTCGCGCACGCGGCGCCCACGATGCCCTTGGCCGATCTCCGTGAACAGTTGGCAGTGGAACTCCCGGGTGACTCGTTGACTCCGTACATCAAGGCGTGCCAAGAACTGGGCTGCTTCGTGTGGACCGGAACGTTCTTGGAACGTGATTCCAACTATCCAGACGCGGTGTTCAACACGACATGTCTGGTTGGCCCCACCGGACTGTTGGCGAAGTATCGGAAGGTCAATCCTTGGGTGCCCTGGGAAGTGCATGCCTCTCCCCATGACATCGCCGACTATCCGGACGATCCCTTCCCAGTGGTGGAAACCGAAATCGGTCGACTTGGAGCCGCCATCTGTTACGACTGGCTGTTCCCCGAGACCTTGCGTGAACTGGCATTCAAAGGTGCCGAAGTGCTGGTGCGGGTGAGCGCGTACATGGATCCTTGGGGGGCTACCCCGCCGATGGATTGGTGGACGCTCTTCAACCGAGCCCGGGCGGCGGAAAACACCGCCTGCGTGGTGGCCTGCAACCAAGGGGCTTCTTTGGCGGGGTACCCGCCGTTCTCTTGGCCAGGTGGTTCGATGATTGTGGACCACGATGGTCGCATCATGAGTCAAGCCGATCCCGGCGAAGGAGAAAAGATCGTCGTCGGTCCGGTCGACGTGGCCGCGGTTCGCGACGCCCGATCTCGCCGCCGAGGGCACGACATGCGTTCGCATCTCCGCCGGAGCATGCATGGTTTGCCTCCGGGGCCTGGGTTGTTGCCGGCCACGGAGCACCCCATCACCCCCGAATCTTTGGAGGCTCGTCTTTCTCGAGCGAAGGGCGAATTGCCCGATCAACAGTAATCCTTATGCGTTCACTTTCTTTGTTGCCGTTGGTGCTTGTCGTTGTGGCCTTGACCGGTTGTGGCGAACGGGCACCGCTGTACCAGTCCGATGATCCCGAAATCGCCCGACGAAATGACGAAGGTGTCATGCTGATGGGGCGATACGACTACGACGGTGCCTACGAAGCATTTGCGTCGTTGTTGGAAGACCACCCGCAGTTGTTGGATGTTCGGACCAATTTGGCCATTGCCCAACTCAACCGGCAGCGCGATGGTGACGAAGCTGCCGCGATTGCGGTGTTTCGATCGGTGTTGGCCGATGATCCATCCCACGAGCGGGCCCGGTATGGCTTGGGGTTGCTCTTGGTTCGGGCGGGTGAAGAGGAAGAGTGCCGAGAAGTCTTCTCGAGTTTGGCCGGGGACGTTCCAGACGACCCCTTCGTGCAGTATTTCTTGGCTCAGGCCATCGAGCCCGAGCAACCGGAACAAGCCGCGGCGGGCTACAGCTTGGTGTTGGAACTGGATCCCCTTCTGCGGTCAGCGGTGTACCGGAGATCCCAAGTGCGTCGCCGTTTGGACGATGTCGAAGGGGCCGAGGAAGATTTTGAATTGTTTACGGCGCTGCAGGATCATCCTCAGGCTCGCACCGTGGAGTGGAAGTACACCCGCTTGGGCCCACTCGGCGAAGTGGTTTCGTTAACGCCCGTCACCGAGCCCAAGTCAAAGCCAGAAGGTGGCTTGTTCGCACTTTCGCAGCCGTTGAACATCGAAGGGACTGAGGGCGTGAAGGCGTGGACCGCGCCTTCGGCCATCGTGCCCGCGGATTTCGATGGGGATGGTCGGTTGGACTTGTTGTTGTGCAATGCTCTTGAAAACGGCACCAGCCACGCCTTCTTGCAAGGCGACGATTCAGGCGCCGGCTTTCGGTATCTGCCTGAGCATCCGCTTGGTCAAGTCGGTGGACACGCGGCCATGGTGGCCGACCTTGACCACTCTGGAGGTCGTGAAGTGGCCTTTGTTTCGGGGTCCTCAACCGGCATTCAACTTTGGCAATCCACCGAAGACGGCGTTGTCCCGGTGGTCGACGAGGCCTTGGCTCAGGCGCCGGCCGCCCAAACCATCCGGGCCACTGATGTTGATCACGACGGCGATCTTGACCTCTTGACCGAGTCGGCCCTCTTCACCGCGAACGGTGATGGTTCGTGGCGACGGCAAACCGAGGGTCTGGAGGCGTTGTCTTCTGACGCGGTCTCGGTGTTGCCGATGGACTTGGATCAAGACCGAGACCGCGACTTGGTTGTGGTGGGGCAGCAAGGGTTGTGGATCATCCGAAACGATCGCATCTGGCAATGGGAATCGCTGCAAATTGACGACGAGCCCGCCCAAGCGGTGGTGGGGGGCGACCCAAACGCCGATGGGGTGGTTGATTTGTACGTTCTGCGGTCCGAGACTTTGGACCACTTCGAGGTTCTGCGCGACCTGTCGCTGGTTCGGAAGCATCAAACCGAACTCAAAGGCATGCATTCGATGATGCTGGCTGACTTTTCTGGTGATGGACGTTTGGAACTGTTTTGTTCCGGGGACAGTTCCGCTTTCGTGTATTCCATTGACGATGCCGCGGCGTTGGAAACGCCGCTGGATGAGTTTGCGTACGGCGCGGTGACGGTGCGTCCCGTGACTCTGGATCCCGAAGCAGGGCCAGGCCTCTTGATGGTTAAGTCCAATGGCCCGTTCTTTTGGGGACCCGGTGAAGGACGCTTTTCGTTTGCCTCAGTGGAGTTGACCGGCGAAATCGATGCGGGCGATTCGATGCGCTCGAACGCAGAGGGTCTTGGCACTCGACTTCGTGTTCGCCAGCAAGGTCGCTGGTCGGTCTTGGAATATCCCCCGGCCAGTTCGTTCCCCGGAGCTGGACTTGAACCACTTTCGATTGGTTTGGCCGGTGCGGAAGCCATCGATTTTGTGGCGATCGACTGGTCTGACGGGGTGTACCAAACCGAACCTCAGCTTGCCGCAGGAATGCACAAGATCGCGGAGACGCAGCGGCAGATGAGCTCGTGCCCGGTGGTCTTCGTGCACAACGGGACGTCCTACGAATTCGTCAGTGACGTGCTTGGTGTCGGCGGCGTGGGCTATCTCTTGGCCCCAAATGTCACCGCCACCCCTCGACCCGACGAAGGCTTCTTGTTGCCTTGGAATCCGCCCGCTGGAGAACCGGTGCGACTGAAGCTTGCAGAACCTATGGAGGAATCCTGCTGGCTGGATGCGGCGAGTGTGGAAGTGTGGTCCATGCCTGAACCTTGGGATGTGGTGTTGGACGAACGCTTGGGCATCAATGGACCGGCGCCAACCGGGAAGCCCATGTTCTTCCGAACGACCCACCATCCGGTGGAAGCACGTGTCAACGGCGAGGTGTGCACCGAATCCATTTCGGCTTCCGACTTTGTGGCGGCCGACCCCGGGCCATTGGACTCAAGATTTTTGGGTCGTTTGGCTTCCGAGTGTGTTTTGGAGTGTGAGTTTGATCTTCCCCTCGATTTTCCCGCGGCTTTGGTGGTGGATGGTTGGGTGGAGTACCCCTACTCCCAGACCATGTTTGCGGCGTGGCAGTCTGGCGCTTCCTGGGAGAGCTTCACTTTGGAAGCGCGGACTCCTTTGGGTGAGTGGCAGGTGGTGCTGGAAGACTTTGGCTACCCCGCGGGCATGCCACGAACCATGGCCATGCCATTGCCGACGTTGCCCCAAGGAAGCACCGCGATCCGATTGCGAACCAATCTTGAGATCCATGTGGATCAGGTTCGCGTGGTCGAAGTGGAATCGTGTCCGGAAGCGACCAAGCAGGAGCTCACCCTTCGCTCGGCCCAGTTGTCCGATCGCGGCTTTGCCCGTCGCACCGTCCACGAAGGTCGACGACCTGAATACGACGATTTGGACGTGACGCCTTTTGCTGACATGCGAACGTTGCCTGGGTGGTACACCGACCTTGGGGATGTTCTTGACCTCGTTCGTGCTGCCGACAACGCGACCGCGGTCTTCGGCTCTGGTGAAGAGATTGCCTTCGAGTTTGACGAAATGCCTGCTTGTCGCGTGGGTGATCGTCAGCGTGTCGTGTTGCGTACGCGTGGTTGGTGCAAAGACATGGACCTCTTCACCAAGGACGGCGAGCAACTGTTGCCAGGTCCGCCACGGGAATTGGACGAATTGGGGCGATCCTTTGAGTTTGATCGCCGGACCCGTTGGCAGGGCGGTGAGTAATTTCTGCTCCTCCAAGTTGGAGTTGTTCGGCCAGAGACCCGATCTAGGATAGATCCATGGCCAAGCCTAAGAAATTCCGACCCGCCATCGGAAAGCGTCTGAAAACGGTGCTGGCCATCGTCTTCGCGCTGTTCGCGTTGATCGTGGTCAACTCGGTGTACTTGGTTTCGGTCACCGTGCAAGGCGAGGAACGTCAGGGCTGGTTCTATCTCTGGATGTTCTTGCTGCACCTGATCTTGGGCCTCTTGATTGTGGTGCCCACGATCGTCTTTGGTTTGGTGCACCTTCGGAACACATACAACCGCCCAAATCGCCAAGCCGTGCGGGCAGGCTGGGCGACGTTCTTGGCGGCCATCTTGACGTTCATTTCTGGCATCGCCTTGACCCGCGTTGATCTCGGATCCTTCCGATTGGATCTCACCAACGATGCTTGGCGTTCGGCGGCGTACTGGGCCCATGTGGCAGCGCCACTCATGGCCTCTTGGATGTTCGTGTTGCACCGACTCGCCGGTCGACGCATCAAGTGGAAGATTGGGGCCAAGTGGGCCGGCGTGGCCGCGGGCTTCGCCGCATTGATGTTCATGGTGCAAACCCAAGACCCCCGGTCCTGGGGACGAGAAGGTCCTGAAAGCGCGGACTACTTTGAGCCCTCACTTGCTCGCACCACTTCGGGTGACTTCATCGACGCCGAGGTTCTCGACAACGACGAGTATTGTCTGCAGTGCCACGAAGATGCGTACCAATCCTGGTCGCACTCGGCCCACCGATTCAGCAGTTTCAACAACGGCCCGTACGCCAAATCGCTGCAGGACACGCGTGCCTTCCTCTCCGCTCGAGATGGCAACACCCAGGCCAGTCGTTTTTGTGCCGGCTGTCATGACCCCGTTCCGTTTCTCTCGGGGGCATTTGACGATCCACGATGGGATGATCCGGATTACCCGGTTTCGGAGGATCCCCTTGGCCAAGCCGCCATCACCTGCACGGTTTGCCACGCCATCAGCCATGTCAATTCCAACCTGGGCAATGCGGCCTACACCATGGATGAGCCGCAGCATTACCCCTTTGCCTTCAGTGAGAATGCGGCGCTGCAATGGGTCAACCGCCAGTTGGTGAAGGCCAAGCCGGCCTTCCACAAAGCCACGTTCCTCAAGCCATTCCACCAGTCGGCCGAGTTCTGTGGCACCTGCCACAAAGTTCACTTGCCCGTGGAATTGAATGGGTACAAGTGGCTTCGAGGCCAAAACCACTACGACGCCTTCCGCCTTTCGGGCGTGTCGGGCCACGGCATCACCAGCTTCTACTACCCCCCGAAGGCCCAGACGAATTGCAACGGCTGCCACATGCCCTTGGAAGAAACCGGACCGGGTGTGAATTTCGGTGCCGACGATTTTGCGGGGGATGGTCGATCCTTGGTGCACAACCACCAGTTCTTGGGCGCCAACACGGGCATCCTGCATCTCAACCGCGACAAAATGCCCGACGCTGACGCGGCCATTGAGGCCCACCGGGAATTCAACGAGGGTGTGATGCGGGTGGACCTCTTTGGTCTTCGTGAAGAAGGCCGAATTGATGGAGAGTTGATTGCCCCGCTCCGGCCCGAAGTGCCTGAGGTTGAACCAGGCTCAACGTGGCTGTTGGAAACCGTGATTCGCACGGTAAAAATGGGGCACGTCTTTACCCAAGGCACCAGCGACTCCAACGAGGTGTGGCTGGAGGTCACCGTCTTTGATGGAGAGCGTGAGCTCTGGAAGAGCGGAGGCATGGACGAATTCGGGGCCGTGGACCCATGGGCTCACTTTGTCAATGCGTTCGTCATCGATCGAGATGGCAACCGCATCGACCGAAGAAACGCCGAAGACATCTACATTCCGCTGTACAACCACCAGATCCCTCCCGGGGCGGCCGACAGCATTCACCACCGCTTCACCGTCCCTGAGGATGCGGTTGGTCCCATCGTGGTCGAAGCGCGACTTCGGTACCGCAAGTTCGACACCACCTACATGCGATTCGTGACGGAAGACCCCAACTACCGAAACGACCTTCCGATCTTGGAACTGGCAAGCGACCGAGTGGTCCTGCCTTTGGCCGGATCTCAACCAATCAACCAGCCCGATTTCGAAGCCCCGGCTTGGGAACGCTGGAACGATTACGGCATTGGCCTGCTTCGGGTCCAAGGGAGTGGGCTTCTGAAACAGGCTCGCTCAGCCTTCGAACAAGTAGAGCAATTGGATCGCTACGACGGTCCGCTGAATTTGGCTCGACTGTTCTTGCGAGAGGGCTTGATTGATGTGGAAGCCCCAGACGCGTTGGCTCGGGCTGCTGAGCGTGAAGCCCCCGCGTGGAGTTTGCTTTGGTTTGGCGCTCAGGTTGCCTCCCGCAACGGAGACTTTGAGTTGGCTGCCAACAACTTGCGGGACATTCTTCGCGGTGGATTCACTCAGGCTGAGGGCCGGGGCTTTGATTTCACCCGGGATGAACGTGTGCACATTGCCTTGGGTGATGCGGTGTACCAGTTGGCCTTGCAAGAGCGTGGCGAAGAACGGGCCGTGCTCCTTGAAGAAGCCCGAGAGTCTTTCTTGGCGGCCTTGGCCCTGGATACGGAAAGCTTGGGCGCTCACTGGGGCTTGAAGCAGGTTGCCCGGGGATTGGGTGATGATGAGGCAGAGGCCCGTCATGCCGCATTGCACGCGAAGTACAAGCCCGACGACAACGCCCGGGACCGTGCGGTTGCCTTGGCCCGCCGAAAATATCCTGCGGCCAACCGGGCGGCCGAGCCGGTGACGATTTACGAGTTGCCTGAGCCTTCAAGCCCAGACACGCTCCGCGCCGATGCTGAACGACCATGAGTTCCACTCCAGACCCCAAAGAATCCGATGCCATTGAAGATGAAGTGATTTCAACCGATGGCACGGTGATCTCACAGGCCTTCCGTTGGAGCCTTTTGGGCTTGGTGGTGCTGGGGGGTGTGGTCTTTGGGGTCACGACGTTGCTCTCTGATCAAGCGGGCGAAGTCGAGGAAATCATCGAACGAGATCCAATTGTGGGCCCCGGGCGTTTGGTGACCGTGGCCGAAGAGCAACCTCCCCTTCCCTTCGTTGACATCACCGATGCCATTGGCGTGTCCTTTGTTCACGATTCCGGTGCGACTGGCGAGAAGCTGTTGCCCGAGACCATGGTGGGTGGGGTGGCCTGGTTCGATATGGATGGTGACCAAGATCCCGATTTGCTCCTCACCGGGGGGCGGGCTTGGCCTTGGGACAATGCGGACCGCGAGGTCCGATCTCTTGGTCTGTACCGCAACGACGCGGGGCAGTTTGTGGATGTCACTGCGGGGTCTGGGTTCCCTCAAGACGCCTATGTCATGGGTCCGGCCATTGGGGATGTCGATGGTGACGGTGATCTTGATGTCTTCCTGAGTTGTTTGGGCCAAGATCGATTGCTGTTGAACGAGAGCGGAACATTCTCAGAAGTGCCCAATGCCGGGGGGGCGGCTGGTTCCGATGAAGCGTGGAGTTCCTCCTCAGGCTTCTTCGATTACGACCGCGATGGAGATTTGGATCTCTTCGTCTGCCGGTATGTCCAGTGGAGCCGAACGATTGACTTGGAACTTGCCTTCACGCTAAACGGCACCGACCGCGCGTACGGACCCCCAACCAACTACCAAGGTGCCCATTGCCGCTTGTTTGAGAACGATGGCAAAGGTGCCTTCCGTGACGTCTCGGCGGAGCGGGGCATCGAAGTGGTCAACCCGGCCACCAACCTGCCGCTTGGAAAAGCGTTGGCGTTGACCATCTGCGATTTTGATCGTGACGGCTGGTTGGATGTCATGGTGGCCAACGACACCGTGCAGAATTTCATGTTCCACAACCAAGAGGGGGCCTTTCTTGAAATTGGCGCTTCCTCTGGGGTGGCGTTTGACCGCCTGGGGGCAGCCACCGGTGCAATGGGGATCGATGTGGCCGAACCCCGAGGTGATGCCCGTCTGGCCATCGCGGTGGCCAATTTTGCCAATGAGGCCAGCAGCCTGTACGCGGCTGAAGATCCTGATCACCCGCTCCGATTTACGGACATGTCTGGGGCGGAAGGCTTGGGCACCCCCAGCCGGCAACGCCTTTCGTTTGGATTGTGCTTCTTCGATGTCGATATGGATGGCCGCGAGGATTTGCTGCAAATCAACGGCCACCTCGAAGAAGAGATCGCCGAAGTCCAAGCCTCACAGTCGTACCGCCAACCCGCGCAACTGTTCTGGAATTGTGGGCACGACGCCAAGCGTTGTCTTGCTTTGGCCCCCGATGACAGTGTTGGTGACTTGGCCAACCCACTGGTGGGCCGAGGGGCTGGATTCGCAGATTTTGATGGGGATGGTGATTTGGATCTCGCGGTTGCTCAAGCCGGTGCCCCCGCGGTGGTGTATCGAAATGACTTCCCAGCCGCAGCAAGCTTGAGAGTGGTTCCAGACGTTGGTGATCAGCCTGGATTGGCCATCGGGGCAGAGATCACTTTGACCGTCGATGGTGTGACCCGTCGCCGTCGAATTGCCCCCACTCGAAGTTACTTGACCCAAGTGCCTGCAGAGGCGTGGTTCGGTTTGGGAAGCGCTTCTGCTTCGGGAACCGGCACGGTGTCTTGGATTGGTGGAAAGACCACATCCTTCACCTTCGAAGGTGCAGGGACCGTGATCGTCAGCCCGGAATAAGACTTACGCGGCGATGGGCCGGCTGTCCACGAACCGCAGGCCCAATTGCCATCCCCCGGATTCGTCAGCGTGGCACCACGTGACAACCGCGCGTCGGTTTTCTGCTTCGGACCACGGCAAGATGCGCAGGATGGTTCCCAGGGCTCCCGGGGGCACTGCGTCTTCACTTCGTACGCACAGCCCTTGTTGAGAACGGTTGATCAGTTCCATTGGGCCACGCGCTTCAGCGTTGTGAGACCAGACAATGACCGCACGCTCTCCATCGTTGAAGCGGATCTCGCGACGTCGGTCATCCAAAGTGTTGATGCTGGCTTCGCTGAATTCACTTTCGTATCGGAAGTTGGACATGCTTGGTCAATCGACACAAAAAGAGGTCAGCCGAAGCGGCCGTTGCATCAGGACCAAGACAGGTGAGGTTGGTTCTATCTGTACCGTTTGGGAGGTCTCGGAGTGAAGTCTCTGCGATAGATCGACGATTCAACACCCATGTCGAAGTACAGCAGCAGTTCGGATTGGAGCGAGCCCTCCTCAGGGCCATCGCTGCACCGGACCCGCAATTTTGAGTACATCCCTTCCACGGGAACTGCGGCGTCTGAAACCGACCGGGCCCCTTCGGGAACAATGTCCTCCGCCGAGAGTGACGTTCTCGACGCGATCCCCAGCGAGCAGAAATCAGCAGGTCTCTTCAAGGTTGCGGTCGCCGTGGCAGCGGGGGCCACCTCCATGGGAGGCGTTCGAAAAGCGGTCGGGCAGAGTGTCCGTCAAGTGGGTTACTTGGGTGGAGCCGTCCGTCAAGGTCTGAACGGGGTCCCAGAAGTTGATCCTTGGCGATGTCTGATCGCTACCTTGGCCGTTTGGGCCGTCGCGGTGGTGATCGCACGCACCGCAATTGCGTGATTCTTCAGGCTGGTCGGGTATGATTGCTTCCCCGCAATTTCACCGCGGATCTTGGAGCAATCATGGAAACCACACTGATCATCCTGAAGCCTGATGCCGTTCAACGCGGTCTCATGGGACGCATCATTTCTCGCTTTGAAGACAAAGGCCTGCAAATCGTTGGTGCCAAGTTCATGCAAATCAGCAACGAACTGGCCTCGACGCACTATTCAGACCACCAAGGCAAGCCCTTCTACGACGGGCTGGTCGGCTTCATGACATCCAGCCCAGTGCTGGTCATGGCCATCCGCGGCAAGGGTGCAATTGCGGTCTGTCGGAAGATGATGGGGGCCACTTTTGGATCCAACGCCGAAGCGGGCACCATTCGGGGTGACTTCGGGGTGTCCAATTCGTTTAACCTGATCCACGGTTCAGACTCCCCGGAAGCCGCTGAGAAGGAGCTGGGGCTGTTTTTCAACGACGGTGAGGTGCTCTGCTTCGACCGCCCTGGCGACGCTTGGGTCTACGACATGTCTGGCGGAGCGGCCGAATAAGCCCCTGAGGGCCATTTTTGTCAATGATTTCAAAAGCCCGGCCTCCTGGCCGGGCTTTTTTTCATTTTCACCGGATTGGACTTGCGTGGAGTGGACGTTTTGAACGATAATCTTGAAGGACAGAGAACCTTCACGCCTCGCTGTGCGTATCGGAATCTGAACTCAGGCAAGGAACTGAACGAGATGAACGATTCAACGGCAGCCCATACCGACCTTCTGAAGCGACCCCTCCCAGGGTTCTCACTCCCCGAAATGCGGTTGCTGCAGCAACTTCTTGAGCTCGAGAAGTACGACTACACCCCAGACGAGTCCTTTGTGCTCCCCAGAGCTGAAAAGACCATTTTCAACGCCTCCGAAGATTTGCCGGAGATCGACGCGTCTTGGTACCGCCCACTGCTCGACTCCTTGACGACCCACGCTCGCGAGGAGCACACCGGCAAGCACTTGGTGCTGACGGCGGCCCAAGAGCGGGTGATTTTCTTGCGGTTCAACTACTGTCGGTTCCGCGTCGCCGAACTGCTTGGCACGTTGAACGGGCGTCGTCCAACTCCCGCCAAGGCTCGGAAGATTCTCGACTGGCACGCGCGTGCCATGCAGCTTCGTCACGAAATTGCCGAGGTCAATGTGGCGCTCGTCATGGCCATGGCCAAACGAACCAGAGCCGAAGACATGGAGTTTGCCGACATGCTGGGCGAGGGCAATATGGCTCTGCTTCGGGCCGTTGACAAATTTGACGTTTCTCGTGGATTCAAATTCTCCACCTACGCCTGCCGCGCCATTCTCAAGGCCTTCGGTCGCCAAGGCATGAAGCAGACCAAATACCGCCAACACAATCCCGTTCACTTCGATCCAGAAATGGAGCGGGTCAACCCCAACGATCTTCGAGATCAGACCGAACGATCCGATGGCTCGGCGGAAGTTCGAACCATCATGGTTCAAAATCTGGCCCGTCTGTCGCCGCTTGAGCGTGAAGTGATTCACTACCGATTTGGTTTGGATGCTCCACGTGGCTCACGTCCTTTGACGCTCGAGCAGGTTGGTTCGCGCATCGGAGTCACCAAAGAGCGGGTGCGTCAGGTGCAGAAGTCTGCCATCGCCAAATTGAAGTGGTACATCGAGCACGACAGCTCCGAAGGCTTTGATACCGAAGCTGTTCTGGCCTGAGCCTCGTCCCTTCTCCAATCGATGAATCATTTTTTGCCTTCGGCCACGGTGCGTTAACCTGACCTCGTGGCTGATGTTTCATTGCCCCAACTGAATTCTCCCGACCGACCCCGAGGTGCAGCTTGGCGGAAGAGACGGAACGTCCTCTTGGTTGTGCAAGGACTGATTTTCCTGCACATCGCCCACTGGCTGTGGACCAAGACCACGATCTCTCCGATCGAACCCAGCGAGTCCATGGCGTTTGTTCGCGAAGGTGTGATCAATCCTGGCTTGGTGCTGTTCGCGTTGATGCTTCTTTCCACCGCATTGCTTGGCCGGTGGTTCTGCGGCTGGGGGTGCCATGTCCTGCTTCTCCAGGACGCCTGCAGCAAATGGCTGGAGCGACGAGGGATCAAACCCAAGCCATTCCGTTCGCGAACTTTGGGACTGGCTCCTTTCTTCCTCGGGTTCCTGATGTTCCTGTGGCCCGCGGTTCACCGTTGGGGCTGGACGCCATTGTCCCAATTCATGCACCAACGCTTTTCATGGTTCCCGACCGCAGGACCAGTGGAGGCTTGGCCGGGTGTTTCGTATGAATTCAGCACCTCTGCATTTTGGTCAACCTTTCCCAGCTTCTGGATCGCGGTCCCCTTCTTCCTGATTTGCACGGCCGGTGCGGTCTGGTTCTTGGGCGCCAAGGGGTACTGCACGTACGCCTGCCCGTACGGCGGCCTCATGGCGCCATTGGATCGATTGGCCCCGCGACGTATTGTCGTCGATCCAGACTTGTGTGAACGTTGCGGCGTGTGCACCTCCGTTTGCACCAGCCATGTCCGGGTGCATGAAGAAGTTCATGATTTTGGCTCGGTCGTGGACCAAGGTTGCATGAAGTGTGGGGATTGCATCGAAGCATGCCCCCAAGAGGCCTTGAAGTTCGGCTGGACCACGCCGCCCGCGTTCCGTGAGCATGCACCGCCCGCCAACTCAAAATTGTTCCGCCTGTCACGGAAGATGGAAGGCACCATTTTGCTGGTGTGGCTGGCGGCCTTTTTTGGCTTCCACGGTCTGTACAACTTGTTCCCGCTTCTGATGGCGGCAGGGATGGCGGCCTTGGTTTCCTGGTTCGTGTGGGCTGCTTTGGCATCCATTGGCCGACCCAGCTTCTCGGTGCATCGTCTGGCGTTGCGTGCCGACAACCGAACCACGAAGTGGGGATGGCACGTCCGTCTTCTGGCCCTTGCTTTCGTGCTTCTCTCTGGGCACAGTCTTTGGGTCCGTGCGGAACTCGGTCAAGTGCAACGTCTGGCGGCCTCGGTTGATTTGGACAAGCGTTTGGTGTTCAGCAGCACACCCTTGGTGGCCACGGGGGAGCAGGCCAACCAATGTCGAGAGGCCATCAGGCGGCACCAAAAATTGCGTCCCATTGGGAGCGGGGGTCTTGCGTTGGCCGAATCGCCTCCGGGCTGGCTTTCTCGAGCTTGGTGCCATACGGCCCTTGGAGAGTGGTCTGAAGCCATTCCTTTTGTGGAACAGCATCTGAGTTATTTCGGTTTCCGCGATGACGTTGCCGGTGATCTTGGCCTCTTGCAGCAACTTGCCGCTCCGGGAGAAGCTGAAGTCTGGTACCTGGATCAACTCAGCGCTCATCCACAGTCGGTGCGGCTGCTTGAGGACTACACACGCTGGCTGGATCTGCAAGGCAAGGCATCCGCCATGATTGCCTTCTGTCGTGAGCACCGAGACCGAGTGGCGCCGGGTGGACCCATTGACTTGTTTTTGATGCGACGTTTGTCTTTGGCCACCGCCCAGGCGGGGCAGTTGGATGAGTCGGTGGTCTGGTTCGAGCGAACATTGAAGATTGAGCCCAACAACCCCGCGGCGTGGTTGCGTTTGGCCGAGGTTCATCTTCAGCGTGGGGCGCTGGATTCGGTCGTTGCCTCCGCGCGGAAGGCCCGTGCGCTCGTTGATGATGACCCACGATTGCTCACCCAAGTGATGCGCATGTTGGACGCCGGGGGGGCCATCGAAGAGGCCGCAGCACTGCGCCAACAGTTGCGCGAAGGTCCAGCGGGCCAGCCGTAAGTGAAGCCTTGTTCCTTCAAGGACTTTGATCGGGGGCTTAGTCGTCTTCGGCGCGGATCATGCGGGCGATGTCACTGGCCGTGGCGTCCATCAGTCTGCTCCGGGTCGCGGCATCCCCCAAGAATCGGCTGACCCGACCAAGAGATTGGATGTGTTCCACCGTGCGACTGGGGTGAGAAACCACCAGAGCAACGATTCGAACCGGGAGGCCGTCGATCGCGTTCCAGGGAATCGGGTTGCTGGTGATGCCCAAGGCCATGGCCACGCCATGAACTTCAGGACATCGACCGTGCGGAATCGCAATGTTGTGTCCGATGCCCGTCGATCGTTGTTGCTCGCGTTGGGCGACGGCGTGTTGAGCGCTCTCGCCATCGGTCAGCGTTCCGGCCTCCAGACAAGCCGAAATCAATTCGGCAATCACCTCTTCTCGATCACTCGAAGTGATCGGGACACGGATGGTTCGGTCGTGGAGGAGGTCAGAGAGCCGCATGTCAGGAACATGTTCCGAAGCGGCAATCTTACTCCGACCCGCGCAAAAGGGTGACGGTTCCTCCGTCTCGGTAGACCGTATTTGGTTCACCAGGAAGGCCGGCGGGCAGCGTGCGTTCACGCCGAACCAATTCCAGCTGCAGATTGGGTGCACGCCGCTCGAGGAACTGTTCGTTCTCCTCGGGTTCCAAGGAGCACGTACTCCAGAGGAGGTGACCCTGAGGCGCCACGGCGGGACGCCAGTTGTGCAGGATTTCCTCTTGCAGTTGCTCAAGATCGGCCAAGGCTCTGGGACCAAAGCGATGCCGGGCCATGGGGCGACGGGCCAGTACGCCGGAGTTGGAGCAAGGCACATCGAGAAGCACCAAGTCGTAGGTGCCTTCAGGGGGGCGACTGGTCACCGTGACACTTTCATCTTCTGAAAATCTGCGGCGAAGTCGATCCTGACGTTCTTGGTCCGGGTCCCAAGCCGTGATGTGGGCGTTGGGGAAGCGGCGTCGCATTTGGTCAGTCTTGGTGCCTCCTCCGGCACACGGATCCAAAATTGTGGTCGGCTCCAAGTCCAAGCCAAAATCAACCGCTCGCGCTGAACCCACATCTTGGATCCGTCCACCGGTGGCTTCAATGATCTCCGCGGGGTTTGCCTCACGAGGCAGTACGTAGGCGTTGGGTTCCACGTGGGCAAGCAATCCCAGTTGTTCGGCTTGCTCCGGCTCGATGTCCTGAATGACCACCGGCGCTTGCATCACACCGTGCCAAGCGCCTCGGGTGGCTTCTTCCAGTCCCTGCTCGCGGGCCCATCGTCGGATGAGTCCGCGTGGCATGCCACTGCGGACGGCGAGAATGGCCAGAGGGTCATCGCCGGGCAGGCTGATGGGCTCGGAGAGTTGCCATCCATGTCCAGCGCCGAGCGGAATGTGAGAAGGATCGGCAAAGTCCGCCTGCTCGATCGGTTCGCCTCGCAGGTCGATCACCCGCCGCAAGATGGCATTGACCAATTTCGTGGCTCCGGGTCGGTAGGGCCGAATGGATTCCACGTGGGCGTCGACCACGATTGGGTCCGGTGTGCCATCTAGACACACCAGCTCCGCAACACCACCCAAAACTGAGGCACAGACGACAGGCTCCAAGGTGTCGGGATCGCGTTGTCCGGCTTGCCGGATCAGGTGGCGAATCGTGAGCCAGCGGCGCACGGTGGTTCGCACAATCGCACCCGCCAGCCCGCGCTCAGGATCTCGGGAAGATGCCCCTGGCCCTTCCGCCGCCAATTGGGTCAGGATCTGGTGCGCGCGGGTGCGTGCGTCAGCAGACTCCGGCGGCGGCATGGACGGCTTCCTTCAGGGCGTCGGTTTGGTCGGTCACTTCCCAAGGGAAGCTGCCGTCCACACCTTCGCCAGGCGTTCGTCCGAAATGGCCGCCGCTGGTGGTGGGGGAGTAGATGGGGTTCCGCAACTTCAGCGCATCAATGATGCCCTTCGGCGTGAGGTCGAATACGGATCGGATGGCCTGTTCCAGTGCCGCATCATTGGTGTTGATCGCGGTACCAAAGGTGTCCACTTTGATCGAAGTGGGATCCTTGACGCCGATGGCGTAGGCCAGTTGGACTTCGCATCGCTCGGCCAGTCCAGCTTCCACCAAGTTCTTGGCCACGTAGCGGGCCATGTAGGCCGCCGAGCGGTCGACTTTGGTGGCGTCCTTCCCACTGAACGCGCCACCGCCGTGGCGGCCCATTCCACCGTAGGTGTCCACGATGATTTTTCGTCCCGTCAACCCGCAGTCACCATGGGGGCCGCCCAGCTCAAACTGACCGGTGGGGTTGATGTGGCATTCGATCTCGTCCCGCCAGACGCCGTATTGCTCGAGAACCGGCTGAATGATTTCGGTGCGTACCAGTCGACGCAACTCGGCTTGGGCGTCACCACTCCATTGCGGACCATGCTGGGTGCTCAGCACCACGTTTTCGACATGCAGCGGGCGGCCATCTTCGTAGGTCACGGCCACTTGGCTTTTGGCATCTGGACGAAGGTGGGGAATGGTTCCGGCCCGGCGCACTTCGGCTTGTCTTCGCACCAACGCGTGGGACAGATCGATGGGAAGCGGCATGAGTTGTTCGGTTTCGCGGCAGGCGTAGCCAAACATCAGCCCTTGGTCACCGGCCCCGCCGGTATCAACGCCCCGAGCGATGTCAGCACTTTGCGTGTCCAGTCGGATCTGCACCTCGCAGGTGCGACCATCGAGCCCTTTGTCGGCGGCGTCGTAGCCAATCCGAACGGCGGTCTCTCGAGCGATGGCTTCGTAATCCGGGGCCTCTACCCCAGTGGCCAAGCCGATTTCTCCGGCGAGAACAAGGATATTGGTGCTGCAGAGGGTTTCGCAGGCCACGCGGGCGTTGGGGTCACGTTCGAGACATGCATCCAAGACGGCGTCGGAAATGGCGTCGGACAGCTTGTCAGGGTGTCCTTCGGAAACAGATTCAGAGGTAAAGGTCCAGCGGCTGGGGGGCATGCGAACTCCGTGGGCTCGAGAAGGGGCAATCCGTTCATCCGGATACAGAGGATTATCGAACTTTAGACCAACCCCCAAAGATCGGCAACCGTGAACGATTCCGAACGAATAGTCCACGCGAGGTGCCAAAGAGCCTCTAAATTAGGTTGTGGAGACCACGGATATGAATCAACCCGTTGCACCGGCCCTTGCCGCTTTGACCCTTTCGTTGACTGCGATTCCAGCCTTCGCTGGCACCATTGATCCGGCCCTTCAGGTGCAGCTTGAAGCCCGGCCGTACGACCTGCACAACGTGCTGGTCTCCATGGTGGATCAAGTTGATCTTGCGGCTCTGGAGTCCCGGTTCAACGCCGAACGTGCCCCCTTGGCCGTCCGCCACCAAGACACCATCGAATCTCTGCAAGGACTGGCTTCCTTCTCGCAAGCCTCCTTGTTGCAGGACCTGTCGGTCATGACTGCCGATTCCCCGCTCCGTATGCGACAAGTGGCCACCGTCGAGTCCTACTGGCTCCGGAACCTCGTTCGTGTCGAGGCAACTTCGGATGTGATTTTTGAGATTGCCGCACGTTCTGATGTACTGGACGTGCATCTCAATGCGCCCATCGAATTGGTCCAACCATTTGAAGGTGAGCCGGACAGCGGATCCATGGGCTTGGGCGGCGTCGAACCTGGCGTGGCCGAAATCCAAGCTCCTGCAGCTTGGGCCATGGGATACGACGGCACCGGCGCCTTGGTTGCCATCGTGGATACCGGTGCCGATGGCAACCACGAGTCATTGGCTTCCCGCTGGCGAGGTTTGGACCCCGCTTACGCCGGGAATCCCCAATGGGCTTTTGACGATCCGTACAGCAACAACGAAAGCTTCCCTTTCGATGGCTCGTACCACGGTTCTCACTGTCTTGGTTCCATTGTTGGTGGCGCACCTGGTGACTCCATTGGGGTTGCTCCCGGAGCACAGTGGATCGCGGGCGCCACCATTGATCGTGGCGGCGGGATTTCAGAGACGATTTCTGACGCCATCGAAACCTTCCAGTGGGTGGTGGATCCCGACGGCAATCCATCCACCATGTTCGATGTCCCCGACGTTTGCTCCAATTCTTGGGGAGTTACTGATGTCCACGGCGTTCCCGCCTGTGACAACGAGCTTTGGAGCTTTATCGATGCGATGGAGACGGCCGGAGTTGTGGTCGTGTTTGCCGCAGGCAACGAGGGTCCCAGTTCAAGCACCATTCGCCGTCCGGCGGATCGCAACACGTCTGCGTTCACCACTCTTGCCGTTGGCGCGGTCGATGGCAATGCCGGTGACAGCTTCCCTGTCGCGTCGTTCTCATCGCGCGGTCCCGCCTACTGCAACCCGTTTGGTAACGGCTCTGCGAAGCCCGACATCAGTGCTCCCGGTGTGAACGTGCGTTCCACCAGTGCTGGAGGCGGGTACACCACTTTGAGTGGTACTTCGATGGCTTGCCCTCATATCGCTGGTGTGGTGGCCTTGATGCGTGGGGCCAATCCTGAACTCCCCGTCCAAGAACTGAAGCAAATCATGTTCGACACCGTGACCGACCGGGGAGCGCCCGGCAAAGACAACGATTACGGCTGGGGGGTGGTCAATGCCCTCTTGTCGGTTGAAGGCGCGTTGGAAACCGTCAGTGTCCAAGTCGAACTGCTGACTCCAATTCCTGAATTGACGGATCCTTTTGCAGGCTTCCCATTGGAGCTGGCCATTTCGGATGGTGAGGACATTCATGATCCTTCGACGGTTCGGATGCTTGCCAATGGTGTTTCCTACCCCATGACAGCCACTCAGCCAGGCCGCTATGCCGGAACCGTGCCTGGACTCGGCTGCGGGTCTGAAGTTCAAGTGGCCTTTGAAGTGGGTGTCTTTGGCTCCAGTGACGTCGTTCGCTACCCCTCAGCTGGCGGCTTTACGACCACACAATGGAGCGACATCGTGGATGTGGTGCTCGACTCGGGTGATACCACCAGTGGCTGGCAAGTCAGTGGCAACGCCACAGACGGCCAGTGGGAGCAAGGGGCCCCGATTCCGTCTTCGGTGTGCAGTCGGGGCAATCCCGGTCAGGACGCCGACGGCTCCAACGGCTGCTGGTTGACCGACAACGACTCAGCCAACGCTTGCAACAGTGATGTCGACGGCGGCAACACGGTTTTGACGTCGCCGGCCTTTGATCTCAGTCTGGAGGGCTCGATCCTGTCGTACGCCCGCTGGTTGGACAACACCAATGGTTCCAACCCTGGAACCGATGCCTTGGTGGTGGAGTGGTCCACTGATGGCTCCTCTTGGAATACCTTGGAAACCTTTGGTCCTGCGAACGCTGGTGGTGGTTGGCTCCGCCCCGAGTTCGTGGTCGGCCAAGACCTCCCGGCCTCGTCGAGCATGCAGCTCCGATTCACCGTCGGTGATGACGACGTTCTGCCCAGTGTGGTGGAAGCTGGCATCGATGACCTTCGCGTGGTTCGGTATGTCTGTGACGACCCGACCATCGAAGGTGATGTCAACGGCGATGGCGTGGTGAATTTCGACGACCTCGTCAACATGCTCGCCGACTGGGGGGCCTGCTCCGGCTGCCCATCCGACATCGACGGCAATGGTCAAGTTGACTTCAGCGATCTGCTCACGTTGTTGGGCAACTGGAGCTGAAGCACTCCCGGTATCCCATCTCCCTTCCCGGCCGGTTGGTGCCGGGGGGGTTATGAGCGGTTGGCAAACCAGTCCATCTCGTGACGGGGGTTTGGCAGTGTGCCTTTGATCTCTTCGGCCAGGGCGTCCAGAGCTTGATGTCCACCGTCGGGGAGGATCACCCGAAGTTCCAATCGCAGATCGCCTGGAGGCTCACTGGGGACACCGAGTCCCGGAATTCGAAGCACCCGACCGGACGAAGAGTGCACTGGGACTTTGATCCGAACCGACCCCTCAAGCAGGGGCACTTCGATTTCGGTGCCCAGCACCGCTTCATCCAGACTCAGTGGCACCAGCCCCCGCAGGTGCTTGCCCTCCCGCTTGAGCCACGGGTGCCCCCCAACCTTGAGCTTGACTTTGAGGTCCCCTGCGGAGCCGCCATTGGGTGATG
>CAXBRK010000014.1:0-30574 GCA_963978155.1 uncultured Phycisphaera sp. | reverse complement strand
TCGTTTTGTCTGCCCTCCTAGAATCCCACCATGTCTGATGCTCCGGCCACGCCGCAAAAATTGACGCTGACTTCTGGTGCGGGGGGGCCGGTGCTCATTGCGACCGGCTTGTTCGCGCTGTTCTTGATCGTGTACTTCGTGGCCCCCGCATTGTCGCGGGTCAAAAATCGACCTCCGGGTGATGGCTCCGATCCTGCGACGTATGGCTTTGTTCTGGACGGCGCTGCTCTGGATGAGGAGTATCTGGTGGCGGCCCAGTTGCACCGGGACTTGGTGCGATCTTTGGACGCCCCCGAAAAGATGGAAGGCACCGCCGTCGTGGCCTTCAACCGCGAGGAGTACGGCAAGTACCTCGTCCCCTCCGAAATCGTGGTGGCCTATGCCGATGGCGATGACGCGGTGGCGTGGCCTCTGTTGCAGCTTCGCACCCACGAAGTGTGCAACGACATGGTGGGCGACGTGCCGGTGCTCATCGTGCACGCCCCACTTTCAGGACTGTTGGTGGCGTACGACCGACGCGTTGATGGCAAAGTGCTGGAGTTTGGCCACTCGGGCCTGCTGTACCACTCCACGCCTTTGTTGTACGACCGCACCGATCCTTTGGGCCAAGAACGTTTGTGGGATCCCGTGACCGGTGAAGCGGTGGCGGGGCCTCATGGTCCGGGTACCGAAAGCTTGCAACGACTGCCGGTGTTCATTGGCCACTGGGGCGATTGGTTGGCTGACCATCCCGGCACCAAAATCTTGCAAGCCCCCAAGGGTGGGTTGCGTGAGCGTTACCGCCGGCTCGACTACGGCAGCTACGAACTGGGCAAGAAGTTGCTGTATCCCGCTCGCTCACCAGAAGAAGCTTTGGGCCTCGGAGCGAAGACGCCGTGCTTCGTCCTCCCGGTTCAAGACACCATGTACGCCTGGCCCATGGCGGATCTCTCGAAACAAGTTGGCGGTTCCGGCACGTTGACCGTGGAACTGCAAGGCGAAGCGTTCACCCTTGTGGTGAAAGACGGCCCGCATGCGGTGGATGTGCAAGACGCGGCGGGGATGCGGGTGCCGTCCTTGCGATCGATGGCGTTCGGTTGGTATTCCGCGAATCACGCTGAACTCGGGCCGCCCCTCCAACTGGGAGCCGAGTGATGGATGCTCGCGTGGTTCCGGGACCCGAAGTGGTCGCCGAAGCACGGCAGCGTCTTGAGGGTGTGGTGCGCTGCACGCCAGTACTGACCTGTCCCGCCCTGTCGGAGCAGGCTGGTTGCGAACTTTTTTTGAAGTGTGAAAACCTTCAGCACGCCGGTGCCTTCAAATTCCGCGGGGCAAGCCATGCCGTGGCCGTTCTCAGCGACGAGGAAGCCGCCCGCGGCGTGGTGACCCATTCTTCGGGCAACCACGGGGGGGCCCTTGCTCTGGCCGCCCAGCGGCGCGGCATCCCGTGCCACGTGGTGGTGCCCCAAGGCACCACCAAGCGCAAAGTCGAAGCCATGACGCACGCGGGGGCCCAACTGCACTGGTGTGACGACAACCAAGCGGCACGAGAAGCCGCGTGTGCTGAAGTGTGTGCCCAGACAGGCGCCGAGCTGGTGCACCCGTACGACGACGCCCGCGTGGTGGCGGGGCAATCCACGTGCGCGGCCGAGGTGCTTGAGCAAGTGCCAGGCCTGGATGCGATTGTTCCCCCAGTCGGTGGCGGGGGGCTCCTCAGTGGCACGTGCCTGGCCGTGGCCGCCTCGGGCCAGTCAATCAGGGTGCATGCCGCCGAGCCCCAGAACGCCGACGACGCCGCCCGCTCGTTGGCCACCGGGGTCCGGCAACCGCCGCCTCCGGCCAACACGATTTGTGAAGGGCTGAAGACCGCTCTCGGTGAGATTCCTTGGGCCATCATCAAAGAACACGTGCAGAGCATCGAAGTGGTCGATGACGATCAGGTGCTGCACGCGTGGCGGGCTGTGCTGCGGGAAGCTCGCATCATCATCGAGCCTGCATGTGCTGTCCCCGTCGCCGCCGCTTTGACGGGGGTTTTTGGGCGCTTGGGATACCGCAAAGTCGCCCTCATCCTGACCGGGGGCAACATCGATCTGGACCGGATCCCCGAATTCCTCAGCCGAACCGCCTGATCAGCCGTTGAGCTTGCGTTTGCGCTTGAGTTCGGCGTCGATGAATTCGTCGAGTTCACCGTTCAAGACGCTTTGGGGGTTGGGTTTCTCAAAATTGCTGCGGTGGTCTTTGACGCGGTTGTCATAGAACACGTACGAGCGGATCTGCGATCCCCACCCGCGTTCCACCGCGCCACCGGTCGCTTCGTCCAGCTCGGCTTGCCGACGTTCTTCTTCGAGTTGTTCGAGCTTGGCTTGCAAGATGGTGAGGGCTTGGCGTTTGTTCTGGCCGAAGTCACGGAAGGTGGAAGCCACAATCTGGATGCCCGTGGGCTTGTGCACCACGCGGCAGGCCGAGGCCACTTTGTTCACGTTCTGACCACCCGGGCCTGATGAGCGGGCAAAGGCAACGATGTCGCATTCGTTTTCATCGACCGCCACTTCCGATTCTGGCATCTCCGGAATCACATCGACCGTGGCAAACGAGGTTTGCCGCTTGCCTTCCGCGTTGAACGGGCTGACCCGGGCGAGGCGGTGCGTGCCGCGTTCGCAATTGAGGTACCCATAGGCCATGGGGCCCTTCACGTGATAAGACACTTCGGAGATGCCCACTTCCGTACCGTGGCTGCGGCTGATCTCTTCGACCTTCCATTCGCGGCGTTCGAAGAAGTAGAGGTACATCCGGTCGATCATTTCCGCCCAGTCGTTGGCCTCGGTGCCCCCGGCTCCCGCTTGGATCGTGAAGAAGCAGTTTCGGTGGTCGTGTTTGCCCGAAAGCAAACTCTGCAACTCCACCTTCTCCATGTGCTGTTCGAGCGCGTACAGGGTCTCGTCGGCTTCGGCCAAGAACTCTTCGTCCTCCGCGGCCATCTCCAGCGCGGTTTGACCGTCTTCCAGCATGCCAATGGCTTGTTCGAGGCCCTCGGTCTGGGTCTTCAGCAATCGAAACTCTTCGATGGTGGCGTTGGCCGCATCCGGGTCGTTCCAGAAATCAGCGGCTTCCATTTGCCGAGCAAGATCTGCTCGCTTGCTTACCTTCGCGTCGTAGTCAAAGAGAGTCACGGATGGTCAAGATCCGCGCCTCGAGGTCTTCAACGACCGCCTTGTGAGATTCGTAATGCATGGGGTGATAAGTGTAAAGCGTTCAGCGCGATGGTGTTTGGCTCGATCCCGCGACCCGCAGGACTTCATCCACAACCTTCTGAACACCATCATTCGCCGTTTCTTCTGCCAAAGCTTGCTCCGCTTGGCCCATGGCATACTGGGCACCGACCACGTTCACCCCAATATTGGACAAGAGCAGCCTCAACATGGGGAGCCCGCGGATCCCACCCAAGCCGCCAGGGCTGGCGGCCATGATGCCGGCCGTCTTTCCGGCGAAGCAGTCAAGTGGGGGGTGTCCTTCTTCGGGACGGGTGGCCCAGTCGACGGCGTTTTTCAAAGCACCGCTCATGAAGCCGTTGTACTCGGGGGTCGCAATGAGGAACCCGTCGTGGGCTCGCATCAAGTCTTTGAGTTCTTTGGCTCCGGCGGGCAAGCCCGACGCGGCTTCGCTGTCCTCATCGAACATGGGCAAGTTCAAGTCTTGCAACTTGAGTCGAGTCACCACCGCCCCCTTGGATTCCGCCAAGTCAGCGGCCAAGAATGCGAGTCGGGTGTTGAACGACTCCGCGCGAAGTGAGCCAGAAAACGCAAGCAATCGTGTCGACATCATGAAACCTCGAAGTTGCAGATCGATGTGAAAGGTATTCTTTGCCTTTCCCCGAACTGGGCATTGGAGTGTAGGTATGCGGTGTTCCCAACGTGCATTGGATCTGGAAGCTTCGGCCACCTTGGCTTTGGCGGCTCGTGTCAAAGCCCTCCGTGCCGAAGGGAAGGATGTCCTTGGTTTTTCTGCGGGCGAGCCCGATCTCGCGCCGCCCGCCGCGGCGGTGGCGGCCGTGCGACAAGCCATTGAGGATGGCAAAAACGGGTATGAACCCGTTCCCGGCACGCCCGAAGCTCGGGAGGCCATCGCGGCCTTTCATCGCAAAGGTGGTGTGGATTGCACTGCGGATGACATCGTGCTGACCGCGGGGGGCAAGATGGCGCTCTTCTTGGTGCTCCAAGCGCTGCTGGAACCCGGTCGCGGGGATGAAGTGGTGATCTTGACCCCAGCGTGGGTGTCCTACAAACCCATGATCGAACTGTGCGGGGGCAAGGTGGTGGAAGTCCCTTGCACGTTTGAAGACGGATTTCGTCCCGATCCAGAGGCGGTTGCGGCGGCCATGACGCCCAACACCGCCGCGGTCATGTTGAATTCTCCCGGAAACCCGACCGGGGTGGCTTTCCCCGATGACGTGGTGAAACGCATTGCTGCGGCCGTGGCCGACCACCCGCACGCCATGTTGATCTCGGATGAAATTTACGCCACGCTGCGCTACGGGGATGCTTCCCACTGCTCGCCCGCCTCGCTGCCGGGCATGAAAGATCGTGTGATCACGTTGCATGGCCTTTCCAAAATTGCGGCCGTGACCGGCTGGCGTTTGGGCTGGGTGGTCGCGCCAATGCTCACCGAACGTGGTGAGACTCTGGCGAAGATTCTGACCCGCATCCAGGGCCAATCGCTCTCCCACACTTCAAGCCTGGTGATGCCCGCGGTGGCCGCCGTCCTTGGAGCAGCGGCCGACGAGGATTTGGAAAACATGCGACTTCGGTTTGCCGACCGGGCCGCACGCATGCATCAGCACTTGTCTGATATTGACGGCGTCAAATGCCTTAAACCTGAAGGCGCGTTCTATTGCTTCCCTGATGTGGGCGACTGCTTTGGCAAAGTCACCCCTGCGGGCAAAGTGCTGACCGATGTGAATGCGTTCTGTGAAGCGTTGCTGGAAGAAGCTCTGGTGGCGGTGGTTCCCGGCGCACCGTTTGGTCCGGGAGGAGAGCGCTGCGTGCGTATGAGCTTCGCGTGCGGCGAAGAAACCATTGATGCTGGATGTGAGCGTTTGGCTGCCTTCGTGGCCAGCCTGCAGGACTCAGTCTGAAGTCGGTGTCGGCTCTGGCCTGCCCACGATTCTCAAATCCGCCCCGATGGTCGAGAGGCCATCCCATGCCCTCAAGAAGGCGTCCAGCCTCGGGTCGGATGGACTGGGTTCGGCGGCCATGTAGACCACGGCCTCCGGGGTCGATTCCCGGAGCTCTGCCACACGCGTGCTTAATCCGTCAGCGGGCACGGATTCACCGTTCACTCGAAAAGTCCCGTCGGCATCAAAGCTCACCACGATGCGTTCGTTGACCGGACGATCGGCCGCCACCCCAAGCACCGGCAGGCCGGCGGGCAGCATGGTCAAGTCTGGTCCCCGGGCGGCGGCGAGGGCGAGGACCGCCAGAGCGATGAACGCCACATCCAGCAGGGGGGCGACTTCGATGCGGGTTTCATCTTCCTCGAAGTGCATTGGCGGTTCAGGCGTCTTCAACCGCCAAGGAGGCCAGAGCGGTGCTGACATCTTCCAGACAGCGGAAAGACCGATCCAAATTGGAGGCCAGCAGGACGGACCAAATGCGATCGGTGACCCCGGCCAGTCGCAGGCGTCCACCCCCGCGTTGGCAAGCCGCGCGAACTTCGATCAGGCGCCCCAAACACACGGAGTTCAGGTACTCCACCGTGGAAAGGTCCACCACCACATCCGGGCCTCCACCTTCCAGCTGCTGGGTGAGCCGGTAGGCCAGATTCTCCAGGTCTTCGCTCAACTGCGGCTCGGGGCCCGTCTCGCAAAGCCAGACGCCTTCACGCCATTCACGCGTCGGCATTGGATTCGCCTTCGGATTCTGGATCGCCCGCCACCGCGGCGGCATCGATGCGACCCGCGGCAATCAGTCGATCGCCTTCGCGGATGCGAACGCAAATGACCCCTTTGGTGCCACGGCCGGTGCGGCGAATTTCGTCGGCTCGGCTTCGAACCGTTTGTCCGGAGGCGGTGGAGAAGAGCACTTCGTCGCCGTCCTCGATGCAGCGGATGGCAACCACTCGGCCATTGCGTTGGTCGGCGACGATGTCACGCCGTCCTTTGCCGCCACGATTCTGCGGGTGGGCGGATCCATCTTCTTTCTGGACCAAGTACTCGTGCAAAGGTGTGCGTTTGCCGTAGCCGTTTTCGGTCACCGACAGGAGGTCGGCCTCGGGGTTGACTCGGATCAAGCCGATGATCGCATCATCCTTCGCGAGGTCCATGCCCTTCACGCCTGCGGCGCTGCGTCCCATGCTTCGAGCATCGGTGGCTTGGAAGCGAATGGCCATGCCGCCTTCGGTGGCCAGCAGCACATGGTCGTCGGCCTCGGTGCGAACCACCCCGATCAAGGCGTCGCCGTCGTTGAGGTTCAAGGCGATGAGGCCAGAACGGTTGATGTTCTTGTACTCCGAGAGTGCCGAGCGTTTGACGCGGCCGCTTCGGGTGGCAAAGAACAAATCGCCACTTGGTGCTTGCTCGGAACCGCGGAAGTCTTCCAAGGCGAGCATGCTGACAATGGATTCGTTCTCTTTGAGTTCCAACAGTTGTCGGACCGATCGTCCGGCAGAAGTGCGTGAAGCTTCGGGGACTTCGTAGCCCTTCTTCACAAAGACTCGGCCGGTGTCGGTAAAGAACATCAAGTCGTCGTGCGAACCACACACCAGCAGTTGCGCGATGAAGTCGTCTTCACCTTGGACTTTTCCGCCCTTGACCCCGGTGCCACCACGGCCCTGGACTCGGAACGTGTCGATGGGGAGCCGTTTGGCAAAGCCCCGGTGGGAAAGGCTGATCGCCACCGTGTGCTCTTTGACGAACGCGCCCATGTCGAAGTCGCCTTCTTCCGCTTCTTCGAAGGTGGTGAGGCGTGGCGTGTCGAATTTCTCCAGCAGGTCGGTGCAGTCTTCTCGGATGATGTTCCGAACCAAGACGTCGTCGGCCAAGATGGCTTCGTAGTCGTGGATCTTGCTCAGCAATTCGGCGTAGTCCGCAACCAGTTTTTCAATCTCCAGACCCACCAATTGGATCAGACGCAAGGCACCGATCGCTTCGGCTTGCAGACGAGACAGGGCCAGGCCGGAGGCTTCGCGGCTGGCTTGCAGCAAGTCGGCGGGGATGATGTTTTCGTGCCGGTGCCCGGCGGCGATGGCAAAGTGTCGCGCCATCAACCCTGCGATGGCGTCTTCCCGGGTGCGGCTCGCGCGGATGATGCGAATGACTTCGTCGATGTCGCACACGGCCAAAATCAGACCCTCCAAGCGGTGGGCTTGGCGTTGGGCTTCTTTGAGCAAGTGCTCGGTGCGCCGTCGAATCACCACGCGGCGGTGGTCGATCCAGCGTTCGATCATCGCCTTCAATCCCAAGGTGCGAGGACGCCCTCGGTCCAAGGCAATTTGAATGATCGAGAAAGTCGTTTGCAGTGGGGTGTACTGGTACAGCTTGCGTTCCACCACATGTGGATCCGAGCCGCGTTTGAGGTGCACCACGATACGGGTGCGGTGCTTCTTCCCGGAGAAGTTCTTGATGTCCCGAATTTCTTCGATGCGTCCCGCTTTGGCCGCATCCACCATCTTCTCGATCAAGTTGTTCTGCACCACTTGGTACGGGATCTCGTTGATCACCAAGATGGGGTTGCCCTTGGCATCTTCCTCGTGGGAGATCTTGCCGCGGACTTGGATCCGACCTCGACCACTGGCGTAGGCCTCAGCAACGCCGCGCCGACCAACCACCGTGCCTCCGGTGGGGAAGTCGGGTCCGGGGACGGTTTGCAGCAAATCGCTGGTGGAGACGTCCGGGGTGTCCAGCACTTGCATGATGGCCCGAAGCATTTCACCAGGGTTGTGGGGGGGCAGCGAGCAGCTCATGCCCACCGCAATGCCGGAGGCGCCGTTGACCAACAGGTTGGGGAATCGAGCGGGGAGGACGGTTGGTTCGTCTCGGGTCTCGTCGTAGTTGGGTTTGAAATCAACCGTGTCGAGCTTGAGGTCCGTCATCATCTCGACCGCGGCTTGGGTCATGCGGGCTTCGGTGTATCGCATGGCCGCCGGAGGATCGCCGTCAATGGAACCAAAGTTCCCTTGCTTGTCGACGAGCATGGTCCGCATCTTCCAATCCTGACCCATGTTGACCAGCGTGGGATAGACCACCGACTCGCCGTGGGGGTGGTAGTTGCCGGAGGTGTCACCGGCGATCTTGGCGCACTTTCGGTGCTTGGATCCGGGGCCAAGTTTGAGGTCATGCATGGCCATCAGGATGCGTCGTTGGGAAGGCTTGAGGCCATCTCGAACGTCGGGCAAAGCCCGGTCGGTGATGGTGCTCATGGCATAGAGCAAATAGCTCTGGTGGAGCTCGCGTTCGATCTCAATATCAACAACACGACCGCCGGAATCGGCGGGGTTTGTGGCGTCAGATGGGGAGGTGGTCATGGGTTCAAAAAAGCCTTCTTCGGGGACTCCGGAGAGTGCCCGGAAACCGCATTTATTCTAGCGAAAATTTGGCTTTTTCGGGGGATTGTGGATGGGGTTTCGGGGGTCTAAAACCCCCACAATCGGACGCCCAAACGCTCGGCTTCGGAACGCACTTTTTCGGCTTCCAAAAGGATCACTCGACCGGCTCCGATCGCCACGGTTTTGCCACCGTTTTGAGCCACCCGCGCGATGGTTTGTGGACCAATGACGGGAACGTCTCCACGCCGGTCATGGTTGGTCGCACTGGTCTTGAACAGGGTCCAAGATCGGCCCTTCGCCAAGGCCCCGGCCCGGTCGATCATGGCATCGGTGCCCTCGATGGCTTCCACGGCCAAGACATCGCTGCCGAGGACCGCAAGGGACTGCCCCACGTCGCTGTCCGCGAGCGATTGCACCAAGGGGGCCCCGAAGGCGAGTTGCCGCTCGGTGTGGGCATCCACTTGAGGGCCAGCGAGCAGTCCCTGGGGGGCCAAATGTTCCGAGATGTGGGTGGTGGAATCCATCAGTTCAATCCCCGCGTTCGACAACTCTTGGGCCAAGGCCCGCACGAGGTTTCCCGTGCGACGATCGCGCCTGAGATCACGGTACCACAGTCGCAGGGCCCGCCAATCGGGTCGCTCACGCAACTGGGCCAGTGGGTTGTGGGCCAACTTCGCGCGGTCCACTTTCCCCACCATCACCACTTGGTCGCATTGGCCCCGTCGAAGTTGCCTGATCCAAGAGCCAAGTTGCATCGCGCCCACCGGTCGCCATTCTTCGGCCAGCGAGCGAAGGTCGGGATCGGCTATGCCACGGAAGGGCAAGATCACCGGTTGAAGGTTGCGATCCCGCATCCCTTCGGCCACCAAACGAGGCAGCACGCCCGCGCCCGCCAGCAACCCGATTCGGCGGCTCAATCTCGGCCTCCGGGGCGGAGGTCGGCGTCGTCGACGGCATTGGCACGGCTGGCTTGCATGGCGTCCAGCAGCGCGTTGGGATCTTCGTGGACCTGAACCAACTCCTGCGTCACGGGACGGACAAAACCCAAAGTCGTTCCGCGTTCGATCAATTCAAGCAGTGCTTCATTCATGGGGCCATCGCGGAGGAGACCGATGGGGCCGCTGTGTTCTCCCAAGAGACGTCCCACCAAGACCTCGAAGAATTCTTCCCACGTCCCAATGCCCCCCGAAAGCACCACAAAGCCATCGGCAAGTTCGATCATGCGTGACTTCCGGGTACGCATGTCGGGAACGACTTCCAACACGTCTGCTTCTTCCCAGCCTTGCTCGAGATCTCGCAGCCGTTCGGTGATGACACCATGCACCCGACCGCCGTTGGCCTTCGCCGCCCGGGCAACTTCACCCATCAGGCCGATGGAGCCGCCGCCGTAGACCAGCTCGAGGCCACGCTGGGCCAAGGCGGCCCCAAGAGACTGGGCCGGGAGACGCAGGGCGTCATCAATTCGATCGCTTGAAGCGCAGTAGACGGCGAGGCGTTGCATGGGAACCCGTACGATATCCCCATGCTGGAGTCGGCTACAGAATCTCCATCCTCGACGTTGGTGTGGCTGACATTTGGCTCCGGATTGTTGTCTTTGGTCACGCTCTGGAGGTTGATTCCTTGGGCCCGCCGTCGTGGCGCTTTGGACACCGCTGGGCACGCTGGGCACGTCAAAGTCCTTCGTGACGTGCCCAACATCGGTGGTTTGGCGTTCACGCCGCTCCCTCTGCTGGCTTTGGGGCTCTTGGCTTTGGTGCCTGGCTTGGTGCTGGGAGGTCTCCCCAGTGGCTTGCTTGAACACCAAGATCGGATTCTGGAGGGGCGTACCGCAGCCGGAGCCATTTCGTTGGGCGGTTTCTTGCTCTTGGCCTTGGGGCTCTTGGATGATCGTCGAGCTCTTCCTGCTTCGATCAAGTTGGTGGTGCAGGGTCTGGCCGCGGCTTTGGCCGTCTTCTGGGGCGGAGCTTCAGTGTTGGAGTTTGCCGGGCCTGGTGTCTCGGTGGTGGTTTCGTTGCTTTGGATTGTGGCCGTCACCAACGCGATCAATTTCATTGACAACATGGACGGCTTGGCGGGAGGGCTTGGATTTGTGGCGGCGCTCGCGTTTGCTTGCGCCGCGGCCTTGAACAGCCAATGGCTCGTGGCAACGCTTGCGGCGATTTTGGGAGGCGGTTTGCTGGGGTTCCTGCGGTGGAACGTTGCCCCCGCCAAGGTCTTCATGGGCGATGGTGGTTCGTTGCCGACCGGTTTTTTGTTGGCGGTCATCGCCGCTCGGACCACATGGTGGGACCCCGCCGGAGAAGCAGGTCCCGCGGCCGGATTGGTTGGGCTCTTGGTCCCACTGGGCGCGCTGGCGATTCCGTTGTACGACTTGGTGGCGGTGACGTGCATCCGACTGCGGGAAGGTCGGAGCCCCTTTGCTGGTGATCAGCGCCATCTCTCGCATCGTTTGGTGCAGCGGGGAATCTCTGGACCAAGAGCGGTGTTCGCGTTGTGGTTGTTGGCCGCGGTCTTTGCTGGGTTGGCGATCGCGGTGCCTCGTGCCGCCGCGGAGGAAGCGGTCTGGGTGGCGTCCGGCATGGGTCTGTTGCTGTTGGGCTTGTTGGTGGTTGACGTTCGGGGCGTGTCGAAATGACCCGGCCAAATCCTTTGGATCAGTCTGATCGGATGCCCATGGTGCTGGGGGCGGGGTTGGCCGCGTTGGGTTCGTTCGGCGTTCTCACGGCCATGGTCGACCAGCGGCATCTGGATTTTGCCCCCGGTTTGGCCGCTGGGGGGTACCCCGGTTTGGGGCCTAGCGGTGCGTTGATCTGGTGTGCCGGGCTGTTGATTCTTTCGGCGCTGGTGTTCTGGCGCTTCGGTGTTGATCGGTGGCTCGCGCTCGCCACAGCGGTGCCATGCGCTTGGCTTGTGGTGCAATTGTCCGGACCGAGTGAGCACGGCTGGCGTGGGCTGGTTCTTGGTACCGCGGGTTGGGCCACGCTGGCCGCCATGCGGTTGGCAGCGTTGCCCAGAGTGCGCCGCGTGATGGTGGCGGTTTTGGTTGCGGTCCTGGTGCCGTTGGGACTGCGTGCGGTGTTGCAGGTTGGTCCAGAACATTCCGCCATGGTGGCGCTGTGGGAATCCGATCGGGAAGGGTTCCTCGAGCAACGCGGTTGGGCGCCTGAAGGCGAAGAAGCACAAGTGTTTGAGCGCCGGTTGTACGAAGCCGTGCCAACGGGATGGTTTGTCTCTCCAAACATCTTTTCGACGGTCATCTTGGGCGCAGGGTTGGTCTGCTTGGGGCTGTCTTGGTCGCGACGTGCTTGGTGGCTGGCGGTGTTGGGGGCGGCATGGTTGCTGCTGCTCGCCGGCTCGAAGGGAGCACTGGCCGCTTTTGGTCTGGGCGTCTTGGTGTTCTTCTGGCAGCAATCGGGGCGCGTGGTGCCACGGTGGGCGCCTTTGACCTTGATGTTGGGCGTCGTGTTGGTTGTGGTGATCCGAAGTGTCCTGCCCGAAGGTGTGGTTGGTGAAGAAAGCCTTCGGGTTCGGGGTGGGTACCTGCGGGGAGCCTTGCAGGTCTGGCAGAACAATCCTTTGGGTGTCGGCGTTGATGGATTCCAAGACGCGTATCTCGGGGTCCGTCGAGCCGGTGATGCCGAGGAAGTTCGTTCTGCTCATGCACTTTTGGCCGACTGGTTGGTGATCTTGGGCGTGTTCGCCCTGCCCTGGATGTGGGCGTTGGCGCGAACCACGTTCTCCCTCCGTGCGGGAGATTGTGTTCCCGCCAGCGGATTTCTTGCCGGACTTTCTGCCGCTCTGGCCTCGACTTTGGCGTTACAGGTTGAGTTGTCTTCGGTGGCGGGGACGTCGGCGTTGCTGCGTGTTGTGGGCGTGCTTGGCGCTGGTGGCGTGGCGTGGTGTCTGGCCACCGGGACCGCGTCCGTGGGCCGTGGTGTGTTGGCGGCGTCGCTGGCCATGTTGGTGCACGCTCAACTTGATGTCACATCAGTGACGCCGAACGCGGTGGTGTGGTGTGGACTCTTGCTGGCCATGGCCGCACCATCGATCCCTCAGAGAAGCCGGTGGATGGGGGTGCTGCCCGCCGCCTTCGCGGTGGTGTGTGTTCTGGCGGCGGGCCGGACCACCCGTGCGGCTCGAGATTTGTCGATGCTGGAAGCGGCCATTGCCACTCAACAGCCTCCCCAGTGGGTCCCCACATTGCACCGGTGGCCCTACGACCCACAGCCGCTTCGGGAGGCGGTGCGTTTGGGATTGGCTTCACCGGAGGGTCTTCCCTCAAGTCGTCAAGACCTGCAGTTGAAGTCGAACTTGGTGGCAGACCCACGTGGATTGCACGATCAGTTGTTGGTGCTCAACCCCTACGGCCGGGCGCTGCTTGACCGCGCGGCCCAAGCCCGATGGGAAGCGGGGGACGTCGAAGGGGCACGAGAACTTTGGCAACGGCGTTTGGCGGTGGACGATGCCATCCGGGATCCGGCCCGAAAGTTGTCGGCCAGCAAACGTGCTGAAATTGAAGAGCGCCTTGGCCGCGAGCCTTAGGCTGAGGGCAAGAGTCCCGCGCCCGCGTTCCCGAGGAACCAAATGGCGACGGCCACCAACAGCATGCCCATGACTTGCTTCAGGAGCACGCTGCCTGGTCCAGATCGCGGCAAAGCGGACAGCCAGTTGGGCTTGGCCGTCAACAACAAATACGGGAAGGCCATGCCGGCCCCCATGACCAACAGGGTGAGGAACGCCAAGACGGGTGGCTGGGTGGCGGTCCAAGCAACCGTCGCTCCCAACAGCGGTCCGGTGCATGGGGTTGAGAGCACGGCGGTGAAGACACCCATAAAGAACGAGCCTCCGGCGGTCTCACTGGTGGGGTTGAAGACCGTCAGAGCCGCTGGCAACCGAATTTCGAACAACCCGATCATGCCAACGCCCATGCCGCCCACGATCAGGCCGAGGAGGCCGCTGAGCCACCACTTTTCGAATTGCTCGCCCCAGTCCAGTCGTTCGAACAACCCGCCGACGCCGGCCATCAAGATGCCCAGAACGCCGTAGAGGGCCAAAATGCCAAGCGAAAAGACCAGGCCCAACCGCAGCGCTTTGGCGGGAGAGCTCTTGGCGTGGGCTTGCAACGAAAGCACCTTGAGGGGGATCACGGGCAAGACGCAAGGCGTGAAGTTCATCAAGAATCCTGCGGCGAACGCCAAGAGCAGGATCAAGAACGTGGCGTCGGAGGCCACACTGAATCGCAGTCCCAAGAAGTCAAACGTCTCTCCTTCACTGGCCTCGGTGGTTTCGCCACGAAGGGCCGCAAGGACATCAGAGGCATCGGGCGCGATGGGGCCCCGGAGGGTGATGGGGGTGTCTGAGGAGGGGGGCCACACTCCGATGAGAGGAATACCGCCGCCACCCAATTCATCTTTGAGCGCGTCACCTTCTGGATTCTCGGCGGAGAAATCAACTTTCATGGCCACCACGTCGTCCTGAGACAACGCACTGAGCACGGCGTCGGAGGCCAGCATGATGCGTTCGTTGACTTGGCAATTGGCGCACCAATCGGCGGTGAACTTCACCAGCACCGTTTTGCCTTGATCGCGAGCGCTTTGGAACGCTTCTGGTTGGTATTTGACGAATGCCGCGTGGGGATCACTGGTGGTCGCCAGCACAAAGGCCATGGCGCCCCAACTGACCGCTCCGCCGCCGAGCAGCACGACAAGTTGGGTGATTTTCGATGTGGCAAAAGCAAACGTGCGCACGATCATCCATCCCATCGCCAAGACCACCAGGCCTCCAGAGAGCCACCACTTCAAATCTCTGAGCGTGTCCAAAGCCCCTTCTTTTTCCGGGGTTGAGCCATCAGCATCCGTGCCTTCACTGGTTGCGGGCGTGCCGGAGGATGCCGGTGTGCTGGAGGCCAAAGCCTCTCGAATCGTGGTGGCGTCTTGGGTGGGCAAGGGCTCGAGTGGGGCGTCGCTGGTCAGAACGTTGACGTCAAAGTTGATCGAATCTTCCCCTGGCATCTCACAGACTTGGTCATCGCAGGCTTGCCAAGCGATTCGCAAAGCGATGGATGTTGCTCCAGCGGCCTCCGCGGAGATGCTGGTGGGGAAGACCACCAACACTCGCCCTTCATACCCACTGGCTTCTTGCGCAAACAGACCTTCACCAATTTTGAAATCAGCCGCCGCTGGCCATACCGGCTGGCCGATGGTCCAGCCTTCGGGAGCGGTGATCTCCAACTCGGTGGGGATGGCATCCGGCTTGGCCTCTGGGGTGCCCGCTCCAGCTTGCAGGTGCCAGTGATCTTCGATGTCGAGAATGACGGCCAAAGCACCGTCGGTGCCGGCTTGAGGATTGGTGCCGGGCCAAGAGATCAAATCGACCGAAAACCGATCCATGGTGATGGGATCTGCGGTTGCGATGCTGTTGAACAGGGCGGCCAAGATGAAGGGGAGCGTGCGCATGGGATCTCTCACAATGAGATTCAAGGTTGACTTCGGATTCAACCGAAATGATGAAGGTTCATCCTATTCTGGGTGAGACGCAGGGAAGGCAGGATGCCCGGATGCAAGACGGACTCGATGGTCCCCAAGTCAGATCACTGTTGAACGCCGTACGTGGTGGGGAAGTTCACGCGGGCGACGACGGACCCCAACTTTTCACGTTGCGAGCGCCGCCGGCCGGTCGTATCAATGTTGAAGCTCATGACTTCCGTCGCCCCGATCGGCTCGGAAAAGAGGCTTTGCGGGCCATTCAGACCATCCAGCAGCGGCTTGCTCAGGAGCTGGGGCAGCGGTTGACCGGGTGCTTGGGCAGCTTGGTGGAGTTTCCGGCCCAGAGCATGGAGCAAACAACTTGGGCCGATTATTCGGACAAATTGCCCCGTTTGACCTCTTTTGTGCTGTTCCGTTCCAAAGGGTTCGACACCCCGTTCTTCTTCAATCTGCCGCCCAAAGTCTTCTACGCCATGCTCGATCGCCTGCTCGGCGGGGGAGATCAATCGGATCTGGTGATTCCGAAGCGGGAACCCACCAGCATCGAGAAGCAAATTCGTGCCATGCTGATCAAACACATGGGTGAGGCCTTGACCGCAGCTTGGTCGGTGCTGCCCACTCCGGGCTTTCAGGACGAAAGCAAGGTGGAATCGGACCCCAAAATGGCTCCGGGACTGGCTCCTAACGAGGTGGTGGTGGAGGTCACTTTCGCCTTTCGGATGTCCGGCCGCGAGGGGGAAGTGAGTCTGGCCATTCCCATTCGGGCATTGGAACCCCATCTGGATGGGCTGGTTGAGGTTCTTTCTGGGGGCAGTGGGCGTCTTCCCGACGCGTCCCAGAAAAGACGTCTGGATCAGCGTTTACGCACCATTTCGGTCGAGGGAACGGCGGTCTTGGGGTCCACCAGCATCACCCTTGGTGAACTCCAAAGCATGGCGGTCGGTGATGTCTTGGATCTGGATCAAGAGCAGCCATCATTCACCGTGGGCGGTGGAGCGGCCTGGCCGATGCACGTGGGCAATCGGGGAGATCGCCGAATCGTTCGCCTTGGTTCGTCCACATAAGCATCAGATTTCCCTGATTTTCGGTAGGATGGTTCCTTCGTCCCCAGATGGTCTGGGGCCGATTTGCATCGGGAGCTCTCCGCCATGTGCCAACGGCGTGCTCACATTCGATCCTTCTGCGATGCCAGCTGAGCCACGCTGGGACTGTCGTCGTTCTTTGGCCGCCATGCGGCCGGGCGAGGTTCGAATGATCTGATCCCCCGGGTCAGTTCGGTGGTCATCCCTGCAGGTGTTCTGCTGGTGTGACGTTTGGCACGGTGCGACGCCTCTGGTCCCAGAGGCATTCGGACCGTGTTGTTTGTTTTGCCTGGCACGTCATTCCGTCAATTTGCATCGTTCCGTAAGGAGTCTCCCGTGAACCCAGCCGACATGATCCGATTGCTCGATTCCATTGCCCAGGATCGCAACATCGACCGCAACCTGCTTCT
Source organism: uncultured Phycisphaera sp. (assembly GCA_963978155.1). GTDB lineage: Bacteria > Planctomycetota > Phycisphaerae > Phycisphaerales > SM1A02 > UBA8653. The sequence goes on along the minus strand of CAXBRK010000014.1, from coordinate 14,080 downwards.
CCAAGACCTTGAAGAGGCCATGAAGAGTGCCGCTCGAAAGCACTTCAACAGCCTTGATGTTGATGAGTTTGGATGTCGTGTCGACCCCATGACCGGCGAGATCACGATGTGGCGGAACGTCTACGAAGACATCGATGACCCCGACGCACCAGTGCGGCCGGAACCCATCGCTCTGGAAGATCTGGGCAGAATCCCCGCCCAGACCGCCAAGCAGGTGATGATCCAACGCTTCCGTGAGGATGAGCGTGACGCCCTGATGGCTGATTTCGGCAAGCGAAAAGGTGAGATCGTCACCGGAACCATGCAGCGGGTTGAAGGCGGTGCACTGATCGTGCAGATCGACCGTGCTGAAGGATTCATGCCCCGGTCGGAGCAAATCCCGGGCGAACAGTTCCACAACGGTGACCGCGTGCGATGTTTGATCTTGGATGTTCGAGAACAGGGCACCCAAGTCAAAATTGTGCTTTCTCGGGGTGATCAGGAGTTCATCCGCCGACTGTTCGAGCTTGAAGTTCCTGAAGTCTCTGAACGCGTGATTGAAATCCGAGCCATGAGCCGTGAGCCTGGTTTCCGCACCAAAGTTGCCGTGGCTTCCATCGATTCCAAAGTCGATCCCGTTGGGGCCTGTGTTGGTGTTCGAGGATCCCGAATCCGAAACATTGTCGATGAGTTGGGGGGCGAGAAAATCGACATCGTCCGGTGGAATGAGTCCAGCCAAGTCCTCATTGCCAACGCTCTCAAACCAGCCGAAGTGGAAGAAGTGAGTTTGTGCTTTGAGCTCGGACGGGGCACCGTTGTTGTCCGTGAAGATCAACTGTCATTGGCCATTGGCCGCCGCGGGCAAAATGTTCGTCTGGCCGCACGGCTGACCGGATGGGACCTGGACATCTTGACCCCAGACGAGTTTGCCAAGGGCTTGGAAGCGTTGGACGAAGTGGTCCAAGGCACCGAAGGCATCGAGGGCACGGCCACCGATCGCTTGGCGGCTTTCGGCATGATCAGCGTCTTCGATGTTGAAGAAGTTGGGGTGGAAATGGTCGCCGAGGAGTTGGAAATTGATCCAGCGGTGGCCCAAACATTCATCGACGCATGTTCGGCACGAGGCAAGATCATCTCTGAAGAGCAGGCAAGAGCCAAAGAAGAAGAAGCCCGTCGACAAGAGGAAGGTGAGGCCGAAGGCCCAGCAGATGCTGAAGCCGCTGCCGCCGCCATTCTGGGTGGGTTTGAGGATCTGCCACAAGACCAAGCCGACGACTCTGCTGATGAGGAAGCATCCGAATCAGCCGCGTCGGACGAGACCACGGAGGGTACGCCCGCCGAAGAAGCATCCGAAGAATCTTCGGAGCAGGAGGGCTGATTCCCCATGGCCAAGAAAGCACAACTCCGAGTCCACAAGCTGGCGAAAGAACTGGGCATCAGTTCCAAGGACGTCATTGCCAAATGTGAAGCCGAAGGCATCCCGGGCATCGAGAACCACCTTTCCCCGGTTTCCATCGGTCTGGCGGCCACCATTCGGGAATGGTTCTCCAAGGCCGAAGACACCGAGGAATCAACCACCGCAGTGGAAACCGCGGAGAAGGTTGATTTGGAGGAGGCCCGAAAAAAAGCCGAGGCCGAGAAGAAGCGTCGTGGTACACGACGGCGGTCAACCGCGGCCAAAGCCAAATCGGAAGCAACCGAAGAATCCAAAAAGGAAGAAGCCAAACTGGAGCAAGCTCGAGTTGAGGCAGCCATCAAAGCCCAACAAGCTGAAGCCCAGGCTCGTGCCGATGCCGACGTCTCCGGCGATGATTCTGCCTCTGGCGATTCCGATTCAAATGCAGGCTCCGCTGAAGGCACGGCCCCCGATGCAGTTGTGGCCCGTCCGAATGTCCCTGATCGGCCGGACGTTATCGCGCCCGCCGGTCCGCGGGTTGCCCCCGAAAAAACGAAGCTGGCTGGTCCCAAAGTGGTGCGGATCGAGAAGCCAGATCCGGTCGCGCCACCGCGGCGTCACCGAGACGGGGGTGGTCCAGGCTCTGCTCCCGCAGCGCACGGTGGGCCTTCTATCGGCCGCCCATCCCCAGGTGGTGGTGGGGTTCGGAATACTCGACGTCGTGATCAATCGCGAGGTGGCGGTGGTGCCGGCGCGAAGAACCGTGGCTTGGGCGAAGTCACTCCGTTCGACTGGCGGCAGCAGGACTACGCAGATCGTGAACAGCGACTGCAGAAATCCGAAGGCTTCCTCAACCGCGTTCGCCGGGATGTGCGCAAGAAAGATGTCCCCACCGGTGAAAAGGCCAAAACCCTCAAGCAAACCGGTGGCTCTGCCACCATTCAATCTCCGGTGGTGCTGAAAGAACTTTCGGCCATTACCGGAGTGAAAGTCAACGACATCGTTCGACGCTTGGTGAAGAAGGGGCAGCCCTTGATGACGGGCGACGGGATCATCGCCGACGATCTGGCCATGGAGTTGATGATTGATTGGGGCATTGAACTTGAAGTTCTTCCCGAGATCACTGCCGAGATGGCGATCGAAGAAGCAGCCAAAAATCGGGAGATGGCTGATGCTCGTCCTCGCAGCCCGGTTGTCACCATTCTGGGTCACGTTGACCACGGAAAGACATCATTGCTTGATGCCATTCGCGATGCGAATGTTGCCGACGGCGAAGCAGGTGGTATCACCCAAGCCACCAGTGCCTTCCGTGTCGGAGTTCAAGTCGGGTCGGAAGAGCGATCGATCACTTTCATCGATACTCCTGGTCACGAAGCGTTCACCGAAATGCGAGCTCGGGGGGCTGAAGTCACCGACGTGGTCATCCTGGTGGTTGCCGCCGATGACGGTGTGATGCCACAGACCGTGGAATCCATCAACCATGCCAAGGCGGCTGGTGTGCCCATCGTGGTTGCTTTGAACAAGATCGACAAAGCCGAAGCCACCGATGGCAACATTCAACGGATCCTTGGTCAATTGGCCGAAAATGGACTCAATCCGGTGGAATGGGGCGGCGAGATTGAAGTGGTCCGAGTTTCGGCCATCAACCGCACCAACTTGGATGGGCTTTTGGAAATCGTTGATTTGCAAGCTCAGGTTCTCGAGTTGCAAGCTGACTACGCAGGCTTCGCCGAAGGCACAGTCCTTGAAGCCCAAGTTGAAGAGGGTCGCGGCCCCGTGGCTCGTCTGATTGTTCAACAGGGTCAAATCAACAAGGGTGATTTCATCGTGGTGGGTCGAGCCTGTGGCCGAGTTCGGGACATCGTGAACGACCGCGGTGAACGCGTGAACCAAGCTGGACCTGGTGATCCCATCGCGATCAGTGGTATCGATGAGTTGCCTGACTCGGGTGACAATTTCTACTGCGTGAAGAACCTCAAGCAGGCGGAAGCGGCCGCGGAAGAGCGTCGCCAGGCTGAGCGAGAGCGCAACCTCGCGGGTGAGAAAGTCACGCTCGACAACATTTTCAATGTGTTGGCGGAACAGAAGAAAGCTGAGCTTCCCATCATTGTCAAAGGTGATGTGTTCGGATCCATCGAGACCCTCAAGGGTCAACTCGGCAAGATCGGTTCCGAAGAAGTCAAAGTCACCATCAAGCACTCAGCCGTTGGTGGTATCAACGACTCTGATGTCACGCTCGCCGAAGCGACGGGTGCCATCATTATTGGTTTCAACGTCACCGCCTCTGGCAAAGCTCGAAAGCAGGCCGAGGCCAAGGGCGTTGACATTCGGTACTACGACGTCATTTATGAACTCATCGATGATGTCAAACGAGCCGCCGAAGGTCTGCTTGATCCTGAACTGAAGCTCGAGGTCTTGGGTCAAGCTGAAGTGCGAGCCGTGTTCAGAATCACCAAGGTTGGCATGGTTGCGGGTTGTTATGTGACCAGCGGCAGTATTCGCCGAAATGCGCAAATCCGGGTGACTCGGGACGACATCGTCATCGAGAAGGACCGTCGCTTGAACCAACTGAAACGGTTCAAGGAAGATGCCAAAGAAGTTGCCTCGGGCAACGAATGTGGCATGTTGATTGATGGTTACGACGACATCAAAGAAGGTGATGTCCTCGAGTGCTATCTCACGCAAGAAGTCCGTCGCACCCTGGACTGACCTGGTAACTGCCCCTCTATGACCCGTCGTCACGAGCAACTTGAAGAAGTGATTCGCCGAACCTTGCAAGAGTCATTGCGCAAGGGCATCGCGGACCCGCGTGTCCGAGGAATCGTGTCTGTTGGTCACGTGAGGTTGGCTCCCGACATGGCGGATGCCACTGCATTTGTGAGTGCATATCCCGCCGAGAATCTGGATTTGGTCCTGCACGGATTAAAGAGTGCAACGCCACATTTGCGTCGGGAATTGGCCCGTCGCGCCAATCTGCGACGTACCCCAAGACTCTGGTTTAAGAAAGATGCCGGCGCGGCGGCTGCGGCCGAAGTCACCCGGCGACTTGACCCCAACAACGATCCCCATGAAGGAGGCCGCCAGCATGGCCAAGACGAAGAAAATCTCAGCGACTGAAGCAGGGAAAGCCCTTAAGCGTCTTTTGGGCAAAGCGAAGAATGCTGAGAATCCATTCCCAGGTGTGACGGATGCCACTCAGGTTCTGATCCAGTCTTTTCTGGTTTGGGAGTGGAACGGCTCCCGCGCGAGTTCGACGTGGGCTCGGATGGTGGAGGATGTCACAGATCTGAATGAACTTCGTGTGACGGTGGTCGATGACTACTTGGAATATTTTGGTGGTGGCTGCCCTCGTGCTGAAGAGCGGGCCGACCGATTGCGAGCCACGCTCCGAGGTGTGTTCCACCGTGAGCACAGCACTGATCTTTCTGGTCCTGCTGGCGGACCAAAAAAGGAATTTCGGGAGTACCTCGATTCCTTGGAGGGAATGACCCCTTTTGTGGCGGCGCGGACTGCGTTGATCGCCGCAGGTTCCCATACGGTTCCTGTTGACGAGCGCACCTTGCGTTTGTTGGTGAAATCAGGTGTTGTTGATGCTGATGCCTCCATTGACTCGGCATCCCAAACCATGTCTCGCTTGGTGACTGCCGCCCAAGGCTTGGACACCCACTTGGCTTTGCAGATGTTGTCCGAAAAAGAGCGGGCCACCCCAGTCATGGACTTGCCCGGGACGGTTGCGGAAGAACCAAGTTCTAAGAAGTCCAAATCCAGCTCGGTCAAGAAAAAAGCGACCGCCAAGCCAGCCGCCAAGAAGGCCGCCACCAAGAAAGCCGCCACCAAGAAGGCTGCGACGAAGAAGGCCGCGACCAAAAAGACTCCGGCAAAGAAAACCCCCGCCAAAAAGGCGGCGGCCAAGAAGGCCACCACAAAGAAAACTGCAGCAAAGAAAGCTGTGGCCAAAAAATCACCCGCCAAGAAAGCGGCCAAGAAGACCGCAAAGAAGTCAACCAAGAAGTCAACCAAGAAGTAATGGGCTCGTAGAGCACTGAGGAGCGTGTTATGGCAGGACACAGCAAATGGGCCAACATCAAGCACCGCAAGGCACGGCAAGACGCCGCCCGAGGCAAGGCTTGGAGTCGATGCTCCAAAGCCATCATCGTCGCCGCGAAAGCAGGCGGTGGTGATCCATCAATGAATCTGACCCTCCGCTACGCCATTGAAGATGCGCGGGCTGAGAATATGCCGAAGGACAACATCACGCGCGCCATCAAACGTGGCACGGGTGAATCTGGTGAGAATGTTGAATACACCGCCGTTCGCTACGAGGGTTACGGCGCGAATGGCGTGGCCTTTGTGGTCGACACGTTGACTGAAAATGTCAATCGCACAGCACCTCAGATTCGTTCTATTTTCGACAAAGCTGGCGGCAACATGGGCAAGCCTGGCTCGGTCTCTTTTGGCTTTGATGAAGTCTCGTTGGTGATCGTGCCTGCAGAGGGGCTCGACGAAGAGAAAGCCATGGAGATTGCTTTGGAGGCCGGGGCCGAAGATGTACAAAGTTCGGAGGGTGTCTTCGAAATCACCGGCCCCCCAGCGGCGTGCTATGCCATCCGTGACGCCTTTGTCGATGCCGAGGTTGAGCCGAGTTCATTCGAGCGGACGATGATTCCGCAAAATGAAGTTGCGTGCGATCTCGACACCGCCAAAAAAGTCCTTCGACTTTTCGATGCGTTGGATGAACACGACGATGTTCAAAAGGTCTACCACAACGGAGATCTTCCCCCCGAAGCGTTTGAAGCCTAAGCCTTGGTTGGCTTATGAATCTTCTTCGGCTCGAGGATGAGCGTCATCGAAGGCTTCACGGAGTCTTCCCGTCGAAACGTGGGTGTACACCTGAGTGGTCGACAACGATTGGTGGCCCAAGAGTTCTTGAACGCTCCGGAGATCAGCTCCAGAGTCGAGCAAGTGGGTTGCAAATGAGTGTCGGAGGGTGTGAGGACTGATCTCAGGGTCCAGTCCTGCTTCTTCCAGATATTTGGAGACCTTGCGGCGTACCGATCGGGTGGAAAGTCGACCGCCATGTTTGTTGACAAACAAGGGGCTGGTGGGCCGGTCCTCATCGGAAGGCGCACGTGAATCCTTGTTCAACAATTCAAGATAGGCCAAGATGGCGGCGGTGGCGTGAGAGCCCAGGGGTACCAGTCGCTCTTTGCGTCCCTTGCCCTGCACCACAATCTCTCGTTGATCCACATTCAGATCTTCGTGATTGATGCCCACCAATTCGCTGACGCGAAGGCCCGTGGAATACAAGGTTTCCAAAATGGCTCGATCTCGAGCACCGAGCAAATTGGTGGTGTCGGGGGTCGAGAGCAATCGCTCGATCTGCTCGAGATCCACAGCTTTTGGCAATCGCTTTTCTTGTCTTGGGGTGCGGATCAACAACATGGGGTTGTCTTGTCGCAACTCTCTCTTTTCCAACCAACGGTGGAACGAGCGAAGGGTGGCGATTTTTCTCGCCATGGTCGCCGGCGAGTATTCCTGTTCGGCCAGAGTCGCCAGGAAGGCTCGGATGCGATCCGTGTCTGCCCCCAAGATCAAGCCGGTCACGGTATCGGTGCCAGGATTGCCCTGTTCGAAGGCCAGTGCTTCGGCCGTTTCGTTTGCGGCTTCTCCGAGCGATTCCTCCAAGTACTCCACGTACTGCCGAAGGTCAGCGCCGTAGCACCGTGAGGTGTACTGGCTGAAATGGCGTTCGTCGAGCAAGTACTCGGTGAAGGTCTTCACAATGGGGAGCATCTGGTTCATGGCATCCTTGTCCTTGACAGTGCTATCGGTCGTTCTGGACCCGTCCATGGGTCCAAGACGCGGCTTCAGGGGGGTTGGGGGTCGGTTAGTGCAGGTTGTGCGGTCTGGGGTAACTGTGGGTATCCCGAGATTCCGGTCGAAGATGGGTTTCCACCACGGACGCAGCGAGAGGATCCAGATCACCTCGAAGGGCCAAATCAGCCACGGCTGTCCTCAGGGCTTCTTCTTGTCCGGCAGGACAGCGGAACATCCAAACATGTCCACGCAGCTCAAGAGCCAGCAGTCGTTCTTCTGAGGTTTGCATCGCAGATCCCTTCCGGGGACCCACAGGTCCCCATTTACATGCCCGCGTTCGGTTTCGAGGCCATCAGAGCCTCCAGCAACCGATCCACGGCGTAGCGGAAGTACGAATCCATTTCACGCAGGGGGGCGTCATGTCCCACTCGACTCCGTGCCCAGGTTTTGGCGTCTGAGGCGGTGTCAGCATCTTGGGCATCAAAGACACGCCCAGCACGGAATGCTTGAAGAGCTGCGGCTGGTTGTGCCCCTGGATCGACCGGCGAGGCGTCCGTCCGAACGGGATCAAGCGGGTTGGCTTGCTTGCCTCGACGCTCGTGCAGCACCCCTTCAAGCCCAACCACGAATGGGGGGTAAGGGTCAAAAGATGTGGTGGACACGGTCAAAATGCATTGAACACCCAAGGCATCGGCAAGCCGATCGAGTTCGGCCGGTGTGCGAGCCCGGTCGAGCCCCATGTCTGTCAACGCAGCCCGGACCCGATCGGCAGGGGGAACAAACAGGCTCCCACCCCGCGCGAGGCGTTCCACCACCGCGTCCGTGGCACGGTCACCCTCGAAGCCTCCCCAGCCAGATTCATTGCGAACCGGCTGGACGGCAATCCCAAGTGGTTGTTTTGGCTGTGTTTGCATCATTGATTGGTGGCACCCCAACAGGGTGAGCACCGAACACAACACAGCCATTTGGATTCGTACAGTTGTCATGGCGTCCTGCCTGTTTACCGACGTGCCACCCACGCCGAAGAATGGTTCAATGAGCCCGTGAGAGCCCATAAACCCTATTTCGACGCTTCGGCGTCTTTTCCAAGAGTGATAGACGAATTTCCTTGTGGCTCACTGAAGGCGTGCAACCCGGCTTCACCAGCCCGGCGTCCCGCTGCATGGATTCGCTGATCGAATCCCCAAGCCATGGACCAGAACGAGTCCGCTTGGTCGACGTGAATTTCAACGGGTCTTCCACCCTCTGCCGCGACGGTCCAAATTCCAGAAAGTGGCCCTCCGGCGTTCCGGGCTCGGAGGAAGGCCAAGTTCAGGCCATCTGGTGACCAACTCGGAGCGATGGCTCCATATCCATCATCAGTTGGGGCAACGACTTGCGCAAGCGCACCGGTGCGTCCTAAGGTGTCAACCTCAAGCGTGAAAATGGACCACAGCGGGCCATCGGCCTGAGGTCGGTGTTGGAAGGCAATTCGATTTCCTGCCGGATCCCAAGCGGGATGGCGGCCAGGGGTTTGAAGATCGATATCACGCCCATCAACCAGATTTCTGATCCAAATGCGATAGCCATCCGTCGAGCCAGGAACACTGCGGGCGTAGGCCATCCATTCTCCATCAGGAGAGATTGAGGGCTCAAATTCATCGATGACGTCGTCGTGGGTGACCTGCTCAACAGGACCTGTGCCGTCCGCACGGGTGCGAAGGATGTCCCAGGATCCCCAACGGTTGCTGGAGAAATAGACCCAGGTGCCATTTGGGCCGTAGGTCGGCATGCGGTCCTCACCGGGCGCGGGGGCCAGAGCGACGCGGGCGGCATCTCGCCCTCGGTCCAACCGCTGAACGTAGAGGGCGGATTCTCCGGGCTGCTGCTGCTCGCTGTACACCATGTGGACGCCATCCACACTGGTGGCCGGATCGGCGAGCTCCCCGCGAGCGGTATGGACCACATCGGCCCAGCGGCCTGGCTGGGGGGGGGGAGGAGGCGGGGCATCCTTCAAAACCACCACCTCTTTGGTGCAGGCGGTGAGCAGAAGGCCGGTTGTGAGGGGGGTAAACCAATGTCGCACATCTTTTCATCGGATTCCGGGGGAACTCGGCTTGAACCCCATGAGCAAAGACGCTGGGTTCCCTATAATGGTCCTTTCGCATTTCAGACCTCGTAGCTCAGTCGGCAGAGCAGTGGACTTTTAATCCATTTGTCGTGGGTTCGAGTCCCACCGAGGTCATTTCAGCGTCACGGAGGACAGCGTGGTTGGTTCAACGGCTCCACATCCACTGGTTCTGCATGCATGTTGGTCTGCCGGAAGTATCCACGTGTGGGCGGAGTCTTCTTTGGAAGACTTTGCCAAAGCTGATGACTTGCAAGCCGCATTGATTGCCGCTGGCTTTCCTGAAGATTCCCTCAGCGGAACCACTGTTCTGCAACTTGAATTGCCCAAAAGTTCGGGTCAACACATCGCCAGTGATCGCATGCAAGATGTCACTGGGGTTGTTCTGGAAGATTCGGGTGAATTCGATGGCTCAGTGTGCGAAACCCCAGCAGTTGGAGTGAAGGCCGATCAGTTGGGCCAGCTGGCCCGACTTGAAGATTCATCTGCTTTCCGTCTCGCCCATGATGTTCGCTGGTGGTTGGACGTCGCTGATTTCGCCGCGGAACTGATGCTGCGACACCGTTACGTTCCCACTTTGGTGCGTCGCCGGGATCGATCACTGACAGCGCGTTGGTCACCTTGGCTGCATGATCCCACCGTGCGCGGCGAAGCCGAGCGTTTGCTGAGCGCGATGCCCGCCGTGATCTTGGCCGACGAGTCGGTCGCCGGCCAGAGTGCTTGGGACATTTTGGTCGAGGTGCTCGTGGAGTTGATCGACGCCCGAGTGCGACGCGTGTTGCGTGCGGAAGACTACGTCGACAGTCTTGACGGCCAGAGTTCTGAAGATCCATCCGTCGCGTGGTTGTCGGGATTGCTGGACCGAGGAACCTCGGTGAGTTCTGATGGTGATGCCGCTTCCACATTGTTTCGTGGGGCGAGTGAATGGCTGGGCACGCTGTCCGACCCCGAAGATGGCGCGGGCATTCGCCTTGGTCTTCGTTTGGTGGAGCCACCAAAAGATGCGGACGCCAAAACAGCACGCTGGACGGTGCAGTTTTTCCTGCAGGGCTCCGGCGATGAAGGTGAACGGCTGGAAGCGGACGAGATCCACAACGATCCAGAAGCGGGACTTCGATTGGGCATGGTTCGCCGAGCGCCCGATGAGTTGCTTTTGGCCGAGTTGGGTCGCGCGGCCCGAGCTTGCCGAGAACTCGAGCCCGCGTTGGAAGATGCCAAGCCAGCCGAATTGGTGTTGGACACCGTTGCCGCCCACCGGCTTTTGACCGCCGGTGTTCCGCTGTTGCGTGAAGCGGGCATCGTGGTTGAGTTGCCCGAATGGTGGAACACCCGCGACCGAGGAATTGGTCTGCGACTGAGCCTTGCGCCCAGTGAATCAGAGAGTGGCAGTACTTCGGATCTTGATGCGGGGGCCAGTGTTCTTGGTTTGGATGCCTTGGTTGATTTCAAATGGGAAATCTCGGTCGGCGATCAAATCCTGTCGTTTGATGAGTTCCAAGCATTGGTGGCCGAAGCAAGACGTGGTCCCGTTCTGCGACGGGTGCATGACCAATGGGTTGAGCTGGACCCTGAAGTCTTGGCTGACGCCGCCGCTCGACTGGCCGCAGCCCGGGAAGGACAAGGCACCATTCTCGAAGCCATGCGAATGGCCTGGGAAGGTGAAGAGGGCGGTATCCCGCTCACCGGCATTGAGGCTTCGGGTTGGGTCTCTGAACTCTTGGATTCTGGTTCGGCCAACTACACCCAAGTTGAGCAGCCAGATTCCCTTCAAGGTGAACTTCGCCCCTACCAACAACGTGGTTTGTCTTGGTTGGCGTTCTTGGATCGATTTGGGCTCGGAAGTTGCCTGGCCGACGACATGGGGCTGGGCAAGACCGTTCAGTTGTTGGCGCTTCTCTTGCACGAACGCAAGGGTGGGGCGCAACCTGGACCGACGCTCTTGGTCGTTCCAACGTCCGTGGTCTCCAACTGGAAGCGGGAAGCCGAGCGGTTCGCTCCCGATTTGCGCGTTTCGATTCACCATGGCCTTGAGCGCACCAGTGGTGACGCGTTCGATCGCATGGTTGAGTCCAGCGATATTGTGGTGACCACCTATTCGTTGGTTGGTCGTGACAAAGAAGACCTTGAACGTACCGAATGGCACCGGGTTGTTCTCGATGAAGCCCAGTACATCAAGAATCCTCCAACCAAGCAGGCCGCCACCATTCGCGCGCTCCCGGCTCGACGCCGTATTGCTCTGACTGGAACGCCAGTTGAGAACAGACTTTCGGAGCTTTGGTCCATCATGGAGTTCCTGAACCCGGGATATCTGGGTTCGTCTGGAGAATTCCGTCGCCGGTTTGCGGTTCCGATCGAGCGTCATCGGGACGGAGATCGAGCCGAGCGTTTGCGTCAAATGGTTCGTCCGTTCGTCTTGCGTCGGGTCAAAACCGATCGTTCGGTGATTGATGATTTGCCACCGTGCACGACCACCATCGAGCACGCCACCCTGACGCCTGAACAAGCCACGCTGTACGAACAAGCCGTCTCGGGAATGATGGGTGAGCTGGGTGAAGCTGAGGGCATGCGTCGGCGTGGATTGGTTCTTGCCATGCTGGTTCGCCTCAAGCAGATTTGCAACCACCCTGGTTTGGTCGAAGGCGACGCAGACTCCTCTGAAATTGGGATCGATCCGGAAGCGATTCGCAACCGTTCGGGCAAATGCCGACGGCTTTGCGAGATGCTCGAAGAAGTTCAAGCTTCAGGTTCCAAGGCCTTGGTCTTCACCCAGTTCCGGCGAATGGGGCATTTGTTGGTCTCGATGTTGCGTCGGACATTGGACCGGGAAATCCTTTTCCTCCACGGAGGAACGCCAACCGCCAAACGTCAAGAAATGGTGGATCGCTTCCAAGAAGCGGGCAACGACATTCCCGTCTTCGTTCTTTCGTTGAAGGCCGGCGGTGTTGGTCTGAACTTGACCGCGGCCAACCATGTCTTCCACTTCGATCGCTGGTGGAACCCTGCGGTGGAAAATCAAGCCACCGACCGCGCCTTCCGGATTGGGCAAACGCGGGCTGTCCAGGTGCACAAGTTTGTCTGCTCGGGCACACTCGAAGAACGCATCGATCGCATGATCGAATCCAAGGTCGAGTTGGCCAAGAACATCGTTGGTTCCGGAGAGAACTGGCTGACCGAGTTGGACACCGATGAGCTTCGCAACTTGTTGACCTTCCGCGGTGGCGACTTTGGGGATGACGAATGACGGAGCCCCAATATCAGCACGAGCGCACCGAGCCCCGCCGAGTCAAAAAAGGCATTCTCATTGGCGAAGCGCGCCCCGAATGCACCGGTGATTCACCAGCATCTCGACTGTGGCTCTCGGTCTTGGAACGATCTTCCTCGGAAGCCAAAACCGAAGGTCTCCGCTGGGGGACTTTGGGTCAGGCCATGGGGATGGTTGGTTTGCCTGGCCGCATTCGGGTGAAAGTTCAAGGTATTCGTCGCCAGCCCCATGAAGTTGATCTTCTGGTTCCAGTCCTGTCCGAGACGGTTCGGGAAATGATTGTGGAACGTCTGAGCGAGGATCCCCGCAATCTGGTCCGCATCGAGGAGGGGGGGATCCCAAGCAACTTGGTGGGTTTGATCCGGGAGCTTGGTGGTCGTTTGGTGCCTACCGGTGCTGATTTGTCGGCCGAGTTGGACGAGAAGCCCATCGGATTTGAACACCGGGTGGTGTGCGCTGCGGCTGCGGCCGCCCAATTGCTTGAGCAAGACCTCAAACCTCTGTTGGTGGCGGTCGGACTTCCAATGGATGATTTGGCGGTCTTGCTTCGAGACGCACGCGCTGTCCGGCTGCGAGGTGCTCTCACCGCGCACCGTGATCCTCGCCCCACCACTGCCGGTCCGGATCCGGAACGGAACTTCTGGCGTGGTCGCAGTTCGGCAGAGCCCGAAGCGATGGGGCCGTTCCCACCCCTTGCTTTGTTGATGCGTCTGGGCAAGCCGCCACTGAAAGGCAAGTTCCCCATGGTTGGTCTCTTGGAGAGCATCTACCGCACGGTTGCCGAGGACGTGGATCGCGATCGAACCGAGCGAGACGAAGCCATGGCTTCGCCGCCCGATCAGCCCTAATTTCTCAGGGGTTCTTAGCCCCAGACGCTCAGCAGCCGAAGCACATCCTGGAAGGTCACCGCACCATCACCGTCCAGATCGGTGGGACACGGTGTGCCGCAGGGTCCAAATGAACTCAGCAGTGTGATGAGATCTTCAAAATCCACATCGCCATCGCCATCGAAGTCAGCTGGTTCACCGGTATCGCAAGATTGAACCGTGATCTCAACCCGATCGACAGCCGATTCCACCACGGAACCATCACCGATATCGGAAGAGATAAATCGAATCCGGCACGATTCGGATGGGCTCACAAAATCGGCCACCCGGAATTGCTTCTGGACCCAGCCCCCTGAAGATTCGCTGGAATTCCCTGGGACTGTTTCCAAATTGACCCAAGTGCCTCCATTGTTGCCTGAAATTTCAACGGTAAACGGATCACCTCCAGGGCTGGCTCCTACGGCATTGTTGTGCCAGCGCCAGTAACTCAGAACCGCATCGGGGTTACTCGCGTCCAATGTCGGCGAGGTCAGCACCGTCTCGCCACCATCAACATCACTGTTGCAGTTGTCGGCACTGGAGTTGTCGGTGAGGAACGCACTCGCGCTGCCGTCTGGAGTTTCAGTGGGATTTCCGCGATCGCAGTTGGTGATGGGAACGCCACGTGTCCATTGCCCATCGGTTGCGGTTCC
>CAXBRK010000013.1:0-31215 GCA_963978155.1 uncultured Phycisphaera sp. | reverse complement strand
GGCAATAAGCCCCGCAATAGGCACTATTCCTGGTCCGGTGCTCCTGAGCGTGCCCGCGGACATTATGCGCACTGAAAATTGTCGCGAGATGAGGTTGCGCTATGTGCTATTGTTACATGCGACGCACCGACTGTTACCGACTGTTTTACTGCATTATCTGCACATGTACTTGTGCTTGTGGGACTCTTAGTATCTTGTCTCAGTAGCAAGGCACTATGGAGAGAACAGAGCACTATGGAGAGCAGATACAGTACATGCGTGCTTTCGTCGGTATAATGATGTGGGCGCGCGTGTGTGTGTGTTTTCTCCCGAGGAGCGGAGCGTGGGCGTGTGCGCCCGGTAGTCGACCGGGCCACCGCTGAGAACGGCGGCGGAGTCGGCTGGTTCGGTGCCCGGCTCAACGGTTCCCAGGGTGACATCGTCTTCAACGCCGGCAACGGCGGCCAGTACGGCAACGCTGGAGAGTCCTTGACTGTTGGTCAAGCCATTCCTGCACCCGGCGGCCTTCTCGCACTCGCCATGGGTGCCACAGGTCTTCGCGGACGACGCCGCAAGGCCATGGCCGGCTGATCTCGATCGCCGATCCATAAACATCTTCAATCGCCCTGGCCTTCGGCCGGGGCGATTGTCGTTTCCAGGTGCGACCAATTGTGCCTGCCTGAATCGAAGTTGGCATGCTGAGGGAATACACGGCAATTGCAGCGGTCAAGCTTGCGAAGCAAAGGGAAGTCGAAGTTCCCCTTGGCGGAGGCTTGCGAGGTATTCCGACATCCCAACCCCGTTCTTCCCTCGATCTTCAAAATTGCGTTTCCACTTGTTCCAATGTTCCAGTTGTGAAGCCTGCACCCGATTTTGCCTTTGGTAAGGAGTCTTCTGCCCCACGAGTATGGAAAGGTACCCCTCAGCACCGAAAACATCGGTTCGGAGTCGAGGCTGGAGACCTCGAAAATCAGGTCCAACCATGGAGTAATAGTCGAGTATCTCTTGGGCATCCCCGAGAGGCTGCTCTTGGCGGCAGTAATCCCAGAAGGCTGACTGGCTCAGTCTGTTCACTTTGTAATGCATCGCAAGGAAATCACGCGTCTGGACCCAATTGGCTTCCTGATGACGATTGAACAAATTTCTCTGGACGTCTGAAACCGCCCCACCCCCGCTTTTCAGGAAGGTGACGAGATGATCAATAGCGGTGGACATAAATCCAATGGCCGTGGCTTCAAGCGGCTCAACGAAGCCGGCGGCGTTTCCGATCGCAATAACATTTTTGACCCACGAGCGGCGATAGAACCCGCTTCGGAACCGGATCACTCTGGTCTCTTTCACCTTGGGATTCTTACGGCGAAACTCCTGCTCAGCAGCATCATCCGAAATGAAATGACTTGCAAAGACGTAACCTCGGTTGATGATTTCATCGTGCTCAATACGCCATGACCAACCAGAGTTCATGGCCTCAGCTGTTGTGAACGCGTAGTACGTTTCGTCCTGACGAGACCACCCGCCTACAACTGCACGATCACAGGGTAAGGCCTCTTGGAAGGAGACAAAGGGTTCTTGAAGCGCTCCACCAAGCAACTCTGAACGAAAGCCAGAGCAGTCAACAAAGAGATCTGCAGCAACTTGTTCACCAGTGTCCAAGTACAGCGACTGCACCCCATGCTCTGCAACTTCCACCCGCTCCACGATGGCATCAATGGTTTTGATCCCATTTTCTTGTGCGATTTTTTCGAGAAATCTGACGAAACGTTTGTTTTCAAGGTGGTACGCGAAGCGCGGACTCACGGCAGGTCGACCGAATTGATCCGCAACGGAGACCTTCCCGTGGTACATCAACGAGGATGCAAGATTCGCATACGTCGCGTCCTGTCCACAGTAATCGCCCACTGGTAAAGGGACTTCAGATTGCACAGGGTTGGCGGCGGAGAATTGCGGGGCAAATGAATAGTGGTATGGAAGTTCCGAGCCCCAAAGAAACTGGATACCCAACTTAATGCTCGGCTGGACTTCACGATGGAATCGGACGGGGTCGATGCCCAAGTAATCGTGAAGAAACCGACCAATCGTGGCAATCGTTCCTTCGCCAACTCCAATGATGCCAATCTTGGATGATCTGACAATGACAATTTCGGATTCAGGAAGATGTCGGGCAAAAGCAGCAGCGGCCATAAGGGCCGCACTTCCGCCACCCAAAATGACGATTCTTTGCGGAGAACCAGATCGATTCAGATCACTTGTTACTTCACCAACAGAAACCATAAATCACCAGAAATCCAATGCGATACGTCACTTCAACGAGTCCAGCGACAGATTCTCATCTTAGTAAGCATCAAGCTGGGGGCATCAGTAATCCTGAGACAGCCACCCGCTACGGTTAAAACCGAAACCATTTGGACGGAATCAATGCGTTTGCAGCACGTTACGCACCCATCGAAGTCCTGAATACACAAAAAATTGAACGTCCTGGAAACCCTGAGGGCCATTTCCCCCTAGTGTTGGTCAAACCTCTTTGAAGCCGGACGATTCCAGCTTTTCTCTCACTCTCTCTTGGAGGCAAATATGAATTCTTCTCTCGCGGCGTGCCTGTTGGCCGCCACAGTGTCTGGCGTTGCGTCAGCATCCATCACCAATGGAGACTTCTCCAATGGTTCTACCGGCTGGACCCAATTTGGTGGTTCTGAAGGCCCTTACGCGGTTGGCAGTTCGTTCGGTTTTGACAACAACTCCGACGCAGTGGTCGCCTACGGCACCTTTGGTGGCACCCCAAACTTCAGCGGTTACGCGCAAGACATTGCCGGCGGTTACGCGGAAGGCGACACCATTAACTTTGGTGGCCAAATGTACATCGAAAATGGTAAGGAACTGTTTGGTGGCAACAACGCCAACATTCAATTGACCTTCTGGTATGGCGATGGCAGTGCCTTCGGTTTTGCCGTTGTGGCGGGGACGCTCGACGCCTCTTCGTTGACCGACAACGTTTACACCTTCGACTCGAGCTACACGCTTGATGCAGGTGCGGCTTCTGCCACTCGGATCAGTTTGGACTTCACCTATGTGCAGACCGACGTCCCTCAGAGTGGCGAAGAATCCGGCGCGGCATGGGCAACCAACATGTACGCCAACGTGGTTCCAGCTCCTGGGGCACTGGCTTTGATCGGCTGTGCCGGCTTCCGCATCCGTCGTCGACGAGCCTAAGCACGGACAACAACTTGCTTTCACTTTGTGCACCCCGCCAGCTTGAGGTTGGTGGGGTGCTTTTTTGCATCTGCTCAAGATGCTTTCGGCACCGCCTGAGAACAGCGTGCAAGGGCCCGACTGATGATTTGTTCAGACTGGTTGGAGATGGAACCGCTCGCAACAAGTGATCCATCAACCCAACATTGAAAGTTATGGCATTGGAAACAAATCAGGTACTCCTTCATTGCGCCTTCGGATTGGATGCGGACGGCGTGCCGGGGTTGAAAGCAATCGACTGGGATCCCCGCGTACCCCTTGGCAATGTCTGAGTTGAGCGCCTTGAGGACTTGGATTGAGGGTCGCCCCTGATCAAGAGAGCACCCCTGCAAAATGGCCCAACCATGCATCAGATTCTCTTGAACCGAAGACCCCATGTCTGGCATGTCTGGCATGTCTGGCTTGTCTGGATACGTGTCGCCGTCCAGAGCCATGACCGACACCCGCAGTGAGGTTGCGTCTTCAATTCCCAGCGAAGCAAGAGGCGCGTTTGGCATCGGGGAAGCACACCCAGCCAGCATGAAGGCCGCCATCGCCGCCATGGTTCCATTTTCGACCAGCGTGACCTTGGTCATTGGAAGATTCAACGCGGTTCCCAAGCAAGCACACCGGATGGTGCGTTTCTGCAGAAGAGATTGCAAGACGCCCACCCCGCCAACGGACATCAAAACAAGAGTCGTCACATTCGTCGCGAGTGGTTGCCAAGACATCATGTAAGCGACGCCAAGGAGCAATTCGACGTATGGATAGATCCAAGACCAACCTGGAATGGCTTTGGCCAGCGGGTCGTACATCTTGAAAGCGGAGGCAAATCCTGGGGCATCCAGAAACTTGAAGAACGAGAACACCAAGAAAAATCCCGCCATGAAGTGACGCATCATGCTGTCCATCGACCAATGGGAATTGGACCAAGCAATAAGCAAAGTGACAGCAAGGATGTAACCGACAATCAGAAACAACGGGAACAAACTTTGAGACGGGGCCTCGTCTGCGGAGGCGTCAGATTCGCCGGTGGTCAACGGGACACCAGCCATGGGATCGGACGGGTTCGTATCCGCTTTCATCGCCTCCAAAGTGAATCCTCCAGCTTGAGAGAGAACCAATCGGACCTCGTGTTCACTGAGGGCCACGGCGGCGGAGACGATCGCACAATCGCGTTCGTGGTCCACTTCGACCGTCTGGATTGATTGAAGGGACGAAAGTGCCCCCTGCACTTTGGCAGCGCAAGCGCCACAGCGCATACCGCGGATGGAGAGGAGAAATCGATGCACGGAATAATCCTCAGTAGAGAGAGAGAGAGAAATCGGTTCAAATCGACCCAGAGGTCGTCAGACCGAAAAGATACCCAAAGGCAAGATTCCGTATGCCCGATGTGGTCTCGGAAGAAAGCCGGAGTGAATCCCGACGGGGTTCCTCCGTGGAGATCTCCTGCTCAAGATTCTGCCCCCCTCAACCTTCCCCCCGGTCAGGGCTCCCGAAACGTTGGTTCTGGAGCGTGAAGACGTCCGAGAGCCATTCTCACGGTTGATTTGGTGTGGAATTGGCCAGTTTGGATTTATATTGGTTCAACGAATCATTTCCGATGTTCGGGGTCAAAACATGTCATCACCACGTTTGTTTGAATTCATCGCTTTGAGCACTCTCCTTTCTGGCCAATCCTTTGGCCAGGAGCTCCCAGGGATCCTGCTCTCCCCTGATTTCAGTCCGCATGCTTTGCGACAAGATGGTGATGTCCTTCCAAACTCCGGCGGTCTGTCCTCATCTTTCCGCGCGATCACCCCCCGAAAACATGCCGACCTCCCGCTGGCCATGGCAATGGCCGGATGCACGGGCTCGGAAATCATCTACCGGTACACCGATGACATGCCCTGCGAGTACGGGGGACGGCCAGACGACAGCACCTATGCCGCGTGGATGAACAACTTTGTGATCTCTGGTGACGCCGACGTGATCGAAGCCATTGAGATTGCGTTCACCAACATCCCGGACAACTCCCCCGCCACCGTGTACCTGTGGTCGGATCCTGATGGAGATGGTGATCCCACGGATGCGCAGGTCTTAAGTTCGGCCGTGACCAGTGTCAGCAACGACCCAAACAATGTCGTTCGTATCGATATCCCCGACACCTATGTCGGGGAGGCTGGCACCAGCTTCTTCGTGGGCGCGGTGATGGCCATTCCCGAGCCCATCCTGGATCAATTTCCAATTGGACTAGATGCAACGGATCCCACAACCCTGAGCCGGGGCTGGCTGATCGGCCGCGCTGGGGAGATTGATCCCAACAACCTTTCGGAAGAAGCAGTCGAGTTCAACCGGACCGAAGACGCGTTTGGAGTGGACTTCCTCGAGCTGGTTGTCCGAGCGGTTTCGTTCGGGACCACCGATTGCAATGCCAACGGCATTCCGGACAGCGACGAAATCAACAACGGCACCACCGATGATTGCAACGGGAACTGCATCCCCGACGATTGCGACTTGGCAGAGAACGGCGACTGCAACAACAACGGTCTCCCCGATGACTGCGATTTCGATGGCATCCCCATTCCGCAGTACGTGGTTGATGATGGGGTGGCAGAAAATGCCGTCGGACTGGTCGAAGGTGGCGATCACATCTGGCTGAACCACTTCACCACCGAAGCGAATGGTGAGTCCATCCGAGCAATTGATGTGGCATGGAATGGCCCAGAAGGGGCAACCGCCACCGTGTGGGTTTGGGCCGATCCCGATGGTGATGGCAACCCCAGCGATGCCGCCGTTATTGGGGCCGCCGATGCCACCGTCACCCAAAATCCAAGTGGAGATTTTGTCACAGTAGAAATTCCCGAGACGTTTGTTGGTCCCCCCGGAACCAGCTTCTTCTTGGGGGTTCAAGTCCAAACCGATGAGGCCGTCTTCGTGGCCCGAATCGATCAAACGGTGGACAACGGCGAAAGCTGGCTGGCATTTGATTCCAACTTCGTGGATGCCAGCAGCCTGAGCACCGCCGCGCTGTTTGGACAACCCGCAAACTTCGGTCTTCCGGGCAATTTCTTGCTGCGGGCCATTTCCGCCGGAGTCGTCCCACCCAACGACTGCAACGCCAACGGCATTCCTGATGAATGTGATCTCGACAGTGGGTTCAGCGGCGACTGCAACCAAAATGGCGAGTTGGACGATTGTGAAATTCTCGATGGCTCCAGCGATGACTGCGATGCCAACGGTCTTCCCGACGACTGCGACGAAGATTGCAATGGGGACGGCATCAACGACAACTGTCAAACGCCAGAATTCGACTGCGACAACAACGGCATCGAAGACTTTTGCCAAGAAACCTTCACCGGAGTCGTGGGCTACTACTTCAACAACCCTGATTTTGCCGGCGCACCGTCCGTGACACGAATCGATCCAGCGATTGATTTTGCGAACGGATTTATCCCCCCTTCCCCTCTGGGCACAGACAATTTCAGTATCCGCTGGCTTGGCGCGTTGACCTCCGCTGAATCAGGGCCTCACACCTTGTTCCTTGAGCATGATGATGATGTTCGACTGCTCCTGAATGGAGCGGTGGTCCTTGACCGCGAAGGGACCGGCTCGGATCAGGTCACGGTCGAATTCGAGGCCGGGATCCCCCAGCACCTTCAAATTGAGTACCTCGAACGAGGTGGCGAACAGAAATGCCTCTTCCGATGGCTCACCCCCAGCGGCGGAGACAGCGTGCCCATTCCCAGCGACGCTTTCAGCGCGTTCTCGGATTTGAACGGGAACGGCATCTTTGACGCTTGCGAATTCAATGATTGCGATCAGAACTTGGTCCCAGACAACGCTGATTTGATTGGCGGCGCTGCGGACTGCGACAGCAATGGCATCTTGGATCGTTGCCAGTCCAACTGCGACTGCGACAACAACGGCTTGCTCGATGACTGTGAACTCACCTACAGCAACGGTCTGGTCGGGCAGTATTTTGCCAGCGAGAATGGCAATGGGAACTTCAGCCGACCCTTGTTTGCTCGCGTGGACCCACTGATTGACTTCGACTTCTGTTGCGACTTCCCACCCGACCCTGATGGCATTCCTGACGACAATTTCTGCGTGCGCTGGACGGGAACCATCACCACCCCTGAAGTCGGTGGCAATTACACCTTCACCACCAGAAGCGACGACGGGGCGAGATTGTGGGTCGATGACATCCGTTTGGTCAATGAGTGGCAACCCCAGTCCCCCACCGAACATTCGGGCTCCATCGAACTTGCAGCGAATACGACGTACCTCATCAAAATGGAATACCGCCAAGATGGCGGCGGCGCATTGGCCCAACTCAGCTGGACTGTTCCCGGACAAACTTCGGTCATCATTCCCACCGAAGCATTCCGACCGTACGCCGATGCGGATGGAGATGGGCTGATTGATATCTGTGTCGATTTTGACTGCAACAACAATGGTCTCGCCGACCGCGATGAACTTGCGTCAGGAGCCGCCGAGGACTGCAACGCCAACTGCATCCCCGACGAATGTGATCTCATGATCAGTCTCGACGACTACGGACTCGGCCACTGGCGCTTTGAAGAGGGCAGTGGATCAACCGTCATCGACGCCAGCCCCTACCGCAACGATGGAACCATCAACGCATTGGCCACCCGTGAGGCTGATGTGGCGGTGAGCCCGGTCCCCCAAAGCGGATTCATCAACGCGACGTCCCTCAATCTCAATTGGCAGAACACCAGCACCGGTGGTTTTGCCACGATCCCCGATCCAGAATTGCTGCTCAAAATGGGCAACCAGGACTTCACCATTGAAGCATGGGTGAAGCTCGATCAGCTCAGCAATACCAGCAACAACAACCAACGTCAGTACTTGTGCCAAAAGAAGATTCTTCCCTCCAACGACTTGGGCATCGATTACGCCATTTTGGTCCAACGGGGCAATCAACAATTTGCCAAGAACTACGGCAAAGCCGACAACTTCACCGGCCGTGAACTTCAGATTTACTTCGGTGATGGAAGCGAAAACTGGAGCGTGACCAGCAATCTTGAGATCACCGATCTGAATTGGCACTACGTCACGGTATCCCACGATGCGGACAATGAAGTTGTCCGCTTTGGACTGGACAACACCTTTGAAGAAATCCCCTTCACCAACGAAGGCCACGACAACAGTTCTGGCGGTCCCCTGCGACTGGGCAGCCACCAAAATGGTCAAGGGGTCGACAACTTCTTCCTGAGAGGCTCGCTGGATGAGTTCCGCATCAGCCGAGGCATTGTTCCTGTGGAGTCCTTATTGAATGCTCTGGGCTCGCCTGTGTCGGATGACAGCGACATGAATGGCGTCCCCGATGAGTGCGTCATCACCCTCTGCCCAAATGATTTGGATGGGTCGGGTGATGTCGGCTTCAGCGACTTGCTCCAGCTGCTTTCCGTTTGGGGACCTTGCACAGGCTGCCCGGAGGACTTGGACGGCTCAGGCGCCGTCGATTTCAGCGATCTGCTCGAGATCTTGTCCAGCTTTGGAGCCTGTCCGTAAGGACCAAGACCGCCACGCACGGAGGAATCTTGACGGTGCGTCCTGACGGGGCCTAGCGTTGTCCATTGCGCCGTATTGGTCACGGCCAAACTTCTCCCGTCCCTGCCGAGGCATCTTCATGTTCAGCATCCTTCTTGCTTCACTCGCTTTCACCGCCGCCGAACCCGCCGGACTTCAAAACACATCCTCCATTCCCGAAGTCGCGATCGGCTCCAAACGCCTCGACACCCTGGTCACCGCGGTCAAGGCCGCCGGTTTGGTGGATGCTTTAGCAGGTGATGGTCCGTTCACGGTCTTCGCACCAACCGATGCCGCGTTTGCCCGCTTGGGTGAAGAAACCTTGCAATCTTTGCTTCAACCCGAGGCCAAGCCGGTGTTGACTCGAATTTTGACCCACCACGTGGTCGCCGGTCGATTCGACGCCAACCGAATTCTCTCTGGCGAGACTTCATTGAAAACGCTTGCGGGCACAACGCTCCAGCTTGATTTGGTCCGAGGCCGGGTGTTTGTTGGCGAAGATGTGGTGGTTGAAACCACCGACGTGGCCGCCTCCAACGGCGTTGTGCACTTGATCGACCGGGTCCTCATGCCACCACCGCTGCCCATGTCACCATGCCAAGCCTTCTTGGAACGCGCCTTGCGCCGCGGTGTCCCCCTGTACAACGATGGCGATCCAATCGGCTGCGCTGCGGTGTACGCCACTGCGTTGGACGCTGTACTGAACACAGACACTTGGGGGATCCCCGAAAAAGCTCGAAAGCGACTTTTGGGTGAGTTCAATCGGGTGGTCGACATGCACGAACCACGAGACCAAGCCTGGGCTTACCGGGAGATCATCGACACCCTGCTGGCCTCCGAAGACATGATGATGACCAGTACTGGTTGAGGTTTATTCACCCATTTGGGTTGATCCGGCCGCCAGATCAATGCGGTTTTGGGTTTGTGCCCGAATACTCAATATCGCTGGAGCCAATCGTTTGGGCCACTCAAACCTTGGTGATTGGGATGGTTGGTACCCCTCCAAGTGCCCCGTAAGCCGGGTTAAAGGGTGCGTGTACCGGAACGCCCCATCACCAAACACCTCTTCGATCAATGAGGCGAGCCCGTGGTCGTAGGTCTTCAATTCCTCGCGCGTGTCCACATGGTTGTGGTCATGATCGTTCTGGCGGTTGGTATTGAACCAGCTCTGGACGCCTTCGGCGAAATACTCGTGGTGATTGACCGAGGCATATTTGCCCGACCACAAGCCTTGACGCATAGCGCTTTGGTAAGCCTCTTTGACACGACCATCAAAAGTGGGATCCAGATTGGACATCCCTCTCAGATGCACACAGTGGGCAAATTCATGCACCAAAATGTTCTCGGTGGAGTAGGGATCGCCTTTGTAGCCGAGAAGGTTCTCCTCCCCGCACGAGCAAAATGGATCGATCAGACTTCCCCCCATGCCGCGGGCCCGACGGTCGTAATAGTTCTTGGCTGAAACGCCATCAAAGTCGTCTCGTTCCAAATGAGCGAGCCAAGACCATTCCGGAAGATCGGTGGTGTATTCGTTGCAGGCCAAAATGCACAAGCGAGCACCGCTCGCAATGATGGCCTGTCGGAGTTCGTGCTGATCACCCAACATCTGATTGACCAGATACCTCGCCTCCTCCAATGCGTACGGATTGACTTTGGCTGAAGCCACAATCGGAAAGCCGCCGGCATCAAGGCGCTGGGTGTACATCGAGGGAACACCATTGGGATCCGGCGGGTCGAATCGAACCGCTTGATGCAAGGCCACACTCTCGACCGGAACCTCACGGAGGTCGTGCTGACCGACCAACATGAACCTGTGCCCCAGGTGGGTGCGAATGCGCTGGGAATCCAAAGGAGGGACTGTGTCAACAGGGACTGGATCCCCCCCTTCGGGGATCCAGTGCACCACCACTGGCTGTCGGCTGCCATTGACGACATTCAACTGTGGGCGAGCGTTCGCGTCGCTCGGCGGCAGCAAAGTCGTCATAAGGCAGGAGAGCAGGATCGACACGTCTCCCGAATGTTAAGGAATTGTTAAGGGCTTGCACAGCGAAATCTAAGAATCAGCATCCAGAATGCTCTATGTTGCCTCGATGAATTCATTTCTGATGGCTGAGATCAACATGACGTTGGTGGTCTTCTTGCAGCTCATCCTGCCCATTGTGTTCGCCTTATGGCTTCGCAAACAGAGCCATCGATTCCAAAGCAACGCCGTCAAAGTCTTGCTGGTGCTGGGCCTTGGAAGCACACCGCTGGTGTTGTGGTGGCTGAACTCAGTCCTGACGCAGTCAAGTCAGTAACCCAACGGAACATCTCAAACGATGAGCAAATCAAGTATCGGCAAATTAGAAGCCACGATGGTGCAGGCGTTGGGCCAAGGGAATCTCGGAGCAGCGCTCCAATCGAGCCTCTCCATCATTCAGCAGTTCCCTGAGCACCACCGAGCACACTTGACGGCGGCAAAGGTTCGACATGCCCAAGGTCTTTACGGGCAAGCCAAGAAACATGCCGAACGTGCTCGTGCATCACTGCCGTCGGATCTCGAAGCCACGCTTCTGTTGGCCATGATCTCTGCCTCACTGGGCAGGTCGAAGGAGGCCATCGAACTGAACCGCAAGGTGCTCCATCAACAGCCAACCAACAAGCAAGCGATGGTCTCTCTGGCTTCCATACTGGAGCGCACCGGGAAGCTGGAACAAGCACTCGAAATCCTTCAACAAGCCGACCTCCCCGAAGAAGAACCCGCTTCAGGAATGATCCGGGCAAAATGTCATTTCGGTTCCGGGGACTTCGAGCAAGCAAAGCGGGTTCTCGATACATGCCTCACAAATCCATTGCTTGATCGGGGCATGTCCGGCGCTCAACAAAAGAGACGGATCCTCCTGCAAAGAGCGCTCGTCAATGATGCACGTCATCAATTTGACGCTGCGATGGAAGATGCCACAAACGCAAAGAAAGCTGATGCAGAGAATTTTCACCCCGAGCAGTTTGCTCAGGAAATCGACAGCATCATCGAGTGTTTCGACGACGCCCAATTCAAGGGGAAAGATCAACCTCGATCCTCTGCGAAAGAGCACGTCTTCATCGTGGGGATGCCACGATCCGGAACCACTTTGGTTGAACAGATTCTTGATGCCCACCCAAAGGCGACCGGGGTTGGGGAATTCAAGAGCATCCACATCATGAGCAAACAGATCCAACATGAGATTGGGTCGTGGGCCCCTTGGCCAGCGAGCACCAAAGGAATGTCGATCGACAACAGAGAACGATTTGCCAATGCTTACGAATCGGAACTCGCCGATCACGGGTTCACTGAAGGGGACCTTTTTGTCAACAAGCATTTGTTCAACATGAGACTATTGGGCCTGATCGCGACGCTTTTCCCGAATGCAAAGGTGATCTACACCCATCGCTCAGCGAAAGATGTCGCTGTCTCTTGCATGCTGGGCAACTTTTCCGGGCAGGTTCACCCCGAGCTGCAATCCTTCGACGGAATCTCAAACCTACTGAAGCAACACAAGAAACTGAGAGCACATTGGGATCAAGTCCTGCCGCTACAAACGCTGGATGTGAGTTACGAAGAACTCATCGAAAATCCAAACGAAGTGACCCAACAGATCCTCAACTTCTGCGGATTGGAATGGTCCGACACTTGTGCAGAGTTTTACAACTCAGACCGAACAGTCATGACACTCAGTTACAACCAAGTCCGGAGACCGATGTACGCCACTTCAGTCAACAGGGCAGAGCGGTATGCCACCCATCTTGAGGGATATGACTGGCATGAAACCAAACCAACGCAAGCACCATGAACACACACTAAAGACAAGGCCCCCAGTTGCCCAAGACTTGCAACAAGTCATCCATGCCGACGACTGGCCCCCATGAAGCCAGCACCATGGTGAGGTCGCCGAAGCCAACTTCTCCATCACCGTCGGTATCACCCGCACAATCTTGAACAGGGTCACGACTAAGGAACGTCCGGGCGTATGCCTCGTGCCCAGGAGTCATCCCGTGTTGGGCCATACCCCGAAGATGGGTGACTTGACCTTCGAGATAGATGTATTCCCAAATTTGTTCACCAGGAACTTGCGGCTGGGGGCCCGACAGTGGGTCACCGGTAAAGCCTTGGCTTTGGGCAACTCTGTAAATGGCGTCGGTTGCCGCGAGGAAAGTCACGCCCACCGGGGAAGTTCCCCCCTCATAAGGAATCAAACCATCGTTGACATTGCTCATGCTGAGATACCGTCGGCTGGTGGGCGGAGTGACTGCGTTTGAATAACCACACCACATCGCATCAGGGTCGGTCTCTTGATTGGGACGGTAAAAGGACCCCTCGTGGTACTGGGCCACGTTGAGATGAGAAACAACGGCCACGTAGGCTTCCACCGGCAAGGGTGGATCAAGGACGAATGCAGTATTCACCAAGGCCGCGCCATTGGAGATCCCGAAGAGCTGCAGGCGAGCCCGATTGACATTCTCATAGGTGGCCAGTCGGTCAACCAAGGTTCGGAGCATGTCCCAATCTGGAGCATCGCTGCCTTCTGCACAGATGTTCCAACTGTTCAGGTACCCAGTAGGCGCCACCAAAGCATGATCAGGCAAAATGGAACGGAACTGGTTCAGCATTGGAGCACCAGAGCCACCGTTGCCGTGCAACAAAATGCAGACTGGGAATCCTTCGGTTGGGACTTCCCCTTCAGGAACAGAGACCGAGATGGGATACGTCCAACCAGCTGGCTGTTGCGGCCATGATTGAGTGATCTCGATGACCGTATTGCTGCTCAATACATCCGAATGAGCGGCAAGTGGAAAGAACAGTGCAAAGAGCAGCGACGAGAAATGCTTCATACACATGATTACGATCAAAGTACGAGTCTCATCCCCGGAAATCCAGTGTGTTCACCGAGAGACATCAGGCGGTCAATATGAAGATGGGGCGAACCGACATCCCAAAAGGGGCTATATCACATGGCTCCCCAGAAGAAACTGCCCCACCGTGCTGGTTTCGGATCAGGGTAGGATGACGGTATGGCCCAACGCCCCTTCACCAAGGTCACTCCAGCCTTGCAGCAAGCCATGCAGGCGTTCAGCCAAAATGATCATCTCCGGGCCATCCATTTGTGCGACACATGCTTGCAGGCCAATCTTCATGATGTGAACGCATGGCATCTGAAGGGACGCTGCTTAACCGCCGGTGGTCTCTACGATCTGGCAAGAAAGCACCTCAAGAATGCCCTGGTCCTCAAACCAAACGAGCCTTCGATACTGGCCTCGCTGGGACGGCTGGAGATCGAACTGGGCAATGCCGAAGCAGCCCTCACCGCTTTGAATCAGGCTCTGCAACTGCAGCCCAGCTTCCCGGAAGCGTCCCTCGAAAAGGGAAAGTTGCTCGAAAGGATGGGGGAATACGAATCCGCACGCAAGTGCTTTGAAAGCATCAACTCAGCCAGCCCTTTCCGCGACGATGCAGAATATTCCCTTGCCCAACTGCATTTTCATGCCGGAGCATTCTCTGAAGCTGTCGAGCAAGCCGAGAAGCTGATGGCGCGGACCAACGATCAAAGTACGGTGTACCGAAAAACAGCATTTGTTCAGGGAAGAGCACTGGACAAACTCAAAAAGTTCGACCAAGCCATGGCCGCATGGAAGAAGGGGAATGCCAACTTCCAAACCAATTTTGATCCGAATGAATACGCCTCACGAGTTGATACCTACATAAAGGTCTACGGTGAGGAAACATTTCAAAATCTCCCCCGTAGCTCCTGCCAAAGCCAGGTGCCCGTCTTCATTGTCGGCATGCCACGGTCGGGCACCACCCTTGTCGAACAAATCTTGGGCGCCCACAACCAAGTCCTGAGTGCGGGAGAACTTCGTCACATTGAGATTCTCGCGCAGTCGCTTCCCGATCTCATCCAGAGCAAAAGCTCAATGCCCGACTGCATGACTGGCATCCAAGCCGACCTCTTGGATCAAGTGGCCAGCCGACACCTCAAGGAACTCGACGATCTCAATCAAGGCCAGTGCCTTCGGGTCGTCAACAAGAGTCTGGAGAACTACTGGTTTGTGGGCCTGCTGCACCAGATGTACCCAATGGCCAAATTCATCTTCGTCCGGCGGAATCCCTTCGACAACGCCTTGTCGGTGTTCAGCAATTGGTTCAATCCACACAAGTATTCCTACACGTACACCACCGAACTCAAAAGCATTGGCTTCGTGTACCGCCAAATTGAACGGCTGATGCAACACTGGACCAAACTCCTCCCCGAGCACATCCTGCATGTCGAGTACGAGGCCCTCTTGGAAGACGCCGAGCAAGAGTCCCGAAAAATGGTGGACCATCTTGGACTGGAATGGGATCCAAATTGCCTGCAGTTCCACAAAAGCGATCGGCTGGTCCTCACACTGAGTTACGCGCAGGTCAATCGGCCGATCTATCGCTCGTCCCAAGATCGTTGGAAGCCTTACGAGAAGCATCTCGGCGAACTTGAGGAAGCTCTCCGACACCACGACCGTTGAGCGGCATTCATTCAGAGCAGTCCCTGATCAACCGCCCTCCACATGGCCATGGCAAGCCGTGAGCGCCACGGTGAGAAGGTCAAGGCGACGCGAACGGTCCTCGACCGCTTCCCCACCAGGAGCTGCAAGGTTCGACGAGCCACCAGATCACCGTCGGGCCAGATGTCTGGGTCCCCGCAATAAAAAATCCCGATCATGTCCGCCGTCCACGGACCGATTCCAGGAATCTTGGTGAGGCAAGCCGTGCGATCAACATGATCCATTCGCATCACTCGACCGGGCTCCAACTGACCTTGCTCCGCAGCGTGGCCGATGGCACGGATGGAACGGATTTTGGCAAAGGACAAACCGCAGCCTCGAAGATCCGCATCAGTCACCTTCGCCAAAAATGGCACCAAAGGCCGCTGAGCTCGGAATGCTTCGAAACGTGACCAGATGGTTTCAGCAGCCGCAACCGAGAGCTGTTGGCCAGCGACAGCACGGCACAACGATTCGGGGAGAGGCAAATTCCGCCGCGCTTGGCGATGAATAGGGCCCACGCCCTCCAGCACCCGGTGGAGTTTGGGCCATCGAGCGGCAGCATCCAACAAGAACTGGTGCGACTTGGCACTCAAGAATTTCAGCCGCCTCGGCCGGCTCTCTTCTCGATCTGCTCCAAGAACCGCTGAACAGGCTCGCGAGGATCGATTTGCTGGGCCCGGCGAAGCTTGGGAAGCGCTTCTGCATACTTACCTTGGGCCGACAACAATTTGCCCAGCTCAAGGTTGGCGTCGGCCTCAGAGGCATCGATCGCCATCGCACGCTCGAAGTAGAAGATCGCTTGCGCATCATTCGATGTCCGAACCGCATGACGCCCCAAGAGCAACAAGGCATCGCCATCGAGTGGGTCAAGATCAACGATCTGCTTCAGAATCCGCGCCTCCAAATCACCGTCGCCTTCCGCCAGAGCGATTCGGGCGGAAAGACGAAGAACTTCCTTCTTCAGTTCAGGATCTGCTTCATCCTCACCAATCGTGGACTGAACGGCCGACAACAACCGCTTGGACTGATCGTTGGCATTTCGGGCCGAGAGAATCTTGGCGCTTCGGACCAACCGGCCGAGTTCTGGCTGCTCACCTTCCAAAACCCGCAGATACACATCCACTGCGGGAGCAAAGAGTTCGCTGTTGAGATAGATGTCACCCAGAAGCATCAAAGAATCAGGGGTGGCTTTGCCCAGACGATCGACAATTTCAAAATTCTCGGCGGCCTTCATGGGCTTTTCGAGGCCGATGTACGCGTTGGCTTGCAGAATCCACAATTGGGCGGACTCGGGGTCACTCTCGAGCATGTTGCCCGTCAGCGCAATGGCATCGTCCCAACGCTTCAAATCGAAGAATGCACGCGCCAGGCCCATCTGCCAATCCTTGGTTGAGGGGTCAAGAAGGATGGCCATGCGAAAAGCCGATTCCGCCGAGAGATGATGCCCCTCACTGGAATGAGCAAAGCCAAGCAAGCCGTAGCAGATGGCCGTCCCCCCGCCCATCTCGATCACTTTGACAAACGCCGGGATGGCTTTGGAAAACTCCCCCCGTTTGATTTGAACAATCCCAAGATTCTGCCAAGCCTGCCGATAGCGAGGCCACTTTCGAGTGGCTGATTCGTAGGTCACCGCCGCCAAATCAAGCTTCTCGTCTTGGAAATAAAGATTGGCCAACAGGTAGTCGTAGACCGCGCTGGAAGCCAACCCAAGATTCTCCTTCAGAAGGGCCTCCGCCTCATCGCGGTTGTCTTCTGAGAGGAGTTGCTGCACCTCTTGCACCACCAACTGCTCGTCCGCCGTGACGGAGGGCACAACATCATTTTCAGCCAAGTAACTCTCGGCGAACCGTTCGGCGAATCCCGGCGAACCAAAGACACGCTGTAGGGCATCTTGCTGGAGGCCCTGGTCCATATCCGAGGAGACCTGACCACATGCGGCCGAGACCAGGAAAGCAAGGTTGACAGTAAACATTGAAATCATGGAAGGAATTCCTGCACGGAACGATGCTTAGTTGTTGTTCTCAAAGGAGAACGACTGGCGAAGACGACTGGAAACGGCACGACCTTGGGCCTTGGCGGGCTCAAATTTCCACTGGCGGATGGCCGCGAGCGCCGAACGGTCGAACGCAGTGTTCGTGGTGCGCTGGACTTTGGGATCTTGAACCCGACCGTTTTCATCAACGATGAAGATCACGACCACCGTGGCTGGTGTTTGACGCAGCAAGGTAGATGTGAGACGCGGCTGCACCACGTTCAACCGGCGTGCCTTCTGATCAAGCTCGGATGAAGAGAAGATCTCATTCATCTCTTCACTGCTGGCCATGGCACTTTTCAACTGGACACCGAAATCGCCGCCCAAGAAGTCACCAAATCCAGGATTCAGCATGACCTCCAACTGGCTGATGTCGAGTGGCTCGGGAGTGGAATCCATCTGGGGCGGCTCGGGCTCGGGTTCGGGCTCCGGCTCGTCGGGCTCTTCCATCGGAGGTGGGGGCGGTGGAGGCACGGTGACCACTTCCATGGCACGGCCCACAGAATCACCTTGGAAAGGAGAGTTGATGGCCTGGAGCAACGGAAGCACCATGAAAAAGAACGCGGTGCAGCCTATGGCCAAAACGAAGGCCAAAGATGATCGCCCAAAGCGGGCAAGCCACGATGAATTCGACTGGTCATGCATCACGCACCTCCACCTTTGCGAGTGGCCACTGAGACTTTCAAATCAGGCTTGCCGGCGGCCATGGCGCCGATCTTGGCTTCGTCAATCACCCGCATCAGATCACCCGCATCAGCCGACCGATCGGCTTCGACAATCACCGGTAGTTCTTCACGTTGCAGCTTTCGACGAATCAATGGCTGAATGCCACTGAAGCCGATGGGCTTTTCGTTGAAGATCACCTCGCCCTCTTCGGTCAAGGCGATGATGATGCTTTGCTTCTCCAAGTTGACACTGGAAGCTGCCTGCGGCTTGTCCACCTCGACCCCGGTCTCTTCAACAAAGGTGGTGGTCACGATGAAGAAGATCAACAGAATGAACACGCAGTCGATCAACGGGGACATGTCGATCAGTGTTTCTTCACCTGAATCTGTGTTGTCTCGGAATCGTCCCATGGCATGGTCTCCAGAATCAAGCCACCATCGACCGGCGAAGCAATCGCTGCCGGCACATCGTCTCAAGTCGGTCGAGGAAGTAGCGGTATTCCGCAAACTTTCGACCGAGCACGTATTGGAAGAAAAGCCCCGGCAGGGCAATGACCAGTCCAGTCATGGTGGTCACCAACGCTTCGGAAATCCCACCGGCGATCGCGCTCATCGTCTGGTCGCCACCCGAACCTTCTGACAGGGCCGCGAAGGTCGTGAGCATGCCGGTGACCGTACCCAACAAGCCAAGCAGTGGGGCCGCGCTGACACACACCTTCATCAGCTTCAACTCGCGCTCCAAGGGACGAATTTGACTGGCCTGCACGCTGGCAAGGCGGCTCTCAACGGCGTCCAAGGAATCGCACGAAGCAAAATCAGAAACCAGATCACCCACCCGTCCCTCCCGCAGGTGGGCTTGTTCCAGCCACCTCGGCAGCTCGGACAACTTGACACCACGGTGACCAAAGGCCGCCACCTCAAGCCAAACCCGAAGCCCCAAACCAAACATCGCCAACGCGGTCAGCGCAATGGCAATCATGGCCCAACCACCCGTATTCCAGGTCTGAAGGGCTTCCTGCCACAGGGAACCAGGTTGGAGACTCGGGCTGGTCAAGATCAGTCCTCACCGTCTTCCTGAGTGCTTTCCTCAGCTGCAGCGCTGGTCGGAGCCATCTCTTCAGATTCTTGATCTTCCGCTTCCTCCGCGGGCTTGCCTTGGAGGATGGCCAAAACGTTGGTGAAGGAAATGGCCGCTTGCTCCATGCCATCGATCTTTCCTTTCGCGGTCCGGCTCAGGAAGGCATGAATGATCAGCGAGGGAATGGCCACCACAAGACCGAACTTGGTGGTGATCAAAGCTTCAGAGATACCACCAGAGAGAGTTTTCGGATCACCGGTACCAAAGACCGTAATCATCTTGAAGGTGTTGATGATGCCGGTCACCGTGCCCAACAGCCCCATGAGCGGAGCCGCGGCGGCAATGATGGCCACCAGAGGCAGGAGTCGTTGCAGCTTCAGTTTGGTCTCGAGGACAGACTCGTACATGATCTCTTCGACGAGTTCCTTCGGATGGTCCATGTGCTCAATGCCATCCGCCAGCATGCGCCCAGTGGGGCCGCCGATACGGCGGGCCTCGGCCAGTGCGGTTTCCGAGTCGTTCGCCAAGACCGCGGCACCGAGACGCTTGATCCGGCGCTTGCTGGCCCCGGGGGTGAACAGCATGGAGAAGTACTTCAGAATCGAAACCAGCATGGCGGCCACGAACATTCCGGCGATGGGATACATCACTGGCCCACCTTTTTGAACGTGCTCCAAGAAGGTCTCTTCCGTCTCCTCAATCTTCCTGGCGTTCAACAGGGTGGGGTCGAGAGGGAAGGTGCCGGCACCATCTTGCACAAGAGCCTGAGCGGCTTCGGCATCGGCGGGATTGATAAAGGAAAGCATGGAAGGTTCGAGCGAGTTTGCCCGGGGGTCGGGATGGGATGCACCCGTTCGACCGTCATCCGCCAAGAAGACCCCCGCCGGGCCGATCAAAACGAATTGACCGGCCAAGACCGAGCCATCGTCATCGACGGCCGTACCACCGAAGCGCGTGCCCCCGAAGGCGTCCTCCAGTCGCTCAAGGGCCAAGTCAAGAATCTTGATTTGCTCGGCGTAGATCTCGGCCGGAGTCAAATTGGAACTTTCCGGAGCGATCCGAGCCGCTTCAATCCGGTCGCCGTAACGCTGCACCTCGGCGATATGAAGCCGGGGCTCAAAGTTGCGAATGAATTCGCTCAACAGATTGTTGAGATAGCTGGCTTCATCATTTCGGCTTTTGATGTCGGCCGCGAGGTTGGTGAGATCCAAGGTCCGGCCATCGAGAAGACGAACCGTGCTGTCGTATTCAGTTCGAACCTCTTGCAGCTCGGCTTCCAAAGCCGACAGTTCCCGGCTCAGGGGAACGGTTTCAGAGGCAATCCGATCTCGAAGTTCGGCCAGTTCAGCAATCGCCACTTCCAACTGGTTTTGGATGTCGGCGGACGCAGAATCGAAAGTGACCTCATCGGATTGAGCGATGGAGGGAAGCGCCAAGAAGGCAGCCACGAGGAGCGAAGCAAAGTTGCAATGCATCAGTCTGATCCTTCTTAGTCGATACGAATGGGAAGCCCGACGTACGCCGCAGGCTCGGTGTTCTGCAAAATGGCAATGACCCGGCGAATGGCATCCGCTTCCGCGGGGGCTTCGGACCACACCCACCCATCAGGACCAGCGGTTCCGGTGCCGGCGACCGCCCCCCGTTCGGCGGCGTAATAGGCTTGCCCCAGACCGAGGTAGACCACGGTGACCTCGGCCGAAGCACCGCTTTCAAAGTCTCGCCGCTCGGTCGCGGTGGTGATGGCACGATTGGCTTTGTTCAGTTCGTTGAGGAGGCCCACGACGTTCTGGAACCGCTCGCCCAAACCAACTTTGGTGTCTGATCCCGGTTCAGGGATACGGGCCGAAAGAGGTCGGAGACGATCAGACAACACCGGAGGCACCCGGTCCAACAGGCGAAGCGTCCTCGACTCGAGCGCGGCAATGGAATCGACCAGGGAGACCGAGGCAGCCTTGAGGGCATCACGTTCGGTTTCAAGTTCGGTTCTTCGAGTATCCGCTTCGGTAATGCTGGCTGAGGTCTCGGCGGTTCGTGCCTTGAGGTCCGCGATATCGCGCTGGTAGACCTCCGCACGCTGCATCAGCATCTCTCGGCCAATCTTCCAGTTGGCCATCTCTTCGGAATACACCCTTCGGGTCTCGACCCACTCCGCAATCATGCTTCGGGTGTCCTCCAGATTGGCGCCGTCATCCTCGGGAACCAAGGTGGCGGAAGCCCCGAAGGCCATCAGCAACAACGACGTCGGAAGGAGCAGACGCAAGACTTGGGTTTGGGGTGATCGAGGGGGTTGCATAAATCAATCCTGCAGATTCAGAACTCGATTTTGGTCGAGAGGCTTAAGGAAAAGTCGATGCCCTTGGAATAGGCGTTGGCGATGATGTTTTGCTGGTCGATGTACTCAGAGCGGTACACCTCTTTGATCAGCGGATTCAACAAATTTCGTGCCCCCAGGCTCAGCGTGAGGTAGCGGCCAAGACGCTGGGAGAAGGTGACGTTGAGTGTGTCGTAGGGCACACTGAAGATGTTGGGGATGTAGTTGTCGTTCTCGACGGTCGCCCCAGCAACCAGACTGGTGCCCTGGCGGGTGTAGTACACGCCGAACTGTGAACCAGTCTCCTCATTGTCGTAATTGAGGAAGAGGTTCAGGAGGTATTCCGGAGCATTGGCCATCTGGCGTTCACTCATCGGCGCTTGGATCACCGGCGAGTCAAACGTGGCGGCCTCATCCGCCGGCAGGGTGACCACCGAGTCAATAAAGGTGGCATTGAAGCCAACCGAAAGACCCGCCCATTCGTCGTTGAACTCGCCCAACTTTTGACGCACCTCAAGTTCAATGCCGTTGAGGGTGCCCTCGTCGTAATTCGTGACCGTCGTGTAGCCGAAACCGTTCTGCCGGCGCTGAACGGTTTCGATGGGGTCAGTCAGATCCTTGTAGAACCAGGAACCTGAAACCAAACCACCTTCATACGGGGTCCAGTCCATGCGAAGGTCGAGATTGGACAACGTCGAAATGCCAAGCCGTTGGTTGCCAATAAAGATGGGCCCCCCCAAGTACTCCTGCTGAATCAGCGGCGTCAGTTCTTTGTAAGTCTGACGGGCAATGGTTTTGGACCAGCTCGAGCGGAAGCTGATGTCGTCCTTGATGGACCATCTCAGACTGGCGGCGGGCAAAAAGTCAGAGCGGGAGAAATCAACATCCGCCAACCCGGGCTCTAGGGCGATTGGCCCCCCCAGTACATAATCGTAGTACACGGCGAAATCAGACTGTGGGGTGACGGTGATGCCAAGATCAGTCTGCTCCAACCGGGCCCCAACCGTGGCCGACATGGTTGGAGAGAGGGGGTAGTCCATCATCAGATAAGCGGCGTCGATGGCTTGCGTTCCCACGTAATCAGCACCAACTTGAGCATCACGCAGGTAGTAGGGGTTGTCTTCAAAAAAGTCGGAGTATGAGCCGTCGAATCCCGCGCCATTCAAGATTTGAGAGGCTTGCTCGTAGTTGATGTCAGACGGGTCAAGGCCATTGTCGAAGCCGAGATCACCCGTGTTGGACAAGGCAAAATTGTCAAAGGTGCGATCGGTCCGATCGGCAAACAATCCCGCCGAGACCGCCCCAGATCGCTTCCGATCGACCTCAAAGGGCAAGGACAGGTCCAACGACAGTTGATCACTGGTTTCTTCAATGTCTTCCCACGTGCGTGTGAGATTGCCGAAGTTCACATTCGCCCCGGGCTGGAACAACGTCCAGCCACCGTTCGAGTTGCCGTCAGTACCACCCTCACGCCAAATCCCGGCCAATCGCCTGGAGTCTGGGGTGTACGAAGAGGCAATCGAGGAAGAAGCACTCAAGGTGAGTTCAGGCGTCAGCCACTGTACTCCTGGGAGGTTGGGTTGCCAGCCGGTCAGACGGTGGGTCACCAACAGTTGCAGGGTCTGGGTGTACCGTTCGTTGTACGTCAACGCCTCTGAACGCACGTACGGCGAAACATCAGGATTGGCGTCGACACCTCCGGGGAAATCAGGTGAACCATCACCATTCCCGTCGAACGCAGGATCAAGATAGAAGTCACGGCCCCGGGTGTTGGTGGCCAAGACGGCGGTGTCCTTCACATCTCGGGTGTAGAGATAATTCAGAGCCACATCCGTGTTGTCCAGCTCCAAGGTCAAGGACGCAAAACCGCCCCAGTTCACCGACTGACTGGCGCGGGTGACGTCATAGACGCGGGTCAAAAATTCTTCCGGAGCGGTCTGCTGGGTATCGGCCGGAGCCATGCCAGCATCGAGACCTTCACGCGACCAACGGTCGTTGATGCCGTCGTCGTAATAAGAGGCGTCTCGGTTGTAAAAGACGGAAGTATTCAAGCCAAGCAGCCCCCCGCCAATCAGTGGGATGCTGCTCGACAATTCTTCTCGTCCTCCGGCCGCCAGGGTGAACCCCCCTTGGATGGGTGACTGAATGGTTGAAACGCCAAGCGCGCCTGGTCGGTCCACCACAAAATTGAAATCTGGAGTGCCTCCGCCGAGCCCCTCAAAATACGGACCAACCCGGCTGATGGTGCGGCTGTCACTTTCGAATCCAAAGTCCCCCACACCTCCGCCGTCGTACGACAAGAAGTCGCTGCGGCCACTCGCTTGGGAATTCCAGCGGGTGGAGGCTTTGAAGGAGAAATAGGTGACATCCGGGACACCCTTCAGCACCATGTTCACCGCCCCGCCGGAGGCATCACCCTGCTGATCGGGGGTAAACGTTTTGCTCACCTCGATGGTCCGGATCACCGTGGAAGGGAACTGGTCCAGTTCGACCGCACGTTTGTCAGCATCCGCGGTGGGCAGACGGATACCGTTCAGTTGGCTGTTCACGTACCGATCGGGAAGCCCCCGAACCACGGCATATTTTCCGTCCTGAACCGTCGCACCTGAGATGAGCTTCAGGGCCGCTCCGGCATCGCCGGCCCCAGCGCGGCTGATGAGTTCAGAACTGATCGAGTCCAGAAGGGCGGGGCTTTCTGCTCTCAATTGAAGCAGCCCCAACTCGGTCCCGCCAACGGTCTCCACTTTCTCAACGACGAACTCTTCTTGATCATCGAACTGCCCCATCAGTTCGAAATTCACATCCGAAGGTGTGCCTGAACGAACCACCACGTCACCCCGTAGGCTTTGGATAAAGCCAGCCTTGGAGACCACAATGGTGTACACCCCTGGCGGGACATCATTCAACAGCCAGTTGCCGTCGGAGCCCGATTGGGTGGTGCGCTCAAGCTCAGAGACCACAATTCTTGCGTCGGCCAAAGGAAGACCGAAGTCACCATCCATCACCCTTCCGCGCAACGCCCCGGCATCTTGGGCAAAGCTCCAAGAAGCGAGAATGAGCGCCAAAATGTGACAGGGATGGGGCATGAATTACCAAGGAGCCGAAAGGGCGTCCCCAACAGTGCGAAGCCGGGCCGACACTTCTTGGCTTTCAGAATCCGCGTGAACCGCGTACGAGCAAGCAACTTGAACAATAGCTTGCATTTGAGGGCGACCATTGGGGTTCGCGGCTGAATGCTCAAAGCCCGCCAGATACGCGGAGAATGCCTCCGAAGACGCCCCTACCGCCAGGTACCCCTCGGCCAAGGCCACCATGGTCCGGTTGCGATACACGGGATTGATCTCCTGAAATGAGGCATCGAACAACCCTCGACACTCGTCAAGCATCTGGCGTGCAGCACCTTCTTGGCCAGAGGCATGGGTCAGCGCTGCCACCGGCGACATCAAGCGAACAAACCACTGCGGTGAGAAGTTTGCATCGCGAACCATGGCCTTCGCTTCACCGGCCAGACGAGAAGCTGTCTCGGCGTCTTGGTTGTCAACGGCGTGTCGCCCCAGAGCGATCAACGTTCGAATCTGAATTTCGAGCGGAACCCCCCGCCATCCTGATTTGATGGTGGATTCAATTTGCTCCCGCTGGCCAACGTCTTGATAGAAGCGGCCATACAGGTTCAACAAAGAACGGATGGCGGTCTGACTCCGATCCATCAACTGCAACTGCATGGTGGCACGATGCTCGGCCAACTGCTGCTTCAGTTTGGCTTCAGTGGCGTCTTGCGCGGCGTTGATCTCCGAGCCGACGACGCCCACTTGGTAGTCTTCGAGTTGCTCTCCTTCGACCAGAGATTGGGCCTTGTCGAATTCTCCTACGGCAACCCAGGCTCTCGCCATAGCAATCAGGATGTCGGTGCGATGCCACTCTTGATCCACTCGGTTGGGCGCAGCAAGGTTGGTCGCGATCTCAAGCGACGGCCGGGCAACCGACATGGCATTCTTCCCATCACGCTTCAAAACTGCTTCGGCAAAGCGGGCGTGGGCCACCGCGCGGCGCCAATCAGGAATGCGATCCCCAAGCGATTTGGCTTCGTCGAGCGCTCCCAAAGCCAGTAAGGCATCCACCACGTCCAACATGGCCACAGAGCGGTTTCTGATGTGAGGATCCAGCGGCAACTTTTCGGCGGAGGCACCGGCGAACTCGAGCAGTTCCACCCGCCATGGGTCGGCGGAATGGGGCCCAGAAAGGGAGATCATTGCTGCCAAAACAACGTCAAAAATCATGTCAAAAAGAATATCCAAGGGGTATTTGAGGGCATGTGCGGGACATAAGCGAACCGTTAAGGTTTGGTTAGCAACAGTGAAGGCTGAAGCCGGGGTGAAGGCAATCAAAAGGGGCCCCCTATTGGGAGCCCCTTCTGCATAAACACACAAGATGCTTTACTGAATCGACTTAGGAAGCAGGAAGCCGGGCCTGCAGCCATCAGTTGCTGGTGCAGCCCCAGTCTCCGAGAACGGAGGTCAGGTCGGAGAAGCCAACAGCACCGTCACCGTTCACATCGCCTGAACAATCGCCCCCAAGGAAGAATCCGAACTCATCGGCCGCGGTCCATCCGAGGCACCAGTTGTCGGCTTGGGAGAACCCACCACGGTAGTTCACTGGAGAGTAAAAGCCGTCCGATGGGGGCGCATTGGTGGCTTGATTGATGCCGAGTCCGAGGGGACGAGGATCGATACCCACGACAGGGTTCACGTTCTTGCCACCAGCAACGACGACTGGTCCACGAACCAAAGCGTTGATGGGCAGGGCGTCGGTTTCAACGTTGGTGTCCTGCATGGATTGCGGGAGCAAGCTTGCGTAAGGATCGCTGGAGATGTCACCAAATCCGGAGATGACGCAGTCGGTGATCTCGCAGAGTTTGCCGCCTGCGGTTTGGGCTTGGTACAAGCCGTCCATGAACGCTGCGTCGGCGGAAGCATTAACGCTGTCAACGTACGGGGAGCCGTCGGCTTCGTAGGCGTCGGTGGTGAAGCGGTCGGCCAGGCTCAGGGTGCCGTTGTGGCCGTAGCCCGAAGAGCCGTCGCCGTCATCACCGTCGGCACGGACAAGCTTGTCACCTTTACCGATGAAGATGCAGTTGCGGTATTGGACGCTGGCGTTGTCACGCCAGGTGGTGGTGCCATCACCGGACTCGGTGTTGGCCACGGTAGTGAAGTTGTAGAAGGTGCAACGGGTACGAGGCTGAGCATCAGAGTTTTCAGCACCGTCGAGCTCAAAGATGTTGTCACCCAAGCCAGAACCTTGGTTGGCATCACGGGAGTAGCCCTGAACAATCAGGCCAAACTGAGCCCGGCCACGCCATCCTTGGTCGCAGTCGAAGGAGTCATCACCAATGTTCCAGATGGCTACATACTTCAGGGAGACGGTGCCGCCCCAGATTTCGATGCCATCATCAACGTTGTTCATAATTTCAACGTGGTCGATCTGGGTGTTGCGACCCAAAGCGCCCAAGGAAAGACCGTTGAGTTCGTTGGCCAGACCAAGCACTCGACCGCCGTAGCGGAGAGACAGGTAGGAGATGTTGCCGGCGTCGTAGTCGTCATCGCCACCGCCATAGTTGTTGAGCGAGGGGTTTCCGGCTTCTTCGACCAGGCCTTCCATGTTGGCTTCGTTGGAGGCACTTGGGGTGAGGGTGTTGCCAGGGAAGCCACCAGAGTTGGTCACACCATCAAATCCGATGTAAGCATCGCCACAGATGGTCAGATTCCCCCATTCATTGCAGGCTGCTCGCCAATTGCCATTGTCCTCACTCGAGGTCATCACCACTGGGGCATTGGAGTCACCATTGACAAACAACTGACCACCGTTGGTGACGCAGAGCGCTCCCGAGCCATTCGCAGTGGCCGTAGAAACGATTCTTGTTCCAGCTTCGATTGTGAGGGTTGCCCCGGGCCGAACGTAAATTTGCTGGGTCAGGTTGTACGTGTTGTCAGCGGTCCATGTTTCTGAAGAAATCACGTCTGAGGTGACATCAATATTTCCGGCCAAAGCCGTTCCGCAAGAAATCAAAGTGAACAATGCTGAGGTATTCATCATGAGACTCCGTGATGAAGGGTGTAGAGATCAAACAGCAAATGAAGTCGCATCTCCATTTGTCGAATAGAAATCTAGGACGGCGTTGTTCAGATTCTTTTGTGGTGTTGCATGATGATGGTTCAAGACAGATAAAGATTGCGCAAGGAGAAAAAAAGGGGCCGCATGGAGCGGCCCCGAAAGAATTTAGATTTTCACCAAAAGTGTTCAGGAAAGATTAGGTTCCTGTCAGTTTCCGGTGCATCCCCAGTTTCCGAGGACCGTAGTCAGGTCTTGGAATCCAACCACTCCGTCAGCGTTGGCATCGCCAGAGCATGATCCACACTCGCTCGACACACCATCAATGAAACCATATTCATCAGCAGCGGTCCATCCAGCGAGCCAGTTGTCATCCGATGAGAACCCACCCCGGTAGTTCACAGGAATAAAGAAGCCATCACTTGGCGCGGGACTTGCGGTCTGGTTGTAGGCCGCCGCGGTTGGACGCGGATCGATCGAGGTCACAGGGTTCACCGACTTGCCACCAATCGTGACAACGGCACCTCGTACAAGATTCACAATTGGCAAATCCGAGGTTTCTACGTTGGTTGACCGCATAGTTGACGGTACGACTTCGTAGTAAGGGTCATCACTGATATCGCCAAAGCCTGCGATGACACAATTCGAGATTTCAGAGAGCTTGCCATCAGATTGGGCCTGATACAGGGAGGACATGAACGCCCCGTCTGCACTTGAGTTGACCGCGTCAACGTAAGGTTGACCGTTCCCATTGCGGGCATCTGTCTCAAACCGTTCGGCAAGAGTCAAAGTGCCATTGTGCCCATACCCGGAGGAGCCATCGCCATCTTCGCCATCGGCACGGACCAGCTTGTCGCCCTTACCGATGAAGATGCAGTTTCGATACTGAACAGATGCGTTG
The DNA here is from genome assembly GCA_963978155.1 of uncultured Phycisphaera sp. Lineage (GTDB taxonomy): Bacteria > Planctomycetota > Phycisphaerae > Phycisphaerales > SM1A02 > UBA8653. The sequence goes on along the minus strand of CAXBRK010000013.1, from coordinate 2,847 downwards.
TCCCGCCAAGTTGTTGTTCCATCACCCGATTCAGTGTTGGCCACCGTGGTGAAGTTGTAAATGGTGGCTCGAGTTCGCGGCTGTGCATCAGAGTTTTCAGCACCATCAAACTCAAAGATGTTGTCACCAAGACCAGAGCCCTGCGAAGCATTCCGGGAATAGCCCTGCACAATCAGTCCAAATTGAGCTTTTCCTCTCCATCCTTGATCGACATCGAAAGAGTCATCACCAATATTCCATACCGTGACGTACTTCAGACCAACAGTGCCTCCCCAGATCTCGATGCCATCATCAACATTGTTCATGATTTCAACGTGATGAATTTGAGTGCCCCGCCCCAGAGCTCCCAAAGAGAGTCCATTGAGTTCGTTGGACAACCCAACAACGCGACCGCCGTAGCGGATGGAGAGGTAGGAAATACTTCCGGCGTCATAGTTGTCGTCGCCACCTCCGTAGTTGTTGAGAGTGGGATTTCCAGCTTCTTCAACCAGACCTTCCATGTTTGCTTCATTTGACGCGCTTGGTGCGAGAGTGTTTCCTGGGAAGCCACCAGAGTTGGTTACCCCATCGAACCCGATGTAAGCATCACCGCAGATGGTCAGATTGCCCCATTCGTTGCAGGAAGCACGCCATGTGCCATCATCTAGATTTGAGGTCATGACCACCGGGGCGTTGGAATCACCGTTGACGAACAATTGGGCGCCATTCGTCACACAAAGGGCACCCGAGCCGTTTGCGGTCGCGGTTGACACAACTCGGGTCCCCCCTTGAATGGTCAACGTCGCTCCAGGACGAACGTAGATCTGAGTGGTCAAGTTGTAGACATTGTCTGCTGTCCATGTCTCAGATGTCACAATGTCGTCAACGACATCGATATTTTCGGCAAGTGCCACGCTTGAAACCGCGAGTGCAGCGAAGGTGAACATTCTCATGAGAACAATCTCCATTGATTCGAGTGATGAATCTCGTCTGGTCGGATTCTTCGGTGAATCCAGAAGTTCAAAAAAATAGTCGCCTTACGTAAAGATTCCATTCAGGGTTGTTGATGTCTTGGTTAATGGAGCCGGGCTTCGCGGAATCAAATTTGCCTCGGTTTTCTTGTGTATCCCAGCTGCAAACGCCGCAGGTAAAATCGGGGCTCCGAACCCTGCCTTAACCGAAAGCAAACAAATGAAAATGAACATCGCACTCATCGCCGGGACCTACCCCAAAGGCTCACCCGACCTGACGACAGTTCTTCATAAGGCCCATTCCCAGGGCGCCGACCTGGCCTTGCTCCCCGAATGTCCCGCCCAGCCCTGGGTGGCCGCCACTTCCAACACGTCCCCGCACGACGCCGAACCCGCAGACGGTCCAAGGGAGTCCCGGCAAGCCGCAGCAGCTCGAGCCGCCGAAATCGCCCTGTTGGGTGGATCGATCGAGCAGATGGAGAACGGTGGCCGCCTCAACACCGCAGTCTTCTGGGACCACCACGGGCAGGAACAACTTCGGTACAGCAAAATGCACATCCCTGATGAACCAGGGTTCCGAGAAGCCGCCCACTACGACCCCAGCACCAACGCCGTTCAGTGTGTGGAGTACCACGGCTGGCGCATCGGCGTGCAGATCTGCTCGGACAACCAGCGGCCCACCGGGTGCCAAATGCTTGCCGCCCAAGGGTGCGATTTGATCCTCAACCCCAGAGCCACCGAACGAACCTTCTTGGAAACCTGGATCACCATCTGGCGGGCCAACGCCATCACCACGGGATGTTGGGTGGCCAGCGTGAACCGGCCAGAACCCGAAGGTGGCGTGCCGCTGGGCGGCCCTTCGGTCATCATCGACCCGTTCGGTGAAGTGCAACTGTTCGAAGATCCGTTCGCGGTGGTCACGTTGGATCAATCCAAAGTCATTGAAGCGCGACAGGCGTACCCGGGCTACCTCGCCATCCCATCGGCCACCTACGCCCAGTTGTGGAAAGACATCCCTTCGCGTCAGGCATGGCCGCATGGCGAACCCAATTGACCGATAACGACGCCCCGGGCACACAGAATGTCGCAATGGAATACCTGCATCAAATGAATTTGCCTGAACTGGCAAGAAAGCGTCACTCCCCCTTGCACTCCGCCCGATGTTGTCAATGATGTAGGTACGTAACTGAACGTTTCTACTGCATTCCTTGTGACATTTGGAGATACCACATGAATCGCATTGCGCTTGGCCTTTCGCTGGCCACCACAAGCATCGCTTTCGGTCAAGTCTTGGCCTATGAGCCTTTTGAATACCCCGCTGGCAACCTTAGTGGTAAGGACGGCGGAATTGGATTTGCTGAATCTTGGCAACAGTCGGTGACAACCAACTCAGTCACTGCGTCGAGTCTGGAGATTGCAGGAATCACCACATCTGGTAATCGTCTCACCGAAGGTGGCGGTTACGTGGAAAGCTTCCGCACCCTTTCACAAACTTGGGCACCAGCAGACGCAGACAACCCCGTGGCCACTGAAATCTGGTTTTCCGTCCACGCCGCGTTGAATGAAAATAACGATCACGATCCATTCTTCGAATGCTTTACTGGTGTGACTCTCATTCGTGAAAACGGAGATGAAGCGTTGCGCCTTGGGCAAGCTTGGTCTGATGGCGTCTGGGGATACAGCCAACCATTTGTCACCGACGTCCGTTCCACCGTCAACATGGACACCACGGCAAGACTGCTTGTGGTCAGAATGCTTGACCCTGGAACCGGGGCCCAAGATTGCCAAGTGGACTTCTGGGTTGACCCCCCACTGTCTGGTGGCGAACCTGCTGCTGACCCAGCACTCAGTGGAATCATCTATGGCGGAGGATTCAACCGAATTAAGGTGGCGGCCG
>CAXBRK010000012.1:0-32147 GCA_963978155.1 uncultured Phycisphaera sp. | reverse complement strand
TCAAGGGGGATGGCGACTCGACCATCGGGACCGAAAATCGCGCCCGACGCGTCACGCAGAGAGACATCGCCCCACTCACGCCCTCCAGCCTCAAAGGTGCCCTTCTCTTTCAGAGAACGAGCCACATCATCGCCCGCCATCAAACTGGTGGTGGTCAACGCTTCAAGAATGGCGTTCCGGTCACGGTTGATGCTGCCGGCGCGCAGAGCAATCTGACCGAGTGATCCGCCAATGACCACGAGGGACAGCACCGCCAACACGACACGAACGCCAAAGCGACCTTGCACGCGTTCGGACCAGCGCCAAAAATCACGAAGCTTGGTCATGGTCAGCGGTCTCCGCCGCCGAGCAAATCATCGATCACGCCGCGGTCCGGGCCCGATTCAGCATCGGATGGGGTTGCCCCGCGATCGGCACGATCCGGGGCAGCCTCTTGGTCCACCAGATCCCCGATCACACTGTCCGTGGCCGCTGCGGTTTCCGCGTCGTTGGTGGACTCGTCCACCACGACTTCGGCCGCTTCAGGAGCTGCAGTGGTTTCCAAGAGCGATTGCACCACATCGTCTCCGGTGGATTCTTCACGAAGGAAAGCCGCGGTGCCAGAACCGGTTCGTGCCCCATCGGTGGCGGTCGCTTCAGATTGTGCACGAGCCACAATGTCGAGGAAGAAGTGCTCCAAACTTTGCCGCGGCGCGGCTACTGAAGCATCAGCAAGCCCTCGCTGGGCCAAGACGGACTGCACCGCCGCGGCGGTTTCGGGATCCAAACGGTCGGTTTCGATGACCGAACGTCCTGAATCCTGCAGAAGTTCTTCCGAAGTGCCTTCGGCCCGAACCTTGCCGCCGTACAAAATCACCATACGGTCACAGACGTCTTCCACGTCTGCGAGAAGGTGCGATGACAACAGGATGGTCTTGCCCCGAGCCTTCAGGTCAAGCAGCAAGTCTTTCACCTGACGGGTGCCCAGCGGATCAAGGCCACTGGTGGGTTCATCAAGGATCAAGAATTCTGGGTCATTGACCAAGGCTTGCGCGATGCCGATGCGCCGCATCATGCCTTTGGAGTATTCGCCGATGGGACGGTGGGCCACCCGTTCCAACCCAACCATTTGCAAGAGTTCATCGGTCCGGCGTTTGCGAACGCTGGCCTCCAAGCCAAACAGCTTGCCGTAGTAATCCAAGGTTTCGCGGGCGTCGAGGAATCGGTAGAGATAACTCTCTTCGGGCAAAAAGCCAATGTGCTTTTTCACCGCGACGTCATCGGGCGCTCGGCCAAAAACCGACAAGCGACCCGAAGTCTTGTGCAGCAACCCCAAGATCATCTTGATGGTGGTGCTCTTGCCGGAACCGTTGGGGCCCAACAAACCAAAGATCTCACCCCGGCGGATCTCAAAAGCAATGCTGTCCACCGCACGCACCCGGGGACGTCGCCAGAAGTCACGGAAGACTTTGGTCAATCCTGAAGCTTCAACAATGGGTGCGGTGGCGGTCATGGGATTCCCTTTCTAGGAGCACGCCGGTCAGAGGGTTCAGGTTCAGCCGGGATTGTTCAGACTGGACGAATCACGCTGCAGCTGCCGTCCAGGGCCTTGAAGCTGCATCATGGAGGCCCCCATCAACCACGGATTATCAAGATCGATGCCATCGATCATCTGAGCGGCCTCCCGCTCATTCAGCCGCATGCGACGGCGAAGTTCTTGGACATCATCACTGCCGGCCAGACGGAGCTGGAAGTCCCCAAATTCAGGGACTTGCACCACTTCCACGTCCTGCGTGGACATGACGTTGGCAAACACCTCTGACCACATGCGGCTGGCCACCAAGCCCCGCTGCTCCCGCCAGGCAGGAAGAAGACCTTCGTGCCGCCGAGCTTCTTGGCCCAAAGTGACCTCCACCAGAGAGGCGTACGCCCGTGCCATTTGCAATGAAGAGGCAACTTGGCCGGAGACATCGTCAGCCTCAAGCGCGGCGTCCGCGGCCATTTGTTTGGCAGCAACATCACCCCCAAAGCGGTCGGCTTCTTGCCAGGCGCTGATGGCGTTGTTCACCGTTGCCCATTGGGGACCTGCAACGTCAATCAAAATGGCTTCGGCGTCTTCGCGGGCGATTTCAACATCACGAGCAGCATTCACGCGAGCTTGTTCCAAAGCTTGGATCTCGCGTCGAATGGCCAAGGCCGGCAAAGGATCTTCGGGGAACTCCAGTGAGGTGACTCGAAGCCCCGAACCAAGATTGTCGAGACCACGCTGCACAGAAGCTGAAATCTCTTGTTGTTCCACATCACCAAAGGCAAGGAGCTCTTCCAAAGTGCGTCCTGCCGTGGCATGCACCACGGCCCGCTCGGTGAGCAACTCAACCAGTCGATTGGCATCAACACCCGTCGAGCCACGGGATTCTTGTGGGTCAACCGACCGAAGCAGTCGGGCTGGTTCAGAGACCTCCCAGTTGCCCCGCAAACGCAGGTGACCGATGTCGGCCCCTTGCAACAACACCGCCCCGTCCCGACCGGGCCGGATGAAGTCATTCACCGAAGCGGCGTCGGTGGCGGAATCGGTCCCCCGGCGGGTCGCCGCCAAAGGCATGAAAGCGTCTTCCAAATCCCAAGACTGGCCACGGCCGTCGAGCACGATGACATCCCCCGCCGGGAATGGCAGGGCCAAGTGGGCACCGGGTTCCAAAGCCTCCTCTTCGAGCTGGCCGAGTTGCAAACGCAATCCAATTTGCCCGGGCTCGATGGTCTTCAAACCACTGAAGAGGAAGACGACCACCAGCACCACCATGACCATCTGCAACACCCGGAACGACAGTCGGAGGGCGTCGCGGAGGGATTGGTTGGCGGGGTCCAAGGCTTCGCGAAGCATGGCTTCCCGGCCGGGACCACCCCGCACCTCAAGCCGGGCGGAGGCAGCGCGGCGAGGCGCCTCCTCCTCGGGAGGCGGCATGGACAAGTCGTCGTGTTCGCTCACGGTCCCACCGCCACAGGCTGGGGAATTTCACCGGCGGCCGTTTGGGCGGCCGTACCGGGCTGCATCAAGTGCCAAGGTGCTGCGTTCCAGGGCAAGATCAACGTGGTGTTCTTGGAAAGCGAGCGTTGCAACGCATCCAACCACACCAAGAACGTGGCCAACTCTGGCTCTTCTTGCATTTGCTCCAGATACTTCGCCGCCCGGGCTTCACCTTCGGCACGAATTTCTTCGGCTCGTCGACCCGCGTAGGCCCGAATGCGGTCGGCTTTGGTGCTGGCTTCAGCGCGAATTCGGCTGGCTTCGGCCTTGCCTTTTGCCTCTTCACTGCGGGCCAAGACATCGCGGGTGGCTTTCATACGCTCAAGCACCGAACGACTGGTGCGGGGTGGAAGCATCAAACGCTTGACGCCAACCGCCACGCATTCCACACCACGGCCGTCCAAAGCCGAGCGGACGTTGTTGAGCATGCCCGACTCGGCATCAGCCAACGCGGTGCCGTTGGAGAGGAGATCTTCCAACGGGAAAGCACTGATGGCCCCGGTGGTGGCGGTGCGGAAAGCGGTCTCGACGGGTTCAGCTGCACCATCAAGTTCCCCGTAATTCCGCAGGAATTCCAGCGGAGCTTCGCCCTCGGCGTCGACCTTCCAGAGCAGCCAAGCCTGCACCACGATTTGCAAACCATCCGCCGTGGTGATTTCTTCGAGCGGGGTTTCGACCGCTTGCAGCCGTGTGTCCAACGTCACCACACGATCGACGAAGACCGGAAGCCGGAAATTCAGCCCCGGGTCACGCACGATGCTCTCGGCGTTGGTTTCACCAAAGCGTGAGCGGACCGCCACTTCGTGGTACTTCACCGTGAAGGTGAACGCGTACGCCGAAAGCACGGCCAAGAGTGCGAGTCCAAAGATGAGTGCACCTTGCTTTTTCATTCGGAGAGTCCTTCATCACCCGTGCCAAGGGCGTCGGAAATGGCAAACAGTGGATCGATCGTCTTCAGATCCATATCAATGTCCAGTCGAGACGGGTCAACCGCCGCCACAAACTTCCGCATGCCGGGAAGCGTCGCGGCGTAGACGTTCATGATTTGACGCTGGCGGTACAAGTCGCCCCCGGCTTGCCAAGAGCGGGTCTGACCTCGAACTCGGGCCAACAAACTCTCGGCTTCCAAGACGCGAACCCAACGTTCACCGTTGGCGGCATCGATTCGAGCCCCCACCTCTCCACCCGCAGAAAAGAGGATGGCGTCGGCTTTGTCGACCGCGGCCGAGATTTCGTCTTCGCTGGCACCACCCCGCTCGAGCGCTTCAGCTTGGGTGATGGCCTCAACCAGAGGGTCGACCAGGCCAGTCTTGCCCAACAGTTGGACGAACCCGGTTTCCACGGTTTCACGGGCCTTGGTGCTCAACAAGGTGCGTTGCTGGGTGCGAACATTCAGTTCCTCCCAGGCACCTGCGGCTTCGCCCGCAGGACGGAGCATCAGCAAGTCAATGCTGACCACATCCACCCCATACTCCGCCAGACTTGCTTTCACTTCGTTGCGTAGCGAACGAGCCAAAGTGCCACGATCCGCCGACAACACTTCTTCCAAAGTGCGGCTGCGGAACGCGGCTTCAATTTCGGCCAAGGTCAAAGCACGCAAGGCTTTTTGCCTTGGGCTCATGGCATCTCGGGGCCCCCGCCGGCCGCCACCAAGGTCGATCCACGACCAAAGTTGATCGTCTCCCAAGAGGCGGTACTGCAGACGCATCTCGGCATCGATCAAAGACCATCCGCCGAAGCCATCGCCGTTGTCCGCCCCGCTCTTCACCAAGAAAGGATCAAGTTTGCGATCGTATTTTTTGCCCAAGTCATCGGTCCAAAGTTGAACCTCTCCGCCGTTCACCAGTGACGATGTCAATGGCAGAGATCGCATCCGAGCGATGTCGTACATCTCGACTTTTTCAATGGGCCAAGGCAACTTGAAGTGCAGCCCACTGTTCAAAGGCGCGTCGGTCACAGGTTCGCCGAAGCGGAGTCGGACACCTTGCTGGCTTGGCTCCACCACTTGCAAGCTGGACAAGCCAGCCAACGTCAACACCCCAACGGCGAGCAGAAGCGGAAGCCGACGGGTGAGCAGACGCCAGCCCCAAGACCCGGTGACATCAAAGCCGAACTGGAAGTCGACCGCCTCTTGGATGGAACGCACCAAGTTGTCCGGTGCGGCCAACAGGCTGAGCAGACGAGAATCAAAGGGTGCCCGTGGCGCCTCACCCGGAATCCGAGGCCGGTAGAGCCAGAGCACGAAGTTCAGGACGATTTCTGCCGCCAACACAAACTCGAAGACGGGCACCACCCAGGCCACGGCTTCCGCGGCCACGTCGTTGCCCAGGTACCTCAGAGCAGCAGAAGCAGCAACGACCAGCAACAACAAAGCGTTGCCAGCGGTCCACGCCGCACCCCCGCGGAGATTTCGCCACACGGGTTGCTTGGCCATGCCCGCGGTGAAGCGGCTGAAGATGAACGAGACAACGGCGAGACCAACCCCGATCGCCACCGCCCAGCCCAAGTTGGGCGCGACATCAAACTCAGCTTCGCCCATGCGGACTTGACGCAAGACATTCAAATGAAGCCAGCCCAGTCCACCCAGACACAGGGCAAAGATCAACGATGAAGCAGGCACCGTGATTCGGTGCATGGTGCGAAGCCGCCGAGCCGCCACGCGAGATTCATCGTCGGTCAGGCCCGACTCGCCACCGGCGATGTCATCGTGTTCGAGCGCTTCCAAACGCTCCAACTTGTGCTGTTGGAACAACAGCCACAACACCACCCAGACCGCCACCCCCAGCAAGATCCAGGCCGAGGCCAATCGAGCCAAGGCGTCGCCCGCCCCGACTCCAAAAAGAAGAGCAGCCACGCCAACCGATGCTTGGACCAAAAGGCCAAAGCCGGCGACCCGGGCTGCTTGTTGATACGTGAAGTGGTCCTGTCGCATGGTGAGGGGGCGTCGCAGTCCGTGCGACGTGTGGGAATCCTATCCCATACGGCCCAAACCTTCCGGGGATCGCACCCGAAAGGACGTGGCGGCGTAGAATCGAAATCCCCAGATGTTTGGCCTGCTTCTCACCATCGCCCGAAACACCTTCCGAGAGTCGGTCCGGCAACCGGTGGTGCTGATTATCAATGGCGTGGCCGTCTTCTTGCTGATCATGGCCAACCCCCTTTCGGCCTACACCTTGGAAGACGATCAACGCATGCTCCTTGATATTGGGCTGGCCACCATCTTTGCCGCCGGGTCGATCTTGGCCGCGTTCGTCGCCTCGGACGCCATCAGTCGCGAAATCGACGACAAAACCGTCCTCACAGTGGTCTCCAAGCCCGTCCCCCGCCCGGTCTTGGTGGTGGGCAAGTTCTTGGGCATCCTTGGCGTCTTGCTGATGAGCGTGCTGTTGCAGAGCTTCGTCTTCATGCTCGCCGAGTACCACACGGTGCTGCAAACCGTGCGCGATCCGATCCACCTGCCAGTGCTGTTCTTGGGGGGTGGCGCCATCGTGGTCGGCCTCGCCGTCGCGACGTGGATGAATTATTTCTACGGCCGGAATTTTCCCGCCTCCGCCATGCTGGCCATCGCCCCCCTGCTGGGCATCGCCTGGGCGCTCACGCTCAATTTTGGCCCAGACTTCTCTCGCCGCCCCTTCACCGAAGGCTTCCGCGTCGAGTTGTGGTTGGCGGTGGGCTTGGTCGCGCTGGCCGTTGTGGTGTTGACCGCGATCGCCGTGGCTGCGTCCACCCGAACCCGTCAAGCCGCCACCCTCACCATCACGATTGGCCTGTTTTTGGGCGGCCTGCTTTCCGACCACTTCTTGGGACGGCCCATGAACGCCATCGAAGACCGCTGGCGTGAACGGGCCATGGCTCGAGGGGAGGCGGAAGAAGTCCCCATCTTCCGCAGCTTCATTCAGTCTGATGGCAGCACCATCACCAGCCAAGTTGAAGAACGGGTCATTCAACTCAAAGAAGGCAACCAACTTTCAGACTTCGCCGAGGGACAAGAAAGTCTCAAGCATCGAAGTCTGCGCACGGTTCGAGCCATCGTGCCCAACTTCCAAATCCTCTGGTTGGCCGATGCCCTCACCCAAGATCGCAAGATTCCCCGAGACTACGCCGCTCGAGCCGCCGCCTACGCGGCCTGCTTGACCATTGGCATCTTGGGCTTGGCGGTGGCCTTGTTCGACCGTCGCGAAGTCGGGTAACCCCTGTTCACTGCCAACCGGTCAAGACCACCAACAGGTCTTCAAAACCAACTTCGCCATCGGCATTGAAATCCGCCGAGCATGCTCCGGGAGCAAGGCACTCACCCCATTCCGCGAGCACCCGAACGAGATCCTCGAAGTCCACATCACCATCACCATCGGCATCGCCTTCGGGACCACTGGGCGACGAAGCAACCAAAACAAAGCCAACATCAAGCGTGCTGTCTATTTGCACCAGATCTTGGCTGAGCAGACAATTCGCGGTCTCCCCGGGCGGCAAAATCGTCGGCAAGGGCAACGGAATATCAGCAAATCCAACCGGCGTCTCGGGAGGAAAAGACTCGTTCACCGAAGTGGACGCCGACATCGACAATTCTGCACCGTCACTGCTGAGCTGACCATCGACTTCAAGCGTAAACGGAAAAGAAATCGGGGTTGGGGTGCCTTGCAAATCAATGACACCTTCGTACAACAAAGGCAAGGGTCCAGAGAAAGCAAACACCTCACCGCCAGGGGCAGGCAACAAGATGAAGCTGACTGGGTTGGCCATGCGAACGGCACGACTGGTGAGATCCACCGCACCAATCTCGAGGGGCAATGGAATCCCACCAAAGAACAAACTGTCTGGTGCGATCGAGCGAAAGGTTTCAAAAAGCAGTTCCAAACCCAGATTCACCGACGCATTTGGCAAGGCCGCCTCAATGGACGACAACACCAGCGTTTCGCCCTCGAGGGCAAAGGTGACCTGACCTTCAGGCAAACTCTGGTCATCAAAGCCAACCGCAAAAGACAACGAGGTGCTGATTGGTTGGTTCCCTGATCCCCCAAACAATCCAGGACGGGTGAGGGTGCCTTGAGGATTGGCTTCCTCGTCGTAGTTCCCAATCAGGGCCCCTTCAAATGCCAAACCAACTGAGCCGATCAAATCGATCGACGAGGATTCAGACACGATGGTGGCATCTACGGCGAGCAGCAAAGAAAGCATGCTTTCATTCTCGGGCTGAGTTGACCGGAGTCAAGAGCGGAACACGCCCTAGAATCACATCCCATGGCCCCCGCCAACACCATCTCGATCCGTGGCGCGCGGGAGCACAACCTCAAAAACGTGGACCTGGACATCCCTCGCGACCAATTGGTGGTCATTACCGGTCCCTCCGGCTCCGGGAAGAGCTCGCTGGCCTTTGACACGGTGTACGCCGAAGGTCAGCGCAAATACATGGAATCGTTGTCGGCCTACGCCCGGCAATTCTTGGATCAACTCCGCAAGCCCGACATGGAATCCATCGAAGGCCTCCCCCCCACCATTGCGATCCAGCAACGCTCGGGAGGACACAACCCCCGATCCACCGTGGCCACCACCACGGAAATTTGGGACTACCTCCGCCTGCTCTTTGCGCGGGCCGGCACCCCAACCTGCTGGCATGTGGATGAGAACGGCGAAGTGTGTGGCCGGCCGATCACCGGAGCCAACGCCACCCAGATCACCGACGCGTTGCAAGACTTCCCCGAAGGCACGCGGATGCTGCTGATGGCCCCCGTCATTCGGGCCAAGAAGGGGCACCACCGTGAAGTGCTGGAAGAGTTGCAAGGGCAAGGCGTGGTTCGGGTCCGCGTCAACGGCACCGTGCATGATCTCCGTGATGCGTTGCGTGAAGGCGGCGCCAACCCTCTTGGTTTGGCCCGCTACGAAATGCACAACATCGAAGCGGTTCTTGACCGAGTGGTCATCAAGTCGGGCCAACGCGATCGGCTTGCGGATTCTGTTGAAGCCTGCCTTCGACTTGGCGATGGATCGCTCATTGCCAGCGTAGAAAACGATGGGAACTGGACCGACCACCCGTTCAGTGAATCCTTCGCGTGCGAGTTGCACCCGGAATGCTCGCTGCCCGAACTCGAACCTCGGATGTTCTCGTTCAACAGTCCTTTCGGGGCGTGCCCCGTCTGCGAAGGGCTCGGCCGCATGCTCGAGTATGACGAGGAGTTGGTGGTCCCAGATCCTTCGGTGGGTTACGCCGAAGCCATTGAGCCGTGGCGAAAAAATGGCCCCCGCATGAACCGTTGGTACGCCCGCATGATGCGGAAGTTCTGCGAGGCATGTGGACTGGACCGTCATCTTCCTTATTCAGAGCTTCCCGCCAAAGTGCGGGACGTTCTGATGCACGGCGGGGACATTGGCAACATTGTCTGGCCCGGCGTGATCCCCAGCTTGAAAAGCCGCCACGACGAAACCGAAAGCGATGCGGTGAAAGAACGCTTGCAGGGCTACATGCGTTCCACCCCGTGCAAAGCCTGTGGCGGTCAGCGATTGAAGCCCGCATCTTTGGGCGTGCGTTTGGGCGCTGATGGCCCCAACATCGCCGAAGTTGCCGCGATGTCCATCGTGGATGCGGTGGCGTTCTTCGACAACCTCACGCTGGGTGAGGAAGGCGACCGAATCGCCGCGCCCATTCTGAAAGAAGTGAAAGCCAGACTTGGCTTCATGCAATCCGTGGGCCTTGGGTATCTCACTTTGGATCGTGCGTCCAACACGCTTTCCGGCGGCGAAGCCCAGCGCATTCGTTTGGCCACCCAAGTGGGATCGGGGCTGGTGGGCTGCTGCTATGTGCTGGACGAACCGACCATTGGCCTCCATCAACGAGACAATGAACGGCTGCTGCAAACCTTGCGGCACTTGACCGACATCGGCAACACCGTCGTGGTGGTGGAACACGACGAAGACACCATTCGGGCCGCCGATCACTTGGTGGATATTGGGCCGGCCGCCGGCGTGCACGGAGGAACCGTGGTCGCCGAGGGCACCCCCGCCCAAGTCACCAAGAACAAGAACAGCCTCACCGGAGACTACCTCTCCGGTCGGCGCGGCCTGCCCACGCCTGAAGATCGCCGACCTCTGAACCAAAAATCCGCCCTCGTCGTCAAGAACGCGCGGGGGAACAACTTGCAAGGCATCGACGCCACCTTCCCGCTCGGCGGCTTGGTGTGCGTGACTGGCGTCTCGGGCTCGGGCAAGAGCACCTTGGTGAACCAGATCCTGCTTCGCGCGGTGCGGCGACATCTTGGCGGACGTGAACATCCGCTGGCCCACGACCGAGTCAATGGCTTGTCCAAGATCGACCGTCTGGTCGAAGTGGACCAATCCCCCATCGGGCGCACCAGCCGCAGCAACCCCGCCACCTACACCGGCATCTTTGATGAGATCCGAAAAGTGTTTGCCAAAACCACCGAGGCTCGGCTGCGGGGGTACGAAGTGGGACGCTTCTCCTTCAATGTCAAAGGCGGACGCTGCGAAGCTTGCCAAGGCCAAGGGGTGAAGACCGTCGAGATGCACTTCCTTCCCGATGTGCAAGTGACCTGTGAAGTCTGCCAAGGCAAGCGGTACAACCGAGAGACGCTTGAAGTGACCTACCGCGGCAAGACCATTGCCGACATTTTGGAAATGACCATTGAAGACGCGGTGAGCTTCTTCGAAGCCCACCCCAAAATCTTGCGCATGGCCGAGTGCCTGCGCGATGTTGGCCTGGGATATCTCACCTTGGGTCAACCGGCCACCACCCTTTCGGGCGGCGAAGCGCAGCGGGTGAAATTGGCGGCTGAACTCGGACGCCGCAGCAATGTCGGACACACGTTGTACGTGCTGGACGAGCCCACCACGGGTCTGCATTTTGTGGATGTGGAACGGCTGCTCAATGTGTTGCAGCGCCTTGCCGATACCGACGCGAGCCTGATTGTGATCGAACACAACCTGGACGTCATTCGCTGTGCGGACTGGGTCATCGACCTTGGTCCTGAGGGCGGATCCGGTGGCGGCACCATTGTGGGTCAAGGGGTGCCCGAAGAAGTGGCGCAAGTGAAGGGCAGCCACACCGGCCGATTCTTGGGACCGCTGCTGAAGCCAAAGGCCACGACCAAGGCCAAGCGCACCAAGAAAGTGGTATCCAAGACCACCAAGACGGCGAAGAAAACCGCCAAGAAAGCCGCCAAGAAGTCACCCCGAAAGAAGGTCAAAACATGAGCGACATTCAACTGACCGTGATCATTCCCGCCGCCGGGCGCGGCGCTCGCTTCGGTGGTGACAAACTCTCCGAAGAGTTGGGCGGCCGCCCCGTGCTGTTGCGGACGGTGGAGTTCTTCGCCAAACGAGACGACGTGCACCAGATCATCGTGGCCGGTCCAGCCGAGAGCGACGGCAGTGTTGATGCGGCATTTGAATCTCGTTTCGGTCCGGCCTTGTCCTTCCTGGGGGTGAAAACCGTGGCGGGGGGAGCGGAGCGAACGGACTCGGTTCGAGCCGCTTTGCATGCATTGGACGACAGTTGCACCCACGTGGCCGTCCACGATGCCGCGCGACCGTTGATCGACGACGCCCTCATGGACCGCATGGTCGAGGCCGCCGCCAAGACTCCGGCGGTCATCCCCGGCGTTTCGGTTCGAGACACCCTCAAACGGGTCTCCTCGGAATCACGTGATCTGGGCGAATCGGCGGACGCGATCATCGACGACATTCTGGGTGATGCGGGTCGGGTGTCGGCGGACGCGCGGGCCGTGGAAGCCACGGTGAATCGCGACCAGCTGGTGGCCATCCAAACCCCCCAGTGCTTCGCCCGAGACACCTTGGTGCAGGCCTACGCCCAAGAATCACTGCCTCAAACCGACGACGCGGGGATCTTGGAGGCCCAAGGCATCGAAGTGCTGGTCGTCGAAGGCGACCCCAGCAACCTCAAAATCACTACCCGAGAGGATCTCGTGGTGGCAGAAGCCCTGTTGAAAGTGCGAAAACCTAAGCCTTCGTTCTGAGCTTTGGTACTATGTCTGTCCACAGCCGATGTGACCCAATTGGCAGAGGTGGTTGATTCAAAATCAGCATGTTGTGGGTTCGAATCCCACCATCGGCATTATCGCCCTTCACAGCCCGTGAGGGGCGATTTTCGTTGAACCCCGTTTGAGTTATACGATCGGGGCGCCAAAATTATACGAATTGGGTCAAAAGAGAGCCGCTCAGCACCACCTCATAGACACGCTTGATGACCAAAAAGTGAATGCCCTGATGCAGTTGCTTTCCGATTCCGTAATCACTTCTCCCGAACCCCGACCTCATTTACCCTGTGGTTAGGAGTTCTCTATGCGTCCATCTGCCCTCGTATCGTCCGTTGCCCTTGCCGTTGCATCTGTGACCAACGCAGACATCTTTCAATACGAAGATTGTGATGGGAATGGGTCACTGCTTCTTACAACGTTGGATGCGGAGCCGTTTGCTGATTTATCGGGGTTGTATTTGAGGTGTGCGAGCCTGTCTGGTGCGGACCTGAGGAATGCGAACCTGTCTGGTTCGTTCCTGAGGAATGCGGACCTGTTTGGTGCGGACCTGACTGGTGCGGACCTGACTGGTGCAGACCTGACTCATGCGAACCTGAATGACGCGGACCTGTCTGGTGCGGACCTGTGTATTGCGGACCTGTCTGGTGCGGACCTGACGAATGCGGACCTGATTGGTGCGAACCTGTCTGGTGCGAATCTGTCTGGTGCAGACCTGTCTGGTGCGAATCTGTCTGGTGCAATCAATTTCATTTTCCCAGTATCTGAATCAACCGGTTCCTGCTGTGTCTCCTCTGGCTGCACCACAAACAGCGAATCCAATTGCACGGAACTCGGTGGCACTTGGACCGAAGGCGGCTCCTGTGACGATTGTCAACCAGCGGCTGATGATTGCCCTGCCGATGTTGATGGTGACGGAACCATCGGGTTCTCCGATGTCTTGGTCATCCTCAACGATTGGGGCGTGTGTCCGTAAGCACAACATCCTGTTGTCCGCGGAAACAAGTACCGCCTCTCCATTTGCTTACGATATTCGTATGAAGATCGTGTCTTTCGTACTGTGTGCAGTGGTGTTGGTACCGCTGGGCTGGACCATCGGCAGCATGGTTGGAGAAACCGTCATTGCTTCTATTCTCGGCGGGCTTTTCGGCCTGCTGATGGCGTGGGTGCTCCGGCGGCCACTTTCCTGGCTGTTTGACCTGCTCAGCTTTCTTCCTTGAGTGACACTCCCTTTGCGGGGAGGACTCAATTCTCCGACTCAGAATCCTGCAGTGATTCCAAAAGCAAGTCGGAGAATGGTCGCGGCTGCGGAGGCTCTCCCCCGCCCGACTGCACCAACAACAGGAACAACGCACGTTCGATGTCTTGGAACTTCGCCATCGATGCGTCCACCGCTTGGGCCAAGCGCATCAGTTCCTCCGAAGAGGTCTCAGAAGACTGGCTGGCATTGCGGAAACGGCTGGCGGCCCCTTCGAGGTTCCGAGCCGCCTCGGCATAATCACGCGTGGCTTGGCGAATCACATAGGCCGTCTCATCGGCGTTGGTGGACTTGGCCAACAACTTCCAAGGCTCGGCCCGCAACTCGGTCATGCCCAGACGAATTTCTTCCACCGCCGAACGCGCGGCCACCATGGTTTGATCCACTTGATCTCGATTGCGGGCCAAGAGGCTCCGCACTTCTTCCAACGCAGAATCAGCTTTGCCCGCCGCCTCCCGAATGGTGGCCAAGGTACCCGAGTCGTCGTTCAACTCGCGGCGTAAATCTTCGAACGCCGCCCGCAACTCACCCACGGCAAGTGGCAAGCCATCCGCCGCTTCACGGATCGAACCCGCCGCGGAGGTGAGGTCCGGCCCGCCTTCACCGAACACGATGCCCAACGACGACATCGCTTCCTCAAACGAGGCAACGCCCGACTCCAACTGCACCATCAAGCCGTCCTCAGCGCGGAAATCTTGCACCACCGCGCTGACATCGAGACCGACTCGATCGACATTCATTCCAATTTTCTCAATGGTGTCGTCGAGCCCCAGGATGGCCCGATCCAAGCGGGCCAGTGTGCCATCGTCGGCTTGCACCTGCTCCGCAACCCCGCGATACGCTTCAAGAGTGGCATTGGCTTCGGCCAAGGTCATCTGGAAAGCATCCGCCGCTTCGGTGATTTCTGGAACGATCTTGGTTCGAATTTCATCGACCGCCGCGCTGATGTCTGGGGCCAACGACGTAATCGCTTCGGTGATGCGTTGGATACTGGATGCCTGTCCGGCCAAACGATCCCCAGCATCCAGCAAATCGCCAACACCGATGGAAGTGATGTTCAGCGAAGCCACCCCCGTGAAGCTGGTTTGCACTTCCACTTGGGCCCCGTCACGCAGAGGTACTGAATCGGGCAAACGAAACCCCACCACCACCACTGGCTTGTCCGGATTGTCAGACGGAATCTCCACATCTACCGACTCAACTTTTGAAATGGTGTGCCCGCCCAAACGCACGGGGTCACCTTCGCCGATCCCGCCGAGATCCGCCGCGACCGGGAAGAAGACCTCATAGGCCCGGCCGCCAATCAATGTGTTTTGACCACCAACCCAAACGATCAACATCACGGTGATGATGAGGCTGGCGATGACAATGGCTCCGGTACTGGTGTCTTGGCGATTCATGATGCCGACTCCTCCAGGGGGCCCTCGGCCCCACCTTCAACAAACTGTCTGATTCGGGGATCCGAAGAGTTCTGGAATTCTTCGGGAGTACCTTCGGCCACCATCTGACCTTGGTGCAGCAAGACCATGCGGTCCGCGATTCGAAAGGCTGAGCCCATTTCATGGGTCACCACAATTTGGGCGGTTCCAGATTGGGCCCGTTCCAAAATCAGGCGATCAATGCGGCCCGCACTGACGGGGTCCAGCCCCGCACTCGGCTCGTCGTAGAAAATGATGTTTGGATTCATGGCCAATGCCCGAGCCAGTCCCGCACGCTTGCGCATGCCCCCTGACAATTCCTGCGGCATCTTGCCCCCAGCGCCGTCAAGCGCGACTTGGCTGAGCAAATCCTCCACCAGCACCTTCAGTTCTGGCTCATCCAACTTCCTATGCATGCGAAGGGGCAACGCCACATTCTCAAAGACCGAGAGGGAGCCCAGAAGCGCTGCGTTTTGGAACACCACCCCCACCCCCATGCGCCACTTCTCACGCTCACGTTCGTCCATCTCCCGCAGACACCGGCCATCTTCAACCCGAATTTCTCCGGCATCGCAGGCCAACAAGCCACACAACACACGAAGCAGGGTGCTCTTGCCCGAACCCGAGCCGCCCAAGATCACCAAGGTTTCTCCGGGGTTCAAGTGCAAAGAGACCCCACGCAACACTTCCTGTCGACCGTACGCGTGGTGCAAATCTGTCGCACAAAGCATTCGCTCACCCATATCAGCCAACCCTGATGGCGTAGAAGCCGATGGTGAACAACAAGTCGGCCAAGATGAGCGTGACGATGCTCCACACGATGGTCCGGGTTGCCGCGCGACCCACCGCATCGGCTCCCCCTCGAACCGCCAATCCAAAGCGGCACGCAATCCCGCCCACGATCGCGCCAAACATGACGGCTTTGGCCAAGCCAGAAACCAAGTCAGAAAGTTCGGTGGCCCAAGCCAGCTCCGCCAAATACGCGGCCGGATCAATATCCATCATGAACGTGCCGACGGCCAAGCCCCCTAGAACACCAGAAGCATCACCGATGGCCGAGAGACAGGTGGTCATCACAATGCAGGCCAGAATTCTTGGAACCACCAAGTGCAAAAAAGGATCAATGGCCATGGCCCGCAGGGCGTCGATTTCCTCGCCCACTTTCATGGTGCCCAACTCCGCGGCAATGGACGCGCCGGCGTATCCCGAAAGCACCACCGCGGTCAGCATGGGGCCCAGTTCGCGAAGGAAGCCAATGCCGGCCACATCCGCGATCATGATCACCACCCCGTAGTCCCGAAGCAGCGGGCCGATTTGCATGGAAATCACGGCACCGACCACAAAGACCACCAACACGACGATCCCCACACTGTGCCCGCCGACCCGTGCCAGCTGCTCCACTGTGTGCTGTCGGAGCATAGCGCACTTCCGACTGGTGCCAAGAAATCGAGGGACACAACGCAAGCTGCCTCCCACCATCCTTGAGATGGCACCAACTTCGGCAGTGGCCCGGCGCAGGGATCTCAAGGCTCATCCTCCACCACATCCACCGTTGCCAAGTACTGCTCCCAGGCGGCGATGGCCGAGGCGTTTTCTTCGGGCGACCGCCAAGAGACGTAGCCCAAGGCGTCACCACCGGTCAAATTCACCAAGGTTTGGATGGACTCCAAACGGCGACTGGCATCAAAGGATCTCAATCCTTCCAACAGACGCTCTTGGACCATCGGCTCACCGTGATAGGCCAGCGTTTGGTGCAAAGGCAAGGCTGCGATTCGTTCTTGCTCAGTTTGGCAACTGAGTCCCAGACCCGCCAAGCAAACCATCCACCATCGCATGGGCATGAGAGTACACCCGCAGCAACGCGTCTGCCGAATATCAGGCCAAGCCAGCCCAACAAACACCTGCTGGATTGCCAAAAATCATCGCGCACACCCTCCACTTGGAGCCGATGATGGAAGGTATGTCCCACCATCAATACATGTGCTGGACCCTCTTGACTGGGACGCTCCTTGTTGGCTGTGGGACCGAAGTTCCCGACGGCCCCCCGCTGCCCCGCCCCGATCCTGATGCCACATTGGATCGGATTGCGGCGGGAGTCATTCGGTCCAAAGCCAGGCCGCTGCTCCAAGCAGATCAAGATCCCATTCGCTGGAAAGAATACGGCGATGCTTGTCTGATGAACCAGTGGCCCGAAGAGGCCGCGGTGGCCTACACCCAGGCCATAGCGTTGGGGCAACCTTGCGGCATGCACTTGGCGCATGCTCAACGTCGCCTCGGAAACCCCGAGGCTTGCCAAACCGCAAATGATGCCCTGCAAACCAACCCCGTGTCCGAGCGCTGTGTCACGCTCGCCCATTGGTACCTCGAGGACGGCGATCTGGAGCAGGCCGAAGCATGGATCCGCAAAGCGGATGATCTGAGTTCTTCTCGCCGAGCCGCGGTGAGCATGCTGCTGGATATTCAAAAAGGGGAACTCGAAGCCGCTCGCACCACGCTGAATCCTTGGCTGCAAGGAAGAGTCCCGAGCCATCTTGCTCAACTGGCGATCCAAATTGGTCAAGCCACCGATGACGAAGCCTTGCTGCAGCGCTTTGGCGCTCTGGAAGCAACCAGCAGTTTGGTGCCAAATGGTCCACTTCTCCTGCAGCTTCAACCCTTGGACCGCACCAAGTACGCCGACGGCAATCGCGCGATCACGATTCGTAAGTCCTTTCCCCCATCTGAATCGATACCGCGCCTCCGCGCACTGGTTGAACAACGCCCACAAGACGCCTTCTTGCGTTCGGTCTTGGCCGACGTGCTCTATCGGAACCAGCAATATCTCAAAGCCAAAGCAATCCTCGATGCTGTCATCGAAGACCAACCGAGTGACGGTGAGTTTTGGATCATTGACGCCGTGGTCCACGAAAAAATTGCCCAGACCGCTGAAGATCGAACCGCACTGCTGGCGCGGGCGAAGACGTCAGCCGCGGAAGCGATCCGTCTGAACCCCACCGTCCCCGAGGCGTTCATGGCCGCCGCCCAAGCCGCGGAGGCCGAAGGAGATCACCTGACAGCGGAACGGGACTGGAGGAAAGCCGCCGAACTGTCTCAGAATCCTCGGTCGATCCTCAAACTTAAAGCCGCCGCATGGCGAAATGTCGCGCGACTGGGTGAATCCAACCGAGCCGCCGATGCGCTCCTCGCGCTCGCGGAAGAAGCAGGGCAAGATGCTCCCGAAGTACAACTCGAGGCGGCGGTCGCCGCCCACTTGGCGGGCCGTTTGGACCTCGCGTCTGAATTGTCACAACGGCTGGATGCAGCCTACCGCTCGATCTATGAAGGGAGGATTCGATGAGACGCTTCACGGTATTCCTCGTCGGACTGGTCGTCATGCCAGGCTGCGGTGGCAGCGAGGCCAAACCAGCCACATCCCCTCAAAAGAAGAACACGCCCATGTTCGTAGAGCGGGCTGCCGAGTTTGGCCTGGTGTTCGAACATCACAGCGGCGCCAATGGCCAGTACTACTTGCCGGAGAGTATGGGGGCGGGATGCGGCCTTTTTGATGCCGATGGTGATGGCGATCTCGACGCGCTGTTTGTCCGAGGTCACAATCTTGGAGAATCGGCGGACGCCGAAAGCCGGAACACATTCTTCCGAAACACGGGCGAGGGACGATTTATTGACGACACCATCAACGCAGGGCTCACTGACCTTGGATATTCCTACGGAGTGACTTGTGGCGATGTCGATGCCGACGGTGATATCGACCTATACATCACCAACTTCGGCAAAGACTGCTTGTACTACAACGATGGCACCGGACAATTCACCAAAGCGTCAGATGCCGCCAGCGCAGCCCTTGACGATTTTTCGGTGTCGTCTTGCTTCGTGGACTACGACCGGGATGGAGATCTTGATCTCTTCGTCACCAGATATTTGGACTGGTCAGTCGATATCGGTGGAGGCTGCTTCAATCTTCAGGGTGCACGCGATTATTGCAGCCCTATGCGATTCGGAAGGCCCCTCTCCGATCGACTGTTGCAAAACAACGGACAAGGGCAGTTCACCGATGTGAGTGTCAGTTCAGGCATTTCCAACTTCAAAGGCAACGGATTGGCGGTGGGATCCACCGATCTCAACGGAGATGGGTGGCCGGATGTGTACGTGGCCAACGACAAAACCGCCAACGCACTGTGGATCAATAACCAAGATGGCACCTTCACCGAGTCGGCCGGCCGCCAGGGTTGCGCCACCGGACTCGACGGCACCAATCGAGCCGGAATGTCCGTGTCCTTTTGCGATCTGGATGGGGATGGCGACTTTGAAATCCATGTCTCCAACATCGAAGGCGAAGCCGACGGTTTGTTCCAAAATCAAAATGGCCGATTTCTGGATCGAGCTTCCGGGTGGGGTATTGCTGGGGCATCGCGAAGGTACACCCGATGGTCCAGCAGGTTCTTGGACATCAATGCGGATGGGGAAGAGGAGTTGGTGGTCGCGTGTGGCAAAGTGCTCCGGGGCATCAACCCTCCCCGCGAGGACGTCCCCTACGCCGAATCAAATTTGGTGTACCAAGAGCAAACCACCGGGCGATTCACGCGGCTTGAAGATGTGTTTGATCCGGCAGTACCAGTGGAAGCCTCTCATGGCGTGGCCCATGGAGACATCAACGGCGACGGCCGGGTTGACCTGATCATGGTGTCCCGAGACGGGCCGGCCCAATTGTGGCTCAGCAACCCTGAACTCGAACAACCCCCCGCTACGCGAATCAACATCCAAACCAACCGAGGCACGCCCGCCATAGGTTCACGGATCAAAATCATGAGGTCAGATGGAACATCGCAGTCCTATCCCATCGACGTGTCCACTGGATACGCCAGCACCAGCAGCCATGTGGTGTGGACTTCGGGTTCGATTGAACGAATCGAAGTCACGTGGGGAGATGGTCATTCGAGCACGCACATGGGACCATGGGATTCGGGAGCCGTCATCGTGATCACGGACAGCAACGATCGTGCCGCCCACGAACACACAGAGAGTCCACAGGAAAGAACGCGTCTATGAGAATCCGATCCGGAACCACAAGCTTGCTGATCGGCCTAAGCACACTTCCCGCGCTTCAGGGGTGTGGATCTGAAGGCATCGATGCCCCAGTGCCAGCATTTGAAGTTCCCCCAAGCATGGATCCCGTGGCGGGCAAATTCGTTGCCCAAGCCTTTGAGCAATTGCAAGACAACCCAGATTCCATTGAGGCTTGGAAACTCTTTGCTGGGAGTTGTTTGGCCAACGAAATGTTCAGGGATGCCGTGGGGGCGTATGAAATCATCATGGCTCATACCCAATCGGATGCCGAATCAATTTGGCGCTGCGCTGTGGCCCACTCGGAGCTTGGTGATCTTCAGATCGCTATTGACTTGGTTGAACAGCATTTTGATCTCTTTCAATGCCGAGCAGAATGCAGCCGGCGCTTGGCCAATTGGCACTACGAAAACGGAGAGCTTGACGCGGCGAAACTCCGACTCGCCGATCGCTCATCTTGTGGTTTTGAGGACTACTGGATGGACCAGTTGGAAGCTGAAATCTGCATCAGCGAGGGCAATTTTGAAGAAGCCAAAGCCATCATTCAGCAGTATCCATTGCCGATGGAAGAAGAATTGCTTCGACTCGCCAAACTCACGGCTCAACGAGTGGGGGATGACTCTTGGACTCAATCTTTGACCCAAAGCAAGGGTCGAGAAAACCGCATCCCGCCCGATCCGTGGATCGACACTCTTGCCCCGTTGAACCGTTTGCTTTTGGCAGATCGCCGCCGGGCGGAAGCTCTGGTTTCCCGTCAGCCAACCACGTCCACCACCCAACAACTCAGATATTTGCATGAGTTGCGTCCCCAAGAGCCTTGGTTCGCGGCCACCTATGCCATGAACCTGCTGCAATTGGGGCAAACAGAGGAGGCCTCCGCGGTGGTTGCCGGGTGCACATTGGAACGTGAGCAGTGGACCACCGAGTTCTGGATGGTCACAGCACTGATCCGTATGAAGCAATACGAAACGACCCCCAGCGATGCTGCCGCCCAATCTGTTCTGCAAGCTTGCCAGAACGTGCTGGAAGTCGATCCAAGTCACTACACCGCGACCAAGACGTCAGCCCAAGCCCACCGTCTCTTGGGAAATTACAACGCTGAAGAAGAATGCTGGCAACGGGCGGGCGAGTTGGCAGAGACGGACAGTGAACGACTGAATTGTGTGGGCGCGTCATTGCAAGCCGTGGGCCGATCTGGCGACTGGGTGCGCGCATCTTCTTCTTTTGACATCTTGCTGGAGGACACCCCTCCCGCGAAGGCCACACCACTTTGGGCGGCAGCAGCTGAAGCAGCCATCAAAGCCGGGCGAGCCGACCGGGCCAAGTTTTATCTGGAACAACTGCGGTCCGCTGGATTCGAGAACATTGTCGCACAGCTTGAGAAGATCAAGGCGCCATCATGAACGCACTCATCAGGAGCTTCACTTGGACTCTGACCGTTGGCGGCGTACTGAATGGGTGCGGGAGTGATTCAGACCTCTCCAGCACATCGAAAGATCTTGTGAAAGCAAAAGAATCCGAAGCATTCTGGGAGACCTACATCCCTGAAGGGATCGACTTTGTGCATTTCTGTGGCGACCCCAACGATCGACTGTTGCCACAAAGTTTGGGGGCAGGCTGCGTCATCGCCGATTTCGATCAGGACAACGACAACGACATCTATTTTTTGCAAGGGAAAGATCTCACCGAGACAAGGGCAGCCCCTGCCTCCAATGCGCTGTATTGGAACAACGGTGATGGAACATTCACCTTGGCCGAATCAAAATGCGGCGTAGACCACAATGGATTTGGCATCAGTGGGAGCGTGGCCGATGTGGACCAAGATGGAGATCTCGACCTCTACCTTTGCAACTTGGGACCGAACGCTCTGCTGCTGAACAATGGTGATGGCACATTTCAGGCGGTTGAAAATGCCGGTGGTGCTCAAGATGAGGGGTTCAGTACCGGTTCAACGTTCTTTGATGCAGACCAGGATGGCGACCTGGATCTCTACGTCACCAGATACGTGGATTGGTCCCTTGATATTGAAGCAGAATGTGTCAACCTTCTGGGGGGGGCTGATTTTTGCCCACCTGGTCGCTACAACCGACCTCTTGAGGACAAGTTCTTCCGAAACGAGGGCGGAACATTTGTCGAAGAAACACAAACGGCTGGTTTCTCCGGGCCAGTCGGCCATGGGTTGGCCTGCACGGCCGGAGACATCAATGGCGATGGATGGGACGACGTCTACGTTGCCAACGACCAAACGCCAAACTTCCTGTGGATCAACAACCGAGACGGGACATTCAGTGAACGGGCCGTTCAGCTTGGCTGTGCCACGTCAAACACCGGAAAAGCTCGGGCCGGCATGTCGGCCACCATGATCGACATCGACGGTGACCTTGATGTTGATATTCACGTCAGCAACCTCGAAGGCGAATCTGATGGGATGTTTGTCAATCAAGATGGACAGTTCATCGACCAATCGGCGGCCAAGGCCCTGGCTGGGAGCAGTCGAAAAATGACACGGTGGGGTGCAACTTTCGGAGACTGGGATCTTGACGGACACCTTGAGATGTTCACCGCGTGCGGAATGGTCCTCCAAACCAGTCAAAGTGATGCGGCAGATCCGTACGCAGAACGTGACATGCTTCACGAAATTACGGAACCAACTGGCCGGTTTGAACCACAACCTCTGGATCACCGAGCAACAAACGCTCGAGCGGCATTGACTTCCGATCTGGATGGCGATCACTTTCCCGAATTGATTGTGACCACAGCATGGTCAAAGCCAATGTTCATGCGGCGCCGGAGTCCAGAGCGGGAAGACAAGTCTTTCACCCTCATTCGAGTGTTGGACAACGGACTTCCAGCGGTTGGAGCGACCGTCGATGTGCACACAAAGGAAGGATCAGTCATCCGCCACCGAGTGCGGCGTGACGGTGGATATGCCGCCGATACCCCTCCTCTGTTGCTGTGCGCCAATCCCTTGAGTGTTGTCAAGTTGGAAATCAGATGGTCCAACGGCGAAAAGGAACTGATCCCAGGACCGCTCCAGCCAGGACAACAATTGATCAGCAAAGAACCAGCTCTCAACTAGTTCACGTGAGAGCGAAGGGCCCGACCTCATGAAACATCACATGCAAATGTTCTGCATCCTCGGCATCTTCCTCGCACTGGGTTGCAAGGAAACAACAACTCAAGCACCGGTCCTGCCGCGACCAGAGCCAGATCAGAACTTTGACAGGATTTCTAAAATTGTTGTCTTGAACAAATCAAAAGCGCTCTTGGAGAATCCACAAAACGACGAGGCATGGAAAACGTACGGGGATGCATGCCTCATGAATGGCTGGTTCAGTGAAGCAACCATTGCCTATCGTCGCGCTGAGGAACTGGGATCAACAGAGGCCACGATGATGAAGGCGCACAGCCTGCGTCAAATCGACCCTGAAAGAGCTTTCGTCGTTGCCTTGGATTTTTTTCAAGGTTCAAATGACCCACAAGCAGCAGTCACAATAGCAAGTTGGCATTTCGAGGATGGATCACTGGAGGAAGCATCAACATGGCTCTCCAAGGCATCATCAGAGAATTCCGTGCGAAGTCAGACGCTCTCGATCATGATTGATGTGCAACGAGAGCAATTCAAAGAAGCCAAAGAAAAACTCCAGAAACTGATAGAACTCTCAGAACAAGACTCGGTGCAATCTGTTGCCGCCTACGTTGCTCGTGCCACTCAAGACGATTCGCTGCTGGAGATGCAAGGACAACCACAAATGGGAAATCCAATCCCCGTGGCTCCACGGCTCAGAAGAATTGCAGGCCTGAACAGGACTGAGGGAGCGGATATTCGACGAACCATCCGAATCCGAAACCAGTACAAACCGCAGCAAGCCCTGCAAAAATTGACACCGATTCTAAAGCAAAGGCCAGATCAACCCTTCATCCAAGCCATTGGCGCTGATCTTCTTTACAAAGTGGGCCAGCTCGAAGCTGCAGCGGCTCGACTCAACCGGGTTCGAAGATACGAGAATTCAGATTACGAATTCTGGCTCATTGATGCCGCGGTTCATAGCGAAATTTACAGTGGCGATCCGTCAATGGCGACGGCGCTCCAGCAAGCCGACGTTTCTGTCGAAAAGGCTCTGCTGATCAATCCGGACATTCCAGAAGCACATCAAATCCGGGCCATGGTGCACGAACTGCAAGGCAATCTGCTCAAGGCCCAACTGTCATTCAAAAAAGCATCAGAGCTCAGCCGCAACGACCTGCAAAGAGTCAAAATGCTCTCAGAATCATTGAGGTGTATGGCCCTGTCCGGTGAGGCAATTCGAGCTCTTGATGAATTGGACATACTTTCAAGAGACTGCGGCGAAAATTTTCCAGAACCCTGGATTGAGGCGGCGGTAATTGCATTTCAACTGGACGATCAAGCGAAATATCGTCACTATTTCGATTCGCTCGATGCGGATTCAAAAGCCAAAGTTGAACAACGCATTGGTATGAAACCTGCTCAGGAGTAGTCCCAAATCAGATCAATATTCATAACATTGGTTGATATGCAACGCAACACAAGGCTTGTTCTATCCAGTGCCTTTGCAAGTCTCATGGTTGTCGGTTGTGACAACCCAGAACTTGGCAAAAGTGAATCGGCCACCGCCAACAAAAAACCGTGGTTCCATGAATCGGCGCAAACAGCAGGATTGACGTTCCACCATTCATTTGGGAACGAGAACCAATACTGGTTTCCCGAGTCGATTGGCGCCGGATGCGGGCTGCTTGATGTTGATGGTGACGGCGACTTGGATGCATTTTTCGCTCAAGGACATGACCTTGGACAGCCAGCTGGTCCCGAAAGCCGGAACCGGCTGTTTCTCAATGATGGAACTGGATCTTTTGTGGATGCTACCGATCAATCTGGACTCATCGAATCTGCGTACACCCTAGGCATCACGGCTGGAGATCTTGACAACGACGGAGACATCGATCTCTATGTCAGCAATATCGGCCCGGACGTGCTGTATTTCAATGATGGTCTAGGACGGTTCAACAAATGCTCGGAACGCGACTTCCCCACCGAAAATGATTTCTCCACATCATCTTGCTTCCTGGACTACGACCAAGATGGTGACCTTGACATTTATGTCTGCCGATACATGGAGTGGTCTACAGAACTAGACGTTGAATGCTCAAACGAGATTGGCGGGAGGGATTATTGCGGACCAACCAGGTTCGGCAGGACATCGCATGACCGATTGTTGAAGAACAACGGCGATGGCACGTTTACGGATGTCAGTCAAGCATCCGGAATTTTTCAATATCGAGGACGAGGACGTGCGGTTGCGGCCGCCGACCTTAACGATGACGGATGGCTCGACCTGTATGTGGCCAACGACAAATCGCCCAATCAACTTCTTATCAACACCAAAGATGGACAATTCGAAAATCAAGCCACAGAACTCGGCTGTGCAACAGGCCTGGATGGAGCGGACCGAGCAAGCATGTCGGTGAACTTTGTTGATCTTGATGACGATGGAGACTTTGACATCCATGTGTCAAATATCCACGGAGAAGCAGATGGTCTGTTCATCAATCAAGACGGTCAGTTTTTTGATCGAGCGGCGGCATGGGGAATCGCCGGAGCTTCGAGACGGAAGACCCGATGGTCCGCTCAGTTCCTTGACTTTGACGTTGACGGCCAAGAAGACCTCTTCGTTGCATGTGGGAAAGTCCTTCGCACGGCACAACCCCCACGAATCGACATGCCCTACGCAGAGGCAAATCTCTTCTACACGAGAGATGACTCCGGACGGTTTACCGCCTTTGAGAACGCCATGAGTCAAGATGTACAACCAGAAGCCACCCATGGAACTGCCTACGGAGACGTCAACGGCGACGGTCACCCAGACCTGCTCATGCTCTCCAGACAAGGACCTGCACAACTGTGGCTTCGAACACCAAGTGTGCACACGCCCTCCCCCGTCCAATTTGATCTCAGGACTCCTTTCGGCGCGCCCGCCATCGGTTCTAGCGTTTTCGTGACGCTTCCGGATGGTTCAACCCAGCGGTATCAAATCGATGTCTCGGGTGGTTATGCCAGCAGCAACAGCCATGTCCTGTACGTGGCCGGTCCAGTTGAATCGATCGAAATCCAATGGGCCACTGGGCACAGAACATCAATGGACGGACCGTGGACGCCCGGTTCAATTGTGAAACTGAACGCACCCGAATCATGAACCATAGATCCCCCGACACTCGCCTGCGCGGTCGAGCGACGTCATGAGGAAAACCACGTGAAAACCATCACAACTTCAGTCATACTTCTGGTGTCCATTGCTCTTCTTGGATGTGGTGAAGCAACATCAAAGATGCCTTCCCTCCCAAGACAAGAACCAGACGCTTCTTATGATCCAATTGCCAAGACATTGATCATCGAACATGCGGTTCGTCTTCAGGATGATCCTCAGAACATGATGCATTGGCAAGAGTATGGAGACGTCTGCTATATGAATGGCTGGCCCGAAGAGGCCGCGATTGCATACGAATATGCCGCAAACAACGGGCGCCCCCAATGCAAGATGAGGCTCGCGTATTGCCAACGAGAACTCGGTGATCTCAACGCATGCGACACCGCAGCCAGTTATCTCAGGAGGGCCTTGGACAACGAGGCAGCCGTCACATTGGCCGCATGGCATCTCGAAGACGGAGACTTGGATTCAGCTTCGAGCTGGATCCGAGAAGCCAAAGTGGGCTATTCGGAACGACGATCAATCGTTGAGGTCAGGATTTTTCTCCAACAAGGGATGGGGCTTGAGGCACGACAAGCACTCGAACCGCTTCTGCAGAAGAATCCGAGACCAATCGTTCTGCAACTGATTCAGGAAGTTGGCCGACTGAACCAAGATGAGAACCTCATCAGCCAGTACCCCCCCCCTAGGCATGTCGAGAAGAATCTTCCCGACGAACCTTTTCTGCAATCCATTGCTGCTCTTGGGCGAACCCCTGAGGCCGATGTCAGACGGGCGGCGTGGATACGACGAAATCTTCCTCGACAAGAAGCACTCCCCAAAATCAGAGCCATCTTGAAAGACCGGCCTGACAATCAAACTCTCGTGACCTATGTGGCCGAAATGCTGTTGGCCCTTGGTGTGCCAAGGCGATCCAAAATGGAATTGGATCGCATTCGGGATCAAGAGCCAAACCTCCCAGGGTATTGGTCCATCGACTCGGCCGTCCATCACGCTCTAGCGATGGGGTCAGATGATCCTCAATCGCTGCTTGAACACGCGATGGCCTCGGGAGAGAAAGCCATCAAAATCAACCCTGATTTTGATGGCGGACACATTGGTTTGGCGATGGCGTGTGAAGGTCTTCAACTCTTCGATAGAGCAGCCCAGTCTTGGTCGAAGGCTTCCCAGTTGGCCGCGAATCGCCAGAGATCCGAACGACTAAAAGTCAACGCCTTGAGGTGCCTCTCTCTTGCCGGAGAAACGAATGAAGCAGCCGAAGAGTTGCTCAGTCTCCTGAAGAATCAAAGTGCACCCACTGAGGCATTGCTCTTGGAGTGTGCCTTGGCGTGCAAACGAGCACAGCGAAAAGAGGATCTCGTGGAGGTTCTCAAGAGAATGTCACCCGAGACCCGCACCATCTATGGCCGAAGGGCAAACTGACCTGTTCCGTAAATTCAGTTCGGTATCGATACGCGACCTGCAGGAAAGGCCTCAAGGACCTCTGACCAGAACGGCTCGTAATTTTTCCACCGATCAACCGCATTGCGGTTGATCGGTTGACGCACTTGGTCGCGCGACGGGGTCATGGCCAAGCGATCCGATTGGTAAAACTGCAGGCAATCTTCGTGATAGGGCAAATCCAAAAATTCCAGAAGCCGCTTGACCTCTCGATCAAAGTTCGAGACCAAAGATTCATATCCAACCTCAAGGACACGAGCGGGGTAACGACTTTGCCAATGGCGCATCAATTTCTCATGGGCCAGACGGGATTTAATGAGTTCAGGCACCGTGGTGGCTTGAGGAGCGCCGATGTAATGCAGGAAACAGGACAAAAGATTGTCCCGAGGATCACGATGAATCCAGATGAACTTCGCTCCAGGGAACATGGACGCCAAAATGCCGACGTAGCGATCCAACCACAGGCTTTTGTTGACAATGCGATCGCCCTCGGCCCCGGCTGCGTGGAGACGGGGTAGTTGCTCGTTGGCGAAATCAACCAAAAGAGACGCATCGAGTTTGTGGTGCAACTCAGGCAAGCTGCACCGTAAACGGTGGCAAGCCAATTCAATCATGGCCACGGGGTCGGGTGATTCACCAACGCCATCAGCCTGTGGATGCGCCATCAACACCGATTCCAACAAAGTGGTACCCGATCTTGGCATGCCAACCACAAATACCGGTCGCGCATCACCACCGTGGTCTTGAACCTCAGAACCATGTGAAGCTTCGATGATTCTGTCAGCAAGAGCCAATTGGTCCACAGCCACTTGGGTCCTGAGTAATGCCTGACCACTCTGGGCTGCATACGCAAAAGCCTGGGAGAAGTCACCCTTCCGATCGCACTGCTTGGCTAGTAGTGATGCAACGGCAGCTTCAACTTTTGGCAAGAGATCCTTGGTGAGGGCCGTCTTGAGAAAGTGTTCTAGAGCATCGGGCCCGTCCTGCAGCTCGTAGATCATTGATCGATAGCGAAAGTACTCACGAGAAGTGTGTTCTTCTGGGAAGAGACGGCTCGTACAATCCTCGAGGACATCGACATTTTTTTCGAGGCAAGCAATTTCAGCCGCCATTCCAAGCTTGTTGTTCGCCACATCACCGGAAGCGGGCTCAACCCCAGAAAGCACGTCCTTGGCCTCCTGATGGTTTCCTGCGCGGGTGTGGGCCTGAGCAAAAAGAAGCTGGTTGATCGGCTGCTCAGAAAGATACTCCGGCAATGCTCTATAGCGACTCAATGTGGAGAGGTAATTTCGACGAAAACTTGAAATGTGAAACAGGTCAAGTTTAAGTTGTGGAAGATCTCCCTCCAGAAAGATCTGGTTCCGGCAGCGCGCCTCAAGCGAAGTCAGAGTTGAGCCCTGTGAACCTTCACCTGCTTGAACAATCTCTTTCCGAATGCCAATCATTTTGAATCGATTTTTTGCAACAAAGTACGAAGCACTTTCTGCTTCATCGCCAAGGCTTGAATCTCGCCCAGCCGTCCTTCTGAGACAATTTTTGATCTGTACTCATCGGGACGAAGACCTTGTTTTGCGGACTCTTCTCGAATGACCGCCGAAAAGTCATCCTCGGAAATATTCACCTCAAGAGTTTGTTCCAACAAAGATAGGACCACTTGCATCCTGCAATGCGTGATGGCATTTTCGATCGCAAAGGTCCGCTGAGCACCATCCATCCGCTCCCGTACTTCGCTATCGCTCAAACCTTGGGCTTGGAGCTCAGAGAGAAGTTGCTTTGTGGCCTGAGACTCGACCCGATCGGCTTCGAGCTTGGGTAGGACTGGAGCATGATCCATCAACTTCCCAAGCAGAGCGCTCTCTTTGGCTGCGTTGTTCTTGACCGCAAGTTGATTTCGGATGGCAGATTCCACAACCTCTCGAAGTTCATTTTCATCTCGCATCTGATAGTGAGAAACCAAGTCGGCCAACGAGCTCGGGGTACGATGTTCGATGTTCTCAATCAACAACCTGTACGTCCCAACTTGGCCGTTTACAAATTCTTGGTATTCAGAAGGAGGCGGACCCTCCCAAGTCACTTCGCCAACCTCAGCGCCCAACAAAATTGGGACAGCATCTTGGAGAACAGATGTACCAAATGCGCAATCAGATCCAGAAAGCGGGAGACGAACCTTACCGCTGCGTTGCATCAGCTCACTCGATCCTTCAGGGGCGAATGAAAGGCAACCAAAGATCGTTGAACCTCGATCGGCCCGAGAGACACCAGGCCTGAGCTCACCGAGATCAAGCCGCTGGTCATCCAACTCCTGATCAACCATTTCGGATGCAAATTCCAGTAGTTGTACGGACAGTTCAAGGTTCATGATCTGGTCGAGATCGGGCTCCGGATACAGTGGCCCCGACAGCACAATTCGCAAATCATGACCTGACCTCACAATACCTTCAGATTCTTCGGGATCAAACCTTGGCGGACCAACATTCATTCGCCCTTGGCGGTAAGCGATCTCCTCCCAAACCGTATACACGAGGAGTTTTGAGGCCTCTAAGATCTCCTCATCTGTGGCTGGCGCGGTCGCCTCTTTGGCTTGGTGAATCTGCCGCAAAAAAAGTTGAACTTGGGCGTCTGGAACCGTCGCTGATGCCTTGAAAAAGTTTGGCTCAAGCTCGTCCACGGACTCGATTATGATTTCATCGTGTTCGAAATACTTTGAATTCATCGCACTTCCTGAAGTGATATTTGTCGAGAACAGACCCACATGGCAGATCAACCCCATCCAGAAGTTTCAAGAATACTACAAGTTCTGAGCAAAGGATTACATCGAACTGCGCTCGCACAAGCGGAAAAGCTCCGAGCCAAAGACGAACGTGCCGGTCGTCTGGCGATGATGCACATTTTTGCCGAAATGAACGACAGCTTGGGATTTGTCAGTTGCCTCACCGAGCTGAATCAGAGCGAGGTCCCAGAGAATCTGCTTCGCTTTGCCCTTCGAGCCTTGACATTCACCGAGCAAAAAGAAATCGCCTCCACATGGGCTGAATCATTTCTTGACCAACAGACCACTGACGACAAAAAAATCGGAATTATTTCGATGTTCGAAGAAATGGGGGATCTGGAGCGAGCCAAAGAAATATTCCATCAACTTAGCCCGCAAGCTTTGAATACCCCGCGCGCGTCCATCCTGCGAGCCCGCTTCGCTTTGGCCGACAAAGACTACTCAACAACCGTCGAAGTTCTTGAAGCCGCAAAATCGCAGTTCCCCCAAGGTCTTGGCCCCATCCCCTCCCGGATGAACCAAGCTGAAATCGGTTTTTTACTCAGTCGCGCGTACGACAAATTGGGGCAATATGATTCCGCATGGACGGCGGCGGCCGATGCCCACAGCGCCAAGCCAGAGCCCTTTGATGTCAACCGATTTGAATCTGAGGCCGCACACATCATTGAATTCTTTACTCGTGACCGAATCCAGAAACTCCACCGGGCTTCTGAGCAGCCAGTGGAGCCTTTGCTGGTGATGGGCAATCCCCGAAGTGGAACCACACTCCTCGACACCATCCTGGGGATGCACCCAGAAGTTGTTTCTGGGGGAGAACTTAGTATTGGCTCAAGACTCGAGAACAAACTCGAACCACTTCTTGATTCTTATTTGGGGTACCCAGATTGCCTCACCGAACTTCGGGTTGACGACGCAAACACGCTGGCCCACGCCTACGCTGAAGCCGTCCGACCAATTTCAAAAGGCAAACGGTTTGTGACCAACAAAGCACTCAACATCAATGCCCAGTTGGGATTTTTGCGCTGTGTTGCGCCAGGGCTGCGAACCATTTCTCTCCACCGGCACCCCTTGGACAACTGTGTCTCGTGCTTTATGAGTTTGATTCCCATGAGAGGTCACGGCTACGTCCAAGATCAAGAACTTATGGCTCGAGTCTGGATCACCAGACGACGGCTTCAAGACCACTGGGCGGAGGTCCTCGATGACGAACCCATGCTGCAGCTGCACTACGAATCGATGGTGAACAACCAGGAACATGAAACAAGAAGGATTCTCGACTTCCTGAATTTGGAATTCACCGAAGACTGTCTCCGATTCCATGAATCCGAGTCCATCGCGGCCACCGTCAGCAGCAAACAAGTCCAGCAGCCCATGTACAGCACTTCAGCAGGACGTTGGAAGCGATACGAAAAGCACATTTCTGTGCTCATCGATCGGCTTGGGCCCTGGCTTGAGTCCACCTAAGAGAACATTTTGAGACAACCTCGTCAAGGGCTTGAATGCCTTTCCCGGATAGCAAAACGAACACCGGCTGCCCAAAATGGGCAGCCGGTGGTTGGTCTCGTGTAGAGAAATGCTTCCGTAAGGAAGCAATTGCCTCAACCGCGACGGCGGCGGGACAGGCCTGCGAGGCCCAGGAGAGCCAATCCGGCGGGTGCAGGGACCACGGTAAAGGAACCGGAGATGCTGCTGCCAGAGGCAAAGAAGATGGCTGAGCCAGAAGCAGCTCCGCCATAACCATCGATACCACCAGTAACACCGGCCCATGACCAACCGTCACCGTAAGTGTCGGTCAAGACGATCGTGTAATCGCCAGCAGCGAAGTCACCGGCGAGAGCCATGGTGTAGCCGGAGGAGTAGGCAGAAGAGCCATTAACGGCGAAGGAGGCGATACTCATGCCGTTGGCAGACAAGTAGCCAGAGACTACGGCGAAAGAGGCAATCAAACTGGATGCAGAGTTGAAGATCTG
>CAXBRK010000011.1:0-34256 GCA_963978155.1 uncultured Phycisphaera sp. | reverse complement strand
ACGATCGGACACTACGGACGCGATGCATGGCGGTGGTACCTGCTGACCCAAGGACCACTGGGTGGGCAAGACGCCGACTTCCAAAGGGACAAATTCCACGAGACGTACGGCGCGGATTTGGTCAACACTTTTGGCAACTGTGCCAGCCGAACCACGGCCATGACCGTCAAGTATTTCGAAGGTGAAATTCCCGCCATGACCGATGGGGGTCGAGAACCCATGGCCGATCGGGATTGGCCAACCCTCACAGCCACGGCCACCGAAAGGTGGCAGGCGGCCATCAACCGCTTCGATCTGGATGAAGCCGCGGAAGCGGCCATCGGTTTGGTGCGCGAAGTTGATGCATTCATCAACGACACCGAGCCTTTCCGGGTGGCTAAAGATGACAGCCGGCGCGAAGAGTTGGCGGGCATTTTGGGGCGATGCTTGGAAGCGGTTCGCATTGCCGCCACCCTGTTGCATCCTTTCCTTCCGGATGGTTCTCAAAAATGCTGGGAAGCACTGGGGCAATCGGTTGACCCCGAATTTGATGAACTTGATCAACTGGCGGCTTGGGGGAGACTGACTCCGGGCACCAAAGTGCAAAAAGTCGCCCTGTATCCAAGGGTTGAACCGTTGGTGGCCGAGTAACGGAACAAGAAATCCTCCGACACATTCTGAACTCACCCCATCCCCGAAGACACTGGGGCCGTGGGGGAGCATGCGACAACGAGACCACTGGTCTGGCCATGTTTGGTCTTCATTTTGCTCAGCAGCAGCATGCATGTGCTCGCCCCATCGTTGATCTCTGCCCAGAGCGTTGGCCTCTTCGCATTGCTCCTGTTTGGTCTGGGGTGGAGGTGTCGCCAAGGCCGGGCTCGTGTCGCCTGTCTGGCCCTTGGGGGCCTCTGCACCGCATTCTGGCTCCAAGCACCAACACCTCACCCGCCTCTTCCGTGTGAAGCTCCCCAAAGCACGCTCTCCGGGACCGTTGCTTCGATCGAGAGCACACCACGAATCCCAGAATGGCAGCATGACCCCAGACGTCCTCCACCTTCCCGATGGATGCAGCTTCGCACCAACCATGGTGTACAACG
Source organism: uncultured Phycisphaera sp. (assembly GCA_963978155.1). Lineage (GTDB taxonomy): Bacteria > Planctomycetota > Phycisphaerae > Phycisphaerales > SM1A02 > UBA8653. Next base: position 33,180 of record CAXBRK010000011.1, on the reverse strand, counting down.
GGTCCTGTTACCCCAGAAGGGCACCGCGATGGTCATTCCCGGAGACTCCGTGACCTGTAGCGTCGCCTGGCTTCCCGCCCGGCCTCCGGTTTGGGCGGACGGCGCACCCAAAGACACGCAAGGTGTGGCGGTTCTTCGAGACTGGAGGAACATGCATGTAGGTTCGGGGTCGAATTCGAAGGGCCTCCTCCGTTGGTCATTGATCAAAGCATCGCATCAGGAACGCATCGCCGAAAGCATCAGGCATATTTCTGGTTCTTCGGACACCGCAAGAGAGTGGCTGAACGCGCTGGTGCTTGGCAACAACCAAGGAAGAAGTCTCGAAGCGTGGCGCACCGTTGGTCTTGGTCACATGGCCGCGATCTCCGGGATGCACGTCAGCATGTTGATTTTTGCCGCCCTCATACCACTTCGATGGATAGGCATGCCTATGGCTTGGCAAGCGGTCGCCAGTTTGGTGGTGGTCGCAGTGCTCTTATTGACCGTGCCTTGGAAAGCCCCCGTTTTAAGAGCAAGCCTTCAAGCCACCCTGATGGTGCCAATGTTCTTAGGCGCAGGCCGGTGGTATTTCCTCGGGACTTTGGCCGGAGTGGCCTGCGTCCTGCTCATTGGAAACGCCCAACACTTGTCGAGTATTGGTTTTCAATGTTCCTTTGTGGCCACGGCTGCTCTTGGGTTGGCCATGCCCCAACTGCGATGGCGACCCTACGACGATTGGCCACGTCGCATGGCACGACTGGTTCTGGTGATGTGTGCCCCATGGCTGGCGGTGCTTCCCCTGGGTGCGTACCACTTTGGTGTCATTCATCCATACGGAGCGGTGTTGACCATCATCGCGTCCCCGGTGCTTTCTTTGATCTTGCCCATCCTTTGGGGAAGCGTCTTCCTTGGCTTGGAATTCCCTCAACTTGCATCATTGGTGGGAGACGTCATGGTGCCGGCACTGATCGCTCTGCAGTGGATCCTTGAATCCCTTTCCACGTTGCCGTGGGTGCAGATGAGCACCAATTTCTTTCGGCCCGATGCGGCACCCACCACAGCGCTGATGACCATCGGTGTGTTGTGCTTGATTGCGGGTCGGATCAGATGGTCGATTTCAGCATTGGCCTTTGGGTTGTTGTGTTCCCCAGATTTGGGGTTCGATAGGGGTGAAAAAGATGCCTTCCGATGGGATGTCCTCTCTGTTGGCAACGGTTCCGCTCACCTGCTGCAGATGGGTTCAGAAGCTTGGTTGATTGATGCCGGGAGTTCAGGGGAGCTCCATGTCTCTCGCCGCTGCATCCTTCCGGCCCTTCGCAACCAGAACATCCGCAGGCTGGAAGGCGTTGTTTGCACCCATGCAGACTTGGATCACATCGCAGGTGTGGTGCCGATCTTGCGGGCCATCCCCGTAGGAATACTGCGTATCCCACCTCTAATGCTCCAAGGGGCCCAAGATGACGTGACGTCGCCGTGCCATACGCTGCTGGCCACCGCGAAGGAAATGAACATCCCCGTGATTGTCACCACTCGTGGAGATGGGTGGGCGTGTGGCTCCGCGACGTTCAGCACGCTGTGGCCACCAAAAGATCTCCGAACCCAGAACCGAAACCATGCTTCACTCGCTTTCGAAATTCTTGTGCATGGTCGACGGCTGCGATTTTCTGGTGACGCCGACTCCAAATCGATGATTTCTGAAATCCAAAACGAGCCCTCAGCCGATGTCTTCGAACTGCCCCACCATGGCGCACGTTGCCTTGACCTCGAAACCATCCTGAGAAAAAGACCGCCGCGGTTGCTCCTGCAATCCAGCAGCCGTCGTCGTGCCCAAAAAGGGCCCTGGAACACATGGCCGGGTTCGCCGCATTTGGCGACCGGACTGCACGGCGGCATCTGCATTCAGATCGATTCCAGTGGGGGCATGACCGCAGCCGCCCAGAATCGTTTCTACACCTGGCCTCCAGAGCCATAAACTGAACTCTGTACTTTGGATTTCACACGAACCAGAACGGAGCTGCATCATGCTTTCCTCTTTGATCTTGAGTTCTTTGTTTGCGGTAACAACCGACGCCATGATCAACGCAACCAACGAACCCACCACGCTCCCTTCCATTCGATTGGAACCCGCATTCCCCTCGCTGACGTTTGAGCGTCCGGTTCAAATCACGCATGCGGGAGATGGATCGGATCGACTGTTTGTGGTGGAGCAACCCGGCCGTGTGCTGGTCTTCCCCAACTCATCCGAAGCAGAGAAGGCCGAAGTCTTTATTGACCTCACTGACCCAGTCAACGACGCCACCAACGAAGAAGGTCTGCTCTCGATTGCCTTCCATCCCAACTACAAAGAGAACGGCCGGTTCTTCGTGTACTACTCCGCTGGTGATCCCCGGCGGAGCGTGATTGCCGAGGGAAAAGCCAGCGAAGACAACCCAAACCGCGCCCGACCTGGACTGCAAGTGGTGCTGGAACAACCCCAACCCGCCTGGAACCACAATGGCTCGACCCTGCTCTTTGGGCCTGATGGCATGCTCTATGCGTCATTTGGAGATGGTGGTGCTGCGGGCGACCCTTGGAACAACGCCCAAGACACCACGAACCTTCTGGGATCGGTCATTCGAATTGATGTCGACAACAAAGACCCTGGCCGTGGGTACAGCATCCCGGCCGACAACCCCATCACCATCGAGCAACACCAAGAAAATCCCAAACTCCGACGCGAACTTTGGGCTTGGGGCCTACGCAACGTGTGGCGAATGAGCTTTGATCGCACCACTGGCGAATTGTGGGCGGGAGACGTTGGTCAGAACAAATGGGAAGAAGTCAGCATTCTTCGCAAAGGTGGCAACTACGGCTGGAAGGTCCGTGAAGGGGCCCACCGCTTTGGCCGTGGCGGCGCCAAAAATACAGAAGCGTTCATCGAACCCGTCTTTGAATACGACCACAAGAAAGGCCTTTCGATCACGGGGGGCCACGTCTACCGCGGTCCTCAATCAGCTCTGCAAGGGCTGTATATGTGTGGCGACTACGTCACACGGCGACTCTGGATCATGCGTCCAAACGGAATGGATCCGGTTCAGGATGTGCGTGAATTTGATCTCGGAAGAGATGGCGCTTTCGTGGCTTCTTTCGGTGAGGACGAAGCCGGCGAGATGTACATCTGCGACCACGTGCGGGCGAACCCTGGTTCAGGCGTTCGAGGTCGGATTCTCAAGGTCGTTGGTCGCTGAACCAGCACTGGCCATCGGCTGATAGATCCTGCGTGACTTGGCGCGGCTAACCTCCGCTTCAGAAAGAGCAATCCCACACTCTGGGCAACGGTCGCCGACCGTCGGGTGCTGCTCATGACCACACCAAAGACACGGAAAGGTCGTTTGGTTCATCACACCACTTGTGATGGCACTCACGATGACCAGCAGGAGGCCCCACAGAAACACATGCATCGTGATCACGATGACAGGCAACAACACGTAGATCGCAACCCCAAAGGAACTGGGATCAGAAATCGATTCACCAAAAATCCATTGTGCAGGAACAGCCATCATGCCCACAGCTAGGAGTCCAATAAGGGAATCCAGAAACATGGCGCAGAACCATGTGATCACTCGTATACCCACGACAATCTGCAGACCTCTACGGAAAGACAACTGCACAATCAATCGTCGCCACCAAGTCTTGGTCTGCACGCGAAACATCAACCAAATCAAGATCAGGTTGGGCACGCCCACCGCAAGAATGGTCGATACCAATTGAGGCCACTGGTGAAGTTGCCCTGTGGTTCCAGGTGGATCCATCGGATGGAGATCGCTGAACTCCATGGCAACAAACAAGGAACCCATCACCAAACTGGGCAATGCAAAAATCAAATACAGCCCTACTGCATTGGCAACGCGACGAGTGGTCGAACCAACAATCTGAATCGCACGCTCACGATCTTCGACGTCGATCGGCAGTGCGTTCTCACCCATCATTTACCAATGATCTCAAGGATGGCCGAAAGAGCGTCTGCAGAAGAACCATCACTCATCTTGATTTGCGACCGCAGTGCCAACCGGCCGTCAAGGATCAACACCGGCAGACCGCGCACGTTGAATCGCCGCAGCGAACTCCACTGCCGGTGGGTGTTTGCCACTTCGCCCAACACCGAAGACTCATCTCGACCCAGCAGGTCTGGCCGTGACTGCACGAAGCCTTGCAAGACCGTCGTGGGTTGTGAGGCCATCAACAAATCGCGGAACAGTTTCTTCGCGCCGTCCGTGTCGCCATCCTGACGGAGTTGACCAATCCGAACGGTGGCTTGGCCACCCCATGCCCAGCGGTCGAGTTGGGGGAAACCGGAGGCAGGGTTGACGGCTTTGTTGGTCGGCAGCAAACGGACTTCGAGTTGGATGTTGCCGGCATCGGCCGCTTCCAACAGCTTGGGCACATCGCGGCGGAAGCCGTCTTCCGCCATGTCACCAATCACCACGACTGGTTTGGCCGTGTCCGGCCCGAACCGCAGGCTGGCCAGATCAGGGCCAAGGTTCGGCCGTGACCCCTCCTGCCAATCGCTGACCAAACGGCCAAGGGCGGTGCTGGGGAAGTCACTTGCACTGGTCCCCTTCTCCGGACCGGTGGCACTGACCGCATCCACCGCCCGACGCAGAGCCCCGGGACGCAGCACATCTTTGACTTCTTGACCATTCAAGAAGGCCATAGGGGTGTAGTAGAGCCCCAAATCCACCCCTTCTCGAGCGTCTGCTTCAAACAGCATCTTCTTGTCCGGAGGAAGGGCTCCGGTGCTGATGGCTTGGACAATGTCGGAGGCGTACGCCGTAACGCCGGCCTCGGCAAACCCTGGTTGCAACGCGGCTGGCGACGTGAACTTGCCATCCACGCTGAACAGCCACCCCAACATGCGATGGAACGCTTCTGGCCCGCCATACTCACCCGCGAGCTCAGCCACGGTGGCTCCCCAACACGCATTCGGGTGCAGGTTCAAATTCTGTTGGGCCGCCCGTTCGTTGCAGTCTTTGCAGAACAAGAAAAATTTCACCTCGACGGAAATGTCATCTCGCGACTCAAGGATGGTTTCCAGTTCACCGTGCACCCGTTTGCAGTCGGGACATTGAGGATCTGTAAACATCACCAAACGGATTGGTGCGTCTTCTGGTCCAAGGCGCCATCGCCCTTGCAATGGGGTAGACCGAACCAACGCATCAGATACCGCTGCGTCTGACTCGCTTGAAGGCACAGCGCTTGCTTCCGTTCTCACCTTGAATTCTGCTTCGGGGACCACATCTTCGACCTTCGGTGAAAGGAAGAACTCCGCCAGCAACAGAACCAAGGTGACTCCCGCGAACGTCAACGTCATGCCCAGCATGACCGCGGGGATTTGCGGCCCCTTCCGTCCACCTTTCAGAAGCGCGAGCGCCAAGAATGCGAGGTTCGCGCCATGAGCGATCGCACACCAGCGGCAGAGATAGCCTTCGACCAGCATCACCCCAATCAAGAACAACGACGCCAATCCGCCGAAGAGTCCCAGCAACCGCGCTGGTCCCACCAAGCGCCCCCGACCAATGGTCCAGCACTGGGCCATGGCCGCAAACCAGGCCATCCCGATGTGGGCCGTTGGCCAACCAACCACTGGAAGCGCTGACCAAATACTGTCTTTGGCACGATCGCAACCACTTCCCGCGGCTTGGGCCGCACTGCCACCAAGTTCAACGCCCCCACCACACCCCACCACGGGGGCCTCTTGGATATGAGACCAAGACAACACCGCACACGAGGCAAATGCCACCAACATGAGCATCATGCCGAGGGCAAGCACCCAAGTGGCTGGTGCATCAGAGCGACGGACGGATTCGTGATTGTTGGGCATGCGCAGGTTCTCCCTAGTTCTTCCATCGGATCCGACGGGCCAACCGCCAAAGTCTTACTTTGAACTCACATTCTTTGGGGCGATTCCATGCCCAGAAGGTCCAAACCATCTGACAGGACTCTTCGCACCAAATCACACAATCTGAGCCGTGAAGCCTGCACCACGGGGTCTTCGGCCTTCAGGACCGAACACTGCTGGTAGAAGCTGGCAAACAAGCCTGCCAAGCGGTGCAAATAGCCGCAGAGGTGGTGTGGCTCCAGGGAATGTGACACCTGGTGCACCACTTTGGCGTAACCAAGCAATTGGAGTCCCAGATCTTTTTCGGCGGGCTCTTGGGGCTGGAACGAAGCACCGTCGGGCACCCCGCCGGCCCGATCCAGCAAGGAGCAAATCCTTGCGTGGGCGTACAGCAGATACGGTCCAGTGTCGCCTTCAAAGGCCACCATGCGATCCATATCAAAGACGTAATCCTTGCTTGCATCGCTGCTCAAGTCGGCGTATTTGATGGCCGCAATACCAACCGCACGTCCAATGCCGCCAAGTTCTTCTTCAGAAAGACCATGGGTTGGCGCGGACGGTTCCTGCGAACGTGCGACCACGGCATCGGTACCCCGACGAATGGCTTCCTCAATCAAACTCATCAAACTGGCGTTGGTGCCACTTCGGGTTTTCAATGGCTTTCCATCGGCACCCAAGACGGTACCGAAGCCCAAGTGGTTCAGTTCGGCCGACGTGCCATCGGCACAGGTATCCCATCCCAGCATGCGGGAAGCTTCAAAGACGTCACGGAAATGATCCCGCTGGCGAATGTCCACGATGTACAAAATGCGGTCGGCGTTGAGATCGTGGGTGCGGTGGCGAATGGCGGCCAAATCGGTGGTGGCATACAAGAACCCACCATCACGCTTGCGGATGATCATGGGGCGATCGCGGTCGGGGAAGTCCACCACAATGGCGCCGTCGTCTTCTCGGGCTTTCCCCGAAGCCAAGAAGGATTCCACCACGCCAGCCAGTTGATCGTTGTAAAAAGATTCACCTTTGTCGCTGTCGCGGCGCATGCGCACCCCGAGCAAATCGATGGTCTCCTGCACAGCATCAAGCGTGCAGTCGATCATCTTGCGCCAATCGGCATGAAGTTCGGGGTCGCCCGCTTGCAGCTGCACCAAATCTTGCTTGGCCGCCGCGATCACTTCATCAGCACCCTCATTTTGAGCTTCCAATTCAGCGTGGCGATGCGATCCCGCAAAGAATCGACGCGTGGCTTCCGCACCCCGCCGATCAGCCTTGGCGTTGGCCTGAGCTTCGCGGTATGCCGTGTCAAGATCCTCGAGGGTGACCTGATCCAAATTGACACCATTGTTTCGAAGCTGCGTCAAGACCAAAGCGATGGGTGTTCCCCAATCACCAAGGTGGTTTTGACGGATCACCGTCCGCCCCCGCCGTTCCAGAGTTCTGGCAATGGCATCACCAATAACAGCCGAACGAAGATGGCCAACGTGCATGCGTTTGGCCACATTCACCGAGACCATGTCAATGGCCACCGTGTGATCGGAAGACTCCGTCACCACCCCCAGAGTGGGCGTGTCCATTGCCAACAGTGCCGCGGCCACCGCCGACGGCGCCAGTCTGAGATTGATGAAACCAGGTCCCGCAATTGATGACTCTGAGACAACCTCACCAAAGTCGACGTGGCTCAAAATCGTCTCCGCCACTTCCCGCGGTGGCTTCCCCAGTCGTTTGCCCAGACCCATGGCCACATTCGCTTGCCAATCGCCAAATTCACGCTTCTGCGCTTCGCGCAAAATTGGGTCGACATCATCGAAGCCCTCACCAAAAGCGGCGTGAATGGCAGCTCGAAGCGATTGGTCAATCAAAGCGATGGGGTCGGCGTTGGTCATGCGGGGAGAAATCCTACATCCCTCGGCCACTTATTCCCCAGAGATTTGGAACAGCAAGGCCAAAAGAATGCCGAGCATGGCGATCCCGAGGTTGGTGGCATTGGAGACCGAGGTTCCCGCCAAAGCCAAATTCGCACTGGGAGTCGTGTCCCGACGAAGAGCGCGTGTCGCCACCGTCAATTCGGGAAGGCTGGTCACCAGAGCCCCAACAAAATAATGCAGAGACGCGAAAACTCGAAGTCCGAACAATTGGCTTAGCGAATCGGAGTACAACTCCGTGGCGGTCAGAAAAATCCAGTTGAGTGCGGCGGATGAGATGCCGAGAACCAGCAACATCTTGAGCAACCGTTTGGGGTTACCAGCACTATTGAACCCATCATCTCCCTCATAGACCTCTGGGTTTCGACGCCGATCCCGACGCGCCCAAATCAAGAATCCAAAAAATCCGACCGCACAGAGCGCCAGACTCAGTCCCGCATTTGACGCCTGCAATTGACCCTCGGCATCGGACACCAACGACTTCATCGCCACCCTTGCAAGGACATACAGGATGACGGCGGCAATCACATGCTTTGTGACCAATTTGAATTCGGACTTCAACCTTCCAAATCCACCAGACGGCCCCGTCAGCGCGATCCACAACGGAGCGATCAGAAGGACCAAATAGATGTTGGCCAAATTGGATCCCAATGGGTTTGCAATCCCTCCCCAGTGCCCAATCAACAGGGCGTAACCCATCAGAAGGAGTTCAGGAAAATTCGTACCCGCATTGACGGCCAGAGTGCGATACCGGCGGCCCATTTTTCGGCCCACCAAGCCGGCCAACTCATCCGCCATGCCATCGCTTGACCATGGAATCACGTAGCGGCCCAACACACCACCAACGGCAAGGCACAACGCTGGGAAGAGCCACGGCAACCCCTCCCAAGCTTGAGCCAATCCAACCAGTTGCGTGACCATATCCATGCGAGAGGACATCTTAGATGAGCTGGACACCTCATGGTGTTTCCACAGCACGAACTCTTCATGCACAATGACAAACATGCCCCCCTTGCGTCTGTTGTTTGTCTGTACGGGAAACAGCGCCCGAAGTTTGATGGCCGAAGCGCTGGCCCCGCACCTCTTCCCAGGACAGTTGGAGGCGGGCTCGGCTGGAAGCAGCCCCGCCGGAGCACCACACACGCTTGCTCTGGCCGCGCTCCGACAGCATGGCATCCCCCACGAGCACCTCACCAGCAAAGGCATTTCCGCGGTTCAGCATCTGCCTTGGGATGTGGTTGTCACGCTTTGTGATGCGGCAAGGGTGGAACCGTGCTCTGGACTCTCCATCTCGGGTGCCATCACCACCCATTGGGGCTTCCCCGATCCTCCCGCGGCCAAAGATCCGGAAGGGTGCTTTGAACGGGTGCGCGGAGGCATTGAACAATGCCTTCGCATCTTCATGGCCCAATCAGATCGACCACTCGCGGAAAGAGCAAACGCCGCCGCCGCCGTGGCCGAGCGGTTCTGCTTGGCGGAAAACTGGGCATAAGATTCCAACATGCGAGCAACGAACGAGCCCACGACCCCTCTGGAAAAAACCGACCGCTGCGCAGACCTCCCCCACCGGCCTCGCGTGCTGCTGGGGAAAATGGGGCTCGACGGCCATGATCGTGGTGTCAAACTGATCGCCCGCGCTTTGCGTGACTCGGGCATCCACGTGATCTACTCCGGTCTTTGGCAAACCCCACGTTCACTCGCCATCGGGGCACGCGATGAAGACGCCGATGTGCTGGCCTGCTCCATGATGAGCAACTCGCATTTGGTGTTGGTCCCTCGACTGGTCAACGCCTCCGCTGAACTTGGCCGCAGCGACATGGCGATCGATGTCGGTGGCATCATTCCCCAAGAAGACGTGCAAACCATGCTTGATGCGGGGGTGCGAAAAATCTTCCACACCGGCACCAGCATGGATGAGTTGGTGGAAACGGTTCGCTCAGCCGTCAAACCACGGGTCGCCCAATACGAAGGGAACGCGGCCTTGGCCCGATCCATTTCTCTGGCCACCGAAGGCCGCGCTCCCGCGGAGGCCCCACGCCGTCGCCCCAGCACCGTCATTGGCATGACCGGCTCACCCGGGGCCGGCAAGAGCACATTGGTCGCCCAAATCGCGGCCGAAAGTGTGCAACGAGGCGAGAAGCTTGCCGTGGTGGCGTACGACCCCATGAGCCCGATCACCGGAGGCGCGCTCCTTGGTGATCGGCTTCGGGTTGATTTTGGTCGGGTGGATGAATCGGTGTTCTACCGATCGCTCGCGATTGCCGGTGAAGATTACGAAGCGCTGCCGGAGATCTTGGAACTCATCGGTGGCGCTGGCTTTGACCGCGTGATTGTTGAAACGGTTGGTGCGGGACAAAACGAAACCAAAATTCGTGAATGTGTGGACCGCACCGCGGTCGTGGTGGTCCCCGGCATGGGTGACTCCATCCAAATGGACAAAGCGGGGATCTTGGAGATCGCCGATTGCTTTGTGGTCAACAAAAGCGATTACGAAGGATTGGAACGGCTGCGACGCGAGCTCAAAGACGCGTGTGGTGGGCGACCCATCGTGGAAACCGTGGCCACCGAAGGCCGCGGCACCGAAACACTGCTTGAGACCTTGTTTGGTTGACCCCCGATCGCAGTCGCCAGCCAAAGGTGCAACACCCCCGCCAGAAGCGTGGCCCAGGCCAAGATTCTGAGGGTCGGAAGACAATCTCGAGCAGGAAACGACTGAGACACAATTTGGGCATCGGCCCAGATTGCACCCCACTTTGGCGGTTGCCGCCGATTTCCCTAGGATTTCTGCCATGCCCTCCCCCGCCTCGTCGCTCCGTCATCGCCTCCAGCAGCCTGAGACCCTGATCTGCCCTGGGGTGTTCAACGCCCTGGTGGCCCGAATGGCCAAACAGGCCAACTTCGAATCGGTGTACATCTCTGGTGGAGCCACAGCGAACGTGGCGGGCGTTCCTGATACCGGTTTGTTGAGCCTCACCGAATTCACCCGGACCATCCGGGAGATTGTTGACGCCTCGGGACTCCCCGTGGTGGCCGATGCAGACACCGGTTACGGGGAAGAAGAAAACGCGGTTCGGACGATCGTCGAGTACGGACGTGCAGGAGCGGCAGCCCTTCATGTTGAAGATCAAGTGTTTCCCAAACGCTGCGGCCATCTTGATGGCAAGCAATGTGTTCCGGCTGATGATTTCGCGCAAAAAATCAAAGCAATGAGTGAGCATCGACCCTCCGATGACTTTTTGCTCATCGCGCGAACCGATGCCGCCGGAGTGCATTCTTTTGCCGATGCCGTCGCTCGGGGCCAGCAGTACCGCGAGGCGGGAGCCGACATGATCTTCCCGGAAGGTCTGCGAACTGAAGAGGAGTTCGCGGAATACGCCGAAGCGTGCCCAGGACTGTTGCTGGCCAACATGACGGAGTTTGGCAAAACCCCTCAGATCTCAGCCGCGAGATTTGAGTCCCTTGGCTACGACATGGTGATCTACCCCCTCTCGATGATGCGCCTCGCCATGGGTCATGTGGCCCGCGGGTTGGCCCACCTGCAAGAGCACGGATCGGTTGAGGGGTTGATGGACGAAATGCAGACCCGGACTGAGCTCTACGAAAGCCTGGGCTACCAACCTGGGTCGCCATGGTGGTTCCCAGGTTCACCGGATTGATCCCACCATTCAGCCGCTAGAATGGCCCGCCCTGACAGGAGGAATGCCATGAGCGCTGACCACTTCGATCTCATCGTCATTGGCGGAGGACCCGCCGGCTACGTCGGTGCCATCCGCGCCGCCCAACTCGGAATGAAGGTCGCCTGCGTCGAGCGAGGCAAACTCGGTGGCGTCTGCCTGAACTGGGGCTGCATCCCCACCAAAGCGTTGTTGCACAACGCCGAGCTGTACCAGCACGCCATCACGCACGGAGCGGAATGGGGACTGAAGACCGAAGGGGTCGAAGTCGAATGGGACAAAGTCATCGGACGGAGCCGGAAAATCACCGGAACCCTGAACGGCGGTATCGCGTTCCTCTTCAAGAAGAACAAGATCGAACACATCGATGGTCACGCCACCATCACCAGTGGCAAGTCTCCCGTCGCGCCATGCAAAGTTGAAGTGCGGCAAGCGGGTGATGAGTACTACACGGGTGAAGGATCCGGAGCCCCCAACCGAACTCTGACCGCGGACAAAGTCTTGGTGTGCACTGGGGCCCGGCCACGCCACTTGCCCAATTTGCCCCACGACGGAAAGGTCGTGATCTCTTCCTTCGAGGCGATGACTCTTCCCGAGAAGCCCAAGAAAATGGTGGTCATTGGTTCCGGAGCCATCGGTATGGAGTTCGCATACTTCTACAACGCCTTTGGGACGGAAGTCCACGTGGTCGAAATGCAAGACCACATCATGCCGATCGAAGACCAAGACATCTCGGCCGCCGCCCAGAAAGCCTTTAAAAAGCAGGGCATCCACTTCCACACTGGTTCCACCGTGGCCGACGCTCAAATTTCGGGCAGCAGCGCCAAGTGCACCATTCGGAAAACCGGCGAAACCTCGGGAGGCACGGAAGTGGACGCCGATGTGGTCTTGGTGGCCATTGGCGTTGAAGCTCGGGTCGACGGTGTGTTTGCCGAAAACCTCCGCCCCGAAATGGTGAAGGGCTACATCAAAACCGATTACCAAGATGTCCCCGAACCCACGTACGCCACCAGCATTCCTGGTGTCTACGCCGCGGGTGACTGCATTGGCCCCCCTTGGTTGGCGCACGTGGCCAGCGAAGAAGCCGCCGCCGCCGTCGAACGCATGGCCGGACACCACACCTTGGGCGTGGATTATGAATCCATTCCTGGCGCCACCTATTGCAACCCCCAAGTGGCGAGCGTGGGTATGTCAGAGCAAGCGGTCAAAGACGCTGGCATCGAATACAAGGTTGGCAAGTACCCCTTGAAGGGACATGGCAAAGCCATCGCCGTCGGGGCCACCGAAGGCTTGGTGAAGTTGATCGTCAGCAAGAAGCACGGTGAAATTCTGGGCTGTCACATCTGTGGCGAAGACGCCAGTGAATTGATCGCTGAAGTCTGCGTGGCCAAGCGGCTTGAAGCCACCGTCGAAGACATCATCTCCACGGTCCACGCCCACCCAACCATGCATGAAGCGGTTCACGAAGCCGCTTTGGCTGCGGACGACCGCCTGATTCACGGTTGATTCAACCGGGGGTGCCGGTCTTCTGCAAGCGGCTGGCCGATGGAGATTTTGGATCCGCCGCCACCGACCGGCGGTGGTACTCCATGGCTTCCTGCACTTGACCAAGAGCCTCGAGGCAGAGTGCCGCGTGGTGGAGCACAGCGGCATCCTCACCAAGATCTTGAAGCGCGGTTCGTGCGGCGGCCAGGCCTTGGTCGGCCCTCCCCATGCTGCGCAAACCCACCAGCCACTGCTGAACCAAGATGCGGTTGTTTGGAAATCTGCTTCGGGCAGCGAGGTACGCCTCTTCCGCGTCTGCAATTTGACCCGTCTTCAATAAGGCAATGGGATACATCCCCACCGCATCGGGATCTTCTGGGTTGAGTTCAATGGCTCGGGCCAAATGGGTGACAGCCTCTTGCGGTCGACCCCCTCGACCAGCCAAGACCCCGAGACCACGGTGGGCCATGGCCAAGGACTCATCTTCAGCAATGGCTTTTCGGAAATCCTGATCGGCTCTTTGCATCTGGTTGGTCATCAAGTGGCACATGCCACGTCGAGCGTGGGCTGTGGCGCGATCGGGGTGAACCTCGATCACCTTGTTCAGCCAAACGATGGCGACTTTCCAATCTCGATTGGCGAACGCTTCCCGGGCACGATCGTCGTTGGCACTTGAAGAAACAGCGCGGTTGGCCATACGCAACTCTGCCTCGTCAAAACGGAATGCCTTGGGGCCTCGCAAGGGGCGAGACCGTTCAGCTTCAGCCAAATCCACTTCACCCAGTTGCATGTACACCGGAGCCAGCGTCTTCTGGATATCAGCATCACCGGGGGCTTTTTTTCGAGCCTCCTCCAAGAGGTTGCGTGCCCGCCCCGGATCACCCTGAGAAAGCACGGTCCGGGCCAACGCCAACAAAATCGCCGGATGCCGCTCTTGTTGCAAGGCGCGTTCCAAATCAATTTGTGCTCCAGCCAAGTCGCCAGCACGAAGACGAGAGCTGCCCCGAGAAAAACGCAAAGACGTGTGGTTTGGCGTGTCCTGCAAGATCTGATCAACCGTTTGATCAACCCCTTCGATGGGTCGAGCAAGACCTTCGGCACATCGCAAGGCGAGGATGGCTTCTCCAGGTGTGAGGTCGGCCAAACTCATCTTGCTCAACCACGCTTCTGCAGCCTCGTTTAACAATTGGTGAGCTTGAAGCACTTCAGCGTATGTCGTCCAAGCCGCTGGGTCGGAAGGTGCAGCCTGCAATGCACGGCGAGCGCTATCGATTGATTCGGCCACAGGTGCTTCGAGAGTTGAAGTGTCAATGGCTGAGACGACTGGAGCTTTGTCACCGCAAGCAGCAATCAAAAGGCAGCCTAGAACAATCCAATATTTCACTGGCCCTGTCCTCTTTGAGCTTGAAATCGAAGTGCCCCATCGGGAACCGAAAAGCGCTCTTCAGCACCATCAGGCCAACGAATACTAAGTTCGACTGGAGCCAATGAATCAGCAAAACCAAAATGCACCTCCGGCGCTTGCGCTGAGGCATAGCCGTCAGAAATACCTTGTCTTCGTCTCTGCAGTTGATCGCGTTGTTTGGCCACGACCAGAGTGTGCAATACAGGGCGACCCTCTTCATCAACCGCTTCAACAAACAATTCTCGGCCACTGGTTTTGGGAGGTGTCAAGAGTTGTGTGGGCGTTTCAACGTTGACCACCAGGATTTCTAAGCCTCCCAAGCGATCCAAATCTGCCGCCACGACAGCACGTGTCACGTTGGGTTGGTTCAGAACAGCGTCTGGTTCAGCGAGGGTGAATCCGTGAACACCTCCGAGATACAAATCGTTGCTTTCCGCCATGCCGTTCCATGGTGCCTCAAGATCTGGGAGCACGATGGAATCACCACGGGCCACACGACCGTTGCCGACCAGCAAATCTTCAAACCCATCTCGATTGAAATCACGTGCAACCACACCAAAGCCTGTCTTTGGCACACTGGCCGAACCCAATCCTTTCGGCGCTGTGGCATCCAGAAAAACCTTTTGGCTTCCGACGTACAACGTGTTTGTCTCAGCCGCCAAGTGCGTGCAAAAGAGGTCAGGGAGAAGATCTTGGTTGACATCCAAACTCACCACCCCCATTCCTGCTTCTGTTTCCCCCATCAAATTCACCGCGAGACCACGACGGGCTGCTTGTTCTTCAAACAAACCCTCATCAGTCATCACCCAAAGATGATTCTCGTACCCGTCATTGGCGATATACAAATCAAGCCGACCGTCCCCGGTGAGGTCATCGACTGTCACACCAAGACCCGCTGCGGCCACCCGATCAATTTGGTGCTTTGCCGTGACGTCTTCGAAGGATCCTTCTCCGTTGTTTTCGAACAACAAATCGTGCAATGGCGGATACGCCGTAGGACCACAGAACTCCAGGCGTCCAGCGGCATCACGGCATTCTTTATCTGGGTTGAGCGCGATGTTGGCATAACGGCAGACATACAGGTCGAGGTCGCCATCGAGATCAAAATCAACAAATGTCGCACTCGAAGCGCAGTTGTCCGCCTGAAACGACTGATCCAAAACGAATGTTCCATCGCCTTGGCTTCGATACAGCACTGTGCCTTCGAGGCCCGTGACGATCAAATCTGAATCGCCATCTCCATCAATATCCCCCGCCGTAGCACCGACACCGAAGACAGCACTCTCTAAACCGGAACCGTTGGTTCGATTCTCGAACACCAATGGACCAGTTTGCTCCCAATACGTTTGGGGGGTTTGGGCTGACGTACCGGTGAGGAAGATGTCCAAATCTCCGTCGAGATCTGCATCAAAAACCGCCGCCCCACCGGTCATGGCGTAATGCAGCCGGAGCAAACCATCCCGAGGCAAGGTGACCACGGGGGAAAACTCCTTGAGAACCGACCATCCAGGGCCTGTCGACTCATCTTGGGTCGATTCTGATGAACAACCCAGAATCACGACGGGAATGGCCCAGAGATACCGCATCATCGCATCCTACCCGTGGAGGGCATGGTTTCTGTCGGGCCGACCCACGCTCCAATGCCCGATAACGGCCAAAAACCAGCCTCCTGCCAAAATTCAGATGGTCCGAGGATCCAAGAGACGATCCAAGCGAACAATTGAACTACCCGAGGTGCGGCTCCTGCCGTATCGTCAAGGCATTCCATACGTTTAGGAGTCTCTATCCATGCTTCGCTCCCTGCTCATTTTGGCCGCCTGCTCCGGCTTTGCTTCGGCCCAAGAATTCGAATCTGTTCGCGTGACCAGCGGGCTGTATTACCCCGTTGGAGCTGAAGCGGCCCCAGGAACCGTCAATCGGCTGTATGTCCACGAACAACGTGGCATCATCAAGATCGTGGACACGCTCAACGGAAGTGTCTCGGGAACGTTCTTGAACATCGACTCCAAAGTTGGTGCGTTCACCGGTGAAGGCGGCTTGCTCGGGCTGGCCTTCCACCCAGACTTTGCCAACAACCGCATGTTCTTTGTGAACTACACCAACAACTCCGGCAACACCGTTATCGCGCGCTACACCGCCAACAATGACGACTCCGCCAGCGCATCGAGTGAAGAGATCTTGATGACGGTCAGCCAGCCGTATTCCAACCACAACGCCGGCTGGTTGGAATTCTCCCCGGTTGATGGCTATCTCTACATCTCCATGGGAGATGGTGGCTCCGGTGGTGACCCTGGCAACCGAGCCCAAAACCTGAACACCAAGCTGGGCAAGATCCTCCGGATCAACGTCGACAACCCAACCGGATACACCGTCCCCTCCGACAACCCGTTTGTGGGTGTCAGTGGCGATGACACCATTTGGAGCTACGGCGTTCGAAATGCTTGGAAGTGCTGTTTTGACAGCCTCAACGGTGCCATGGTCATGGCTGACGTTGGACAAAATGCTTGGGAAGAAGTGAATTACGAACCTGCAGGCGAAGGCGGCCGCAACTATGGCTGGCGTTGCTACGAAGGCAACAATGGCTACAACACCTCTGGCTGTCCCTCGCAAAGCTCCCTCACGTTCCCCGTACACACCTACTCCCACTCGGCTGGTATCTCCATCACCGGTGGTCGGGTGTACCGAGGCCCCGTGGCATCCCTGTATGGGCGGTACTTCTTCGCCGACTACGCATCGAACCAAATTTGGAGCATCAATCCTGAAGGCGGCTCGTTGATCAACCACACCTCGGCGTTCTCACCCGACGTTGGTGGCATCTCGCGAATCTCCGGATTTGCAGAAGACAACGAAGGCAACATGTACATCTTGGATCGCGGAACCAGCTCCACCAACGGTGAAGTGTTCGCCATCCGAACCACCGTTCCCCCAACCCCCCAAGCTTGCTGCTTCAGCAATGGCTCATGCACTCAGGTGCTGCCCGCCGACTGTGCGGCCGCTGGAGGCGACGGTGGGTTTGGCGAAGTGTGTGAACCTCAACCTTGTCCCCCGCCCACCACTGGTGCGTGTTGCATCAGCTCGAGCTGTGCGGTGTTGACTCCCGATGCTTGCAGCACCTCTGGTGGCACCTTCGTCGGATTGGGCACCGAATGCGATACCGCCTGTGCTCCCGCAGCATGCTGCTTGAGCGGAAGCAATTGTGTGGTTCTGGTCCCCACGACCTGCCTTGCGGTTGGCGGCGAAGTGGCGGGCGGCGAGTGCACCTCCAGCACCTGTGCCCCGGCCTGCCCAGCCGACCTTGATGGCAACGGCTCGGTTGACTTCAATGATCTCGTCAGCATGCTTTCGGGTTGGGATCAGCCAGGAGCCGCCGACTTGGACGAGAGCGGTTTGGTTGATTTCAACGATGTCCTCATCCTGCTTGGCTTCTGGGGCGAGTGCGACGGCTAAAGCCCGCAGCACTTCAATGGCCTGAGGGCCAGAATGGCAATTCACAGCCCCTCGCCTCTGGCGAGGGGCTTTTTCTTGGGTCCATCTCAATTTCAAAGGCTTGGCGAAGGCCTCAACGCTGGTATACTTTTCCGTTCCCGTGCCTGCGGGAAGCCCTCGGGCTTGTAGCTCAGCTGGTTAGAGCGCACCCCTGATAAGGGTGAGGTCGGTGGTTCGAGTCCACTCAGGCCCACTTTGCACCGATGACCTTCAAGGTCCTCGGTGCTTTTTTTTGGTCAGTTTGGATGACGTCGCATCTCGAGAGGTCGGGAAAATGCGCCCCCTGCTCAGATGTCAAATTCTTGGCCGGTTCCGCTGTTCAGCAACCCTTGTGCCATTTCCAAGCGTTCCAAGAACTTGGACATCGAGATTCTCTTGGCTGGGTCGGGATCAACCGCTTCCTGAATGGTCTTGGCCACGATGTTTGGAACGTCGCGGTTGACTTCATCCGCCGGGACGGGTGGTTTCAGGAATCGCTCCTCGACTGCCCCGGTGGTCAGACCATTGTTCTGCCCACGAGGCGGCAGTGCAGTCGGAATCACCCGGCCGCACAATACCCAGTACATCGTGGCGCCCAAGTTGTAGACATCTGTGGCAGGTGTGATCTCCCGCCGATGGGCTTGTTCTGGAGCCATGTATCCAGGGGTGCCCTGAATGCGCTTCTTGACGGTGCCAGATTCACAGGCTTGGCCGAGGTCGATGATCTTGACATCCCCATTGCTGGTCACCAGAACATTGATGGGCTTCATGTCACAGTGCACAAAACCCTGTTGTTCCATGTGTTGCAAACCCTGGGCCAGATGGATGAAGATCCGAATGGTCTCTGGAACATCGGGTTTGATGACATCAAGCGTTCGGCCATCGACGAACTCCATCAACATCACCGCTCCAAGTGATTTCAGCCAACGCCGTTGCCGCTTGAAATGAAGCACTTTTCGCAGCACTGGGTGATCCAGAGCATTGGCGATTCGGGTTTCAGATTCCATCTGCTCAACCCAGCGCTCATCCTTTTTGGGGTCGTTGATGATCACGTGTTTGAGGGCCAAGAGTTGGCGCGTTTTGGGGTCCTTGGCCGCATAAATCTTGCTGAACGCACCTTCTCCGATCAATGACAAGATCGGGTAACCATCAATCTCTTTCGGAAGTTGCGTCATGGTGGCCGGCATAGACAGGGTGGACATAAGAGTTCAATCGGAAGATCTGGTCAAAATCCGAACGGGAAAAGTACCTGTTTTTTCAATGTTGCACCGGTGTGTGGCCCAAATTCTGTGGACACGGAACTACTGGCCAATTTTTCGGAACAGTTCAGCTCGATCCAGCAGCGAGTTCGCGGTCACTTCGCAATCCACGTTGGCCACTGAGATGCTGAATTCTTTGCACAAGAACCGGCAGAAATCGACCAAGTTGTCGGTTTGGGCTTTCGCAGGAAGCCGGTGGTCGGAGCCAACCAGCCCAATCACGATGGTTCCGGACTGCTCTGGCGGTGTGCGTCCCTGAGCTACGCTCTGGGCATCCCAAAGCTTAAAAATGTGGACATCTCCCAAATCCACACCATTGCCGTTGCCGACCAAAAAGTGCCAGCGATCTGGCGTCAACTGGGCAAGCGTGGAGGGATCACCGTTCTCACTGCCGGTCTGCTGGATCAGGATGCGATTCCAAGCCTTCAGAGGCGCTCCACGAGGTTCCAGTTCACGTCGAACGTCGGAAGCTCCCGAGCTTTCCAGCTCGTTGGCCTTCCGCATAAACAGTCGGCCGCCTTCGGTGGGCTGCACCACCAATTCCAAGAGCATGGTCAAAGCCGAAATGGCCATAACAAACGAGCCCAGAACAACTTGGCGTCGGACCCGATTGGCCCGTTGCTGTCGGCGTTGTTTGGCTGATGTTTGTCGTTTGGTCATATGGCTCTTGTTTGATATCGGCCGTCGGGGACCGTTTTCATTGAACTAATTGCCCCAAGATTTGGGCGTGCGGAAAGATAGCGATTTCGCCACGGTCTTGGCGGGACTGCATCAGATTTCATGGTTGGTTTTACCGCTGAAGTCGAGCGCGAAGATCGGTCTCAGGCTTCCCAAACTCATCAACCCGCTCGCCCCGACGAGCTTCGCCTTGAAGCTGCAGCCAAGTGTCAAATTGATTGCGGCTGGCACGATCAGGAAACAGTTGGCCAGAGCTTGCGCATCCTGACAACGTCCAAAGGGCCAACAGAGAGCACAAACGCTTGATCATTGTCGTCAATCCTAGTCGCAAACCGCGTATCCTCGGGCCATGCGACTGGCTGATGTGGAACACGGGCTCGAAGAACTCTTCCCTCTGCATTTGGCGGAATCTTGGGATCCAGTTGGCCGGCAACTTGGCCGGGATGACCAAATCATCCGTCGAATGATGCTCACCATCGATGCCACCGAGGCGGTGGTCGAAGAAGCCATTGCTGCTCAAGTGGATCTCCTGCTGGCCTACCACCCGGTCCTGTTCCATCCGCCAAAGCGGTGGAATGGGGACGATCCCGACGTGCGGCCGTTGACCCGGGCCGCCGCCCATGATTTGGCCATCTGGAGCCCCCACACCGCTTTTGATGCCATTCCGGGTGGAGTGACGGACTGGCTGGTGGAGCCGTTTGGGTGTGGCCAACCCCTGCGACCAGCCAGCACATCCGGTGCCAACCGAAAAGTCACCGTCTTTGTGCCCCAGAAGGACCTCGAACGGGTGCGCGATGCCATGAGTGCTGCAGGGTCAGGTTCCATCGGGGCGTACCGAGAATGCAGCTTCTCCGTCCTTGGCACCGGCACATTCAGGGGGCTTCCTGGAACCTCACCGGCCATCGGAGTCCCAGAGCAATTGGAATCGGTGGAGGAACAGCGGCTCGAAATGGTGTGCCCGGACTCCCATATTCCCCAGGTCATCGCCGCCCTGCGTGAGGCGCACCCCTACGAAGAGCCTGCGATTGACATCACCACCGTGTTGCCGCAGCCTCAACCAAACACAGGGGCCGGTCGGGTGGTTCGCCTCCAAAAAGCACAGTCTCTGAACCAAGTGGCAGAAATGGCTCGAACCCACCTCAAACTGGATGGGGTAGAAGTGGCAGATGGTGCTGGAGCGCCCGCCAAGCACAAAGTCTTGGCGGCTTGCCCCGGTTCAGGGGCCGATCTCATCCCGGAGGCGGCGGCGGCTGGGGCCACGATCTTTCTCACGGGTGAGATGAAGCACCACGAGCAGTTGCAAGCCCTGCGGCACGGCATGAGTTTGATTTTGGCTGGCCACACCAACACTGAACGGGGCGTGTTCAAACCTTGGACCAAAGTGCTCCAGAAGGCTTTTCCAGACATCAACATCAAGCGTTCCCGGCGAGATCGTCACCCCCTCCGGCGGGTTTGATCAGCGGGCTATCCTGATCATCCTGATGTCTGAGTGTGTACGGATCCTGGCCCCCGCAAAAGTCAACTTGGCCCTCGCTGTTGGGCCACTGGATGAAGGATGCGGGTTGCATCCCGTCGCATCTTGGATGCGCACGATCGATTTCTGCGATCAACTTGAACTGAAGAAATTGCCCGATGGGTCTTTCAGTCGCTTTGCCACGGTTTGGTCAGAACAGGCCCCCAGACCGACCGACATCGATTGGCCGCTGGCCAGAGACTTGGCCTTCCGAGCGCACCAAGCCGTGGAAGCTCATGTGGGAACATCGCTGCCGATTCAGTCCCTCCTGACGAAAGAGATTCCAGTTGGATCAGGACTGGGAGGTGGATCAAGCAATGCCGCCGCCATGTTGCGGGCGCTCGACGCGTTGTTTGGACTTTCGCTCGGGAACGAAGCGTTGACCACCATCGCGGCATCACTCGGATCCGATGTCCCATTTTTCCTTCAAGGTGGTGATGCGGTGGTCTCAGGGTTTGGTGAACGCTGTGTTCCCACCCACTGCGAACGCTTCCCGGCTTTGGTCTTGGTCTTCCCGGCAACCGCATGTCCAACCGGTGAGATCTTTGATGCGTTTGATGAGCAACAACCCCAAGACTTTGCCCCCGAACGAATTGATGAGGTGCTTCAAGGTTCTGATCTTGAAGGCGATGACCTGTTCAACGATCTGCTGCACGCCGCGGAAACAGTTGAACCCGAGTTGGTGGAGTGCCGCACCGCACTGAAGCCCTTGGCGGAACGCACGGTGCACCTCACCGGCTCCGGATCAACCCTTTTTGTTCCTGCCGACAACACCATGCATGCCGAAGCTTTGGCCACCGCCATCGAAGAACGCCTTGGTCTGAAGGCTCGAGTGGTCTCGGCGGTGGGACTGCCCCCAGCGGAGATGCACTGCGCATGAACCGACCCTTTGTGTGTTTTCTGATGCTGGCCAGCATTTTGCTGACCGTCGACTTGGCTTCAAAATCCCTGGCCTTTGCTCGGGTGGCTGGTGAGCCGGTTGATCTTTCGGCCACCGGTGGTCGAGCGGAGGCCATTCCCGCCCACGACCCGGTCATCGCTGTCCCCAAACTGTTGGCTTTCCGTCTTACGCTCAACCGAGGCGCGGTCTTCGGTTTGGGTCAAGGTGGCGTGGCCTTGTTGGCGGTCGTCTCCGCCGTGGCCGCGATTGTGGTGTTCACCATGGGGTATCGACTCCCACCGGAGGCCCAGCGAAGGAGGGTGCTGCTGGCCATGATTTTGGCTGGCGCCCTTGGCAACCTCTGGGACCGAGTCATGTACGACGCCGTTCGGGATTTGTTTTTGCTTTTTCCGGGCGTGAATTTGCCGTTCGGTTGGTCTTGGCCAGGTGGAGCAAGAGGGCTCTACCCCTGGATCTTCAATGCTGCTGATGTGTATTTGGTGCTCGCGCTTGGAGCTTTTGCCTTCGGTCTCGATCAAACACGAACCAAACAACAGGAAACGACATGAACATTGATACGTCTTTTGTCCCTTTGGCGTTGGATGGCACTTCGTGGTCAGCCCTCGAACCGCTGTACCTCTCACTTCGAGAACGAACCATCGACGATGCCGCCGATCTGGAGCGCTTGCTTCTGGATCGATCAGAGTTGGATGCCCATGTCAGCGAAGCGGGAAATCGGATCTATGCCGCGATGACGTGCGACACCACCGATGAAGCCATCGAAGCGGCGTACCTCAAGTTTGTCGAAGAAGTCAGTCCGCCGCTGCAACAAATCTCCTTCGAGATTGACCAGCGCATTGCCGAGTCTCCGTTCTTGAGTGAACTCTCAGATCATTTTGATGTCTTGGCCCGAGACACCAAAGCGTCAGTGAAGTTGTTCCAAGAAGAAAATGTCCCGTTGCTGGTGGAAGACACCAAAATGGGTCAACAGTTTGGCTCCATCTCTGGTGCCCAAATGGTGGAATTCGAAGGCGAATCCCGAACCATGCCTTGGATGGGCACCATCCAAGAGGACACGAACCGAGATCGTCGTGAAGCCGCGTGGCGGGCCAGTTGGGGGCGGCGGGCCGAGGACCGAGAGGCGTTGGATGATCTGTACGACGCCATGATTTCAAACCGAACCAAGATCGGCGTCAACGCGGGATATGAGAACTACGTTGGCTACGCCTTTGCCAGCAAACAACGATTCGATTACACCCCCGAGGATTGCAAGGCGTTCCATCAAGCCGCTGAAGATGTTTTTGTTCCTCTGCTTCGAAAAATCCACGAGGATCGTCGGCAGCAATTGGGCTTGGATGCGTTGCGACCATGGGACTTGGCGGTCGATGCCTCCGGGCGAGCCCCACTGCGACCATTCCGAACCGAAGCCGAACTGGTGCAGGGCTGCAGCAAGATGTTCACGGCCTTGGATCCCGAACTCGGAGAATTGTTCGGCCGACTTCAAGATGGCACCAGCCTTGATCTTGAAAGTCGACCCGGGAAGGCTCCCGGTGGATACCAACTGCACCTCGATCGACAACGAAAAGTGTTCATCTTTATGAACGCAGCTGGCACCCACGATGACCTACAAACCATGTTGCACGAGTCTGGGCACGCCTTCCATGCCATGTTGAGTGAACATGAAGAGTTGGTGCACTACCGCCACTCCCCCATCGAATTCGCCGAAGTGGCCTCAATGGCCATGGAAAAATTGGCCGCCACGCAACTCGGCATGTTCTACGCACCACAGGATGCGGCCCGTGCATGGCGAGAGCACCTAGAAGATTGCATTCGTTCCATCACTTGGGTTGCCACCATTGATGCGTTCCAGCATGAAATCTATCGCAATCCCAATCTGGACCGGGCGGGTCGAACCGCATTGTGGTTGGATCTTGATCAGCGATTTGGGGTGAACTGCGATTGGTCAGGTTTGGAAGACATCAGACAGATGCAGTGGCAGCGCCAACTGCACTTGTTTGAAGTGCCCTTCTACTACATCGAATACGGGATCGCCCAACTGGGCGCCTTGCAACTGTGGCGGCGCAGCACCTCAGATCATGCTGGTGCACTTGAGGACTACAAGTCAGCACTTCGTCTCGGCGGGTCGAAACCACTTCCCGAGCTCTTCGCCGCTGCGGGAATCCCGTTTGACTTCAGTCCTGAAACAGTTCAGCGCGTCGGTGAAACGGTCGCCGCAGAGTTGGAAGCGCTTCCGCTCTGATCGAGCGGTGGCTCAACCAGCTTCCGCTTCCTGAGCCGCGCGGACCGATGGTGGAAGTTTGGTGGCAGAACGCAGCACCAAGAATCCAATCACCCCGCTCACCGTAGAACCGATGAGAACTCCCAGCTTCGCGGTGTCAAGGGTCGTGGGCGACTCGTAGGCCAGACCAGCGACAAACATGGCCATGGTGAAACCGATTCCAGCCAACATGGAGACGGCGGCGATTTTGGTCCAACCCACGCCACGCGGCAATTGACCAATCCCCAACTTCACCGCCAAGAAGGTGGCTCCGAACACGCCAATCAACTTGCCAAAGAACAGTCCGCCGGCAACCCCAAGCGCGACTGGGCCCAACAACATCGAGGTGTCCATACCTTCCAAACGAACCCCGGCGTTGGCCAGAGCAAAGATGGGCATGATGAAGAACGTGACCCAAGGATGAAGCGTGTGCTCCAGGCGGGTAAGTGGAGTTTGAACGTCTTCACATCCAACCTCAAGCGCGTGCACCGCATGCTGGCGCTCGTTGTTGGTGGGAACATCGTTGTCGTGTTTGCCAACATCGGAAAATCGATCCAGGGCTGACTTTGCTTCCTCTTTGAATTTGCTGGCGTCAATTCGCATGGAAGCAGGCACGGTGATCGCGACCAACACCCCGGCAATGGTTGCGTGAACACCACTCTTCACAAAGGCCAACCACACCAAAATGCCAAACAGCAGATACACCAGTGGTTTTCGGACTCCGGTGATGTTGAACAAGCCCAACAACGCCAGAACAGCGAAGCCGATTCCCAAACTCGGAATATGCAGGCTTTCGGTGTAGAACAAGGCGATCACCAAGACGGCACCAAGGTCATCGACAATGGCCAGGGCCAACAAGAAGACTTTGAGGGCCAAAGGCACGCGTTTTCCCAACAGGACCAACACCCCAACCGCGAACGCAATGTCGGTGGCAGTGGGCACCCCCCACCCACTGATTTCAGGTGTGCCCCAATTCAAGGCGGCGTAAATCAGCGCGGGGCCCACCATCCCGCCAATCGCGGCAACAATGGGCACCGCTGCTTTCCGCACACTGGACAACTCCCCCACCAACAACTCACGCTTGATCTCCAAGCCGACCACCAAAAAGAAGATGGCCATCAAAGCATCATTGATCCACCAGTGCAGGTCGTGCTCGAGGGTCAGGTAGTCCAACCAGGATTCAGGCGCGGCGGCCACACCTCCGCCCGGGATCTCGCCATGTGAACCGAGATGCTCGTCGTGTGCACCGTGGGCCTCACCGTGACCGCCAACCGAGACATTGATTTCGGTGTGCCACAAGTCGAAATACGACTGTCCGGAATCACCCGGAAGATTGGCCCAAATCATGGCCACCGCGGCCATGGCCAACAACAGAATGCCCGCACTCGCTTCGGCCGCCATGAAGCTCTGGATTGGGGACAAAACACGGTCGATCGGCTGGGGACTGCGGTGGGGACGAGGGCTGGCCATGAGAATCTCCTGAAGGCGAGGGCTCCGATCCGAAATCGACCCTTAGCATGCTTGGGCATGAGCAGAAGTCAGGGCAAATCGGATCTGGAAGCTTTCTTCGCAGATGGAACTGCAACTTTGGAAGCCATTGGCCGCTACTGGGAGGCTTTGCATGAAGCTCCGGTGCGTCCAGCAGTGGAACCCGGCGCAATAGATCGAATGATGCCTCGAGAAGCGCCAGAACAGCCGCTGCCTTTTGCTGAGGCGTTGCAAGAACTGACCGCTCTGGTGGAACCAGGATTGGTGGGTTGGCAATCCCCACGATGGCACGCGTTCTGGCCGGCGAACGGCGGCCCCGCGAGTTTGTTCGGAGACATGTTGAGCGCAGGCTATGGCCAGCAAGGCATGCTTTGGGCCACCAGCCCAGCCTGCACCGAAGTGGAAGCAAGAGTGGTCGAGTGGCTTCGCCTGTTGCTTGGCCTTCCCGATCGATTCTCGATTGATGGTCCAGGGGGAGGGGTGATTCAAGACAGCGCTTCTTCGGCCACCCTTCTTGCCATGCTGGCGGCTCGAGAGAAGGCCGGGGATGGATCGGTTCGTGAGCACGGTGTGGGGAACGAGCGCTGGGTTTCGTACGTCAGCGAGTTGGCCCACTCTTCATTCGAACGAGCAGCAATGATCGCAGGTTTGGGTCGGCTTTCGGTTCGAAAGGTTCCGACCGACGCCGCGCTGGGGATGGATGCCCAAGCGCTGGATCGAATGATCCAAGAAGACAAAGCCGCAGGATTGAAACCATTTTTTGTGGGTGCCACCATCGGCACCACCGCGTGTGGTTCATCGGATGACCTTGAAGCCGTCGGCTCCATGGCCAAACGGGAAAATCTGTGGCTTCATGTTGACGCGGCCATGAACGGTGCCGCGGCACTTTGTCCTGAATATCGAGAGATGCACCAAGGCATTGATCATGTGGATTCCTGGTGTTTCAATCCGCACAAATGGCTCCCGGTCCACTTTGATTGCGATGTGTTCTGGGTGGCTGATCGAAATGATCTGATCAGCGCCATGTCCGTCAACCCGGAATACCTCCGAAACGATGCCACAGAACAGGGTGGTGTGATCGATTATCGAGACTGGCAAATTCCCTTAGGAAGACGCTTTCGAGCACTCAAATTGTGGTTGACGCTGTACACCGAAGGCGCTGAAGAACTTCGACACACCATTCGAAAACATGTTGCTTTGAGTCAAGCCTTGGCCCAGAAGTTGAGTCAGCTTGATGTGGAAGTCCTCGCCCCCCAAACGCTTGGTTTGGTTGCTTTTGCCACCAAAGACAACCAAAGAACCGAAGAGCTCCAACGACGAATCAACCACAGTCGAAAGACGTGGCTCACGCACGCTGAAATTGGTGGCCGACGCTGGATACGGGTCGCAGTGGGTGCTTGGCGTACCGAAGAACACCACATGGATCTGCTGTACCGCGAAATTGAGTCGGCGCTTAGAAACGACGTGTAAGACCGATCCAGACGCCCGATGTGTCGTCATCGTTGTCTTGATCAAACAGATGCTGCACACCCAAATCGATCACGGTGCTGCCATCAAGTTCAATCTCTGCACCAATGCTCACGGTGGGCTGGTAGTCGGTGCCAAAAATGAGGCCTTGGTTGTTGAGGTCGAACGTCCACCCGCCAAATGAAGCGGGTTCAAACCAGTTGACCGCCAACCCACCGGTCTCTTCAAAGCGTCCGTTGTTGTCTTGGTTGCCCAAATCAAGCCGAACTTCCAACTGTTGACCGCTGCGGTACCGTCGGTGCCAAGTCGCATTCAGCATGATGTCCACATCATCACCCGCAGTAGGAAGGTCGGATGTTGGCAACCCCAAAGCACCTCGAATGGCAAACGCGGTCGGCGACCCACTCTGGCCCCACAAGTTCCATTTTGCGGCCACGATGGTGTCATTGATGCCGTTGACCTTCTTGGATTGACCTGGGCTTTCATCATCAATGACAACACCGTTGAACGCGACTTGGTACTCCAAATCATCGCCCACCCCGATACGGAGGGTGGTAATCCCCAAAGTGAGATTCTTCTTGAGCCCCATCAATCCCGTCACACCGGTTCGGTTCAACCCGATGATGGTGCTCTCGATCTGATACTGGCCATCACCGACGGTGAGCGCCGATTGGGCCCCCGCGGGATCAATCTCGTGGGTTGCGGCCAAAGCCATCGACAATACAACTACAGACATGCGCAACAACCTCCCAGTTTGGCTTTCTCATCAATCGGTCCTAACGTGTTCGCTTCGTCAATGAATGATCTTCTCCCCATTCTGATTCCCGGACTCGCGGCCGCCTTGGCCGCCATATTGGTGACCTTGGCGATTGAACGTTTGGGAGGACAACTCGGGGGCATTCTGGGAACCCTTCCCTTGACCGTGGTGCCCGCTTCGTTGGGACTTTTCCACGCCGATCCGCGAGCTGATGTCTTTGCCACCGCAATGTCAGCCATTCCTCTTGGCATGTTGTTGAATGCCGCATTTTTAGGGGTTTGGCGGGTCTGGCCCATCCGGGCCGGTGATCGGTCCACCGCGCTGATGGAAACTCTGGGGCTTTCGCTGGGCTTCTGGATCATTGCCGCGTTGCTTTTGGTGGTGGTTCGTGAAGCACTCTCGCCCAACATGAAACGTGATGTCTGGGTGGGTGTGGTGGCCCTCGGAACCACCGTGGTGCTGGGCGCCCGCGCCTGCCGCAACGCCCCTCCGGCCCCCAAGGGGAACCGTCGAGTCGGGATTCGCGTGTTGTTGCTGCGTGGTCTCGGCGCTGGAGCGGCCATCGCCTGCGGTGTGGCGTTGGGCCGAGCAGGGTGGATGACTGCCGCCGGAATGGCGTCGGTGTTCCCAGCCATCTTCCTCACCAGCATGTTGGCCACTTGGATGGCTCAAGGGAGGGCCGTCCCCATTGGAGCTTCTGGCCCCATGATGCTTGGTTCGGTGGCCGTTTCAATCTACGCCTTGGTGTGTGCCTTCAGCATGCCGTGGGCTGGGGCCCTCTGGGGATCGATTTTGGGATGGATTGCGGGCTCAGCTTTGGGTTCGCTCCCCGCCTATCTTTGGCTCAGAAAGCGCACACCAACCGCGTGAGCGCCCAATTCTCAATCGGCAGAACTCCAAGCGAACCCAACGGGGAATAAAATCGTAGTCCACCTCGAAAAGCAAACATCACATCGGCGAGCATTGTCGGTCTTGCCGGCCGCGACCTCAATTCAATGGAGCACATGACATGATCACGGAAGAGCAAATTCTTGAAGCCCAGAAGAGCTGGGGAGAAGGCATTATCAATATTGGCAGGGTCTTCCTTGAAAAGGGCGACTACAAAGCCGCCGCTGAACAGCACATCAACACCTTCTACAACTATCAAGAAGGAAAAGTTCTGTTCAAGCCGACCCTTGCTTCCATCAAACAGTTCCGTCTGGATTTCGATGCAGCACTGTCATATTTCGTTGGCGGCAACGAGGCATTCCCAGAAGACCATGGCTTTGCGATCAAACCATGGACAGACGTTCGATGGGAGAACATTGGCACCACCATTTTGGGGGAGACCGGTCTTGCCATGGGCAACTACTACTTCACTCCACACGATGGGAGTGATGTGGTGAAGGTGGAGTATTCCTTCGGATACACCCGCGACAGCAAGGGAGATCTCAAAATCATCCTGCATGACTCCCATGTGCCTTTCTCAGGGGCCTGAGACAACATCCCCACTTTCAGTGGAGTCATCTGAACCATCGCAAGCAAGGCTTCAACCCGGTTGAAGCCTTGCTTCTTTGAATGGTCCTGCTCGCATCCCATCCGGCGATCCGATAGCCTCTCTCCTTATGCCAAAAGAAGTTGCTTGCGCGATTATTCGGAACGATGCAGGGCAAATCCTGATCGGACAACGACAAGAGGAGGGATCACTCCCGGGATACTGGGAGTTTCCAGGTGGGGGCGTGGAGCCCGGCGAACTTCCGAAGCAAGCCGTGATTCGAGAGGTCCAAGAGGAACTTGGAGTAGACGGCATCCTGAAAGCGGAAGCGGAAGTGATCACCATCGATCCACGCTTCAAGCTTCACTTTTTCGAAGTGACCATCATGCAACCGCCGAAAGCGCTGTACCACCAAGAACTGCGGTGGGTTTGGCCCAAAGAGCTGCATGATTTCAAGATGCCGCCCGGAGATGAGCCCGTCTTGGAACGACTGGCCCAAGAAGCACCTTCAGACTGATTGGCTCAACTGTCCCCAACGAAAATCGGCCCCAGTCCGAAGACCGGGGCCGATTGGAGCTCAACCCATCCATGGGTTGGCCTTGCGATGCATGCCGGGTCCCCCCGACCATGCAATCAGCGACCGAATTTGGATTTTGAAATTTGGATCATGTCCACCAACCGGTCACGTTGTTGCTTCAATCCAGCACGTTCAGATGGTTTGGCTTGCAAGATCTGCTGATCAACTTGAGCAAGCTGGGCTTCAAGATGGCGAACCCGCTTGTTGTAGTACATCGAATCGTCAGCATCGCGAAGCATCGATGCTTTGCTCATCCTGGCGACCCGAACGTCGTACTCGTTTCGGAATTCTTTTCTTGCCAAAGCTGAGAATTCACGACGGGAAGAGGAAGCCCAACCGTGCTCCAGACGCTCTTTCATCATCCGGAGATCGTTGAGAAGAGATTCTGCTTGATCTGCACCTTGCACAAATTTCTCGAACACCAAAAGAATCCGATCGAATGCTTCAGCATCGAACCGAACGTGTTCTCGGCTGGCGTAGTGGTTCATCATCGCACTGGACCAGATCTTTGCGGCTTGTTCCACCAACGAGAGGTTGACTGGTTGGTCTTGCAGCCCAAGTTCGTACGAAAGATCGAGTGACTCCTGATCTTCATGCACAGGCTTGCCCTTCCACTGCATCTTCAAAACCGTCGGGAGCTTGGCTGATTCAGAGGAATTGGAATCGGACCGACTGACGAACAACGCAATGGTTCGGGTTGCGCCAGCCAACATGCCGCCCACAGGGATCTCAAGGGCACCTGGCCGTCGGTGCAATCCATTCACACCATGGCATTCCACCTGCAGACCCTCTGGAATCTCAACCACCAAAGTGCCTTGAGACAACATCATGTGTCCCGCAGATTGAACTTCTTCAAGCAGCGCTTGCACCAACTCATGCTTGTCGGTGGCGTGGTGCAATCGGCCTGCGCCTCCGTCGGCCAAGGCCTGGACCTGCAACGGCATGTAATGGTCACCAACGCCAATGCAACTGGTTTGAACACCCTGTTGAAGGGCACGGTCGGCATGGGCATGCAACTGCTCGGGGTTGGTTTCTCCACTGTTGCCATGACCGTCGGTTAAGAGGATGACCTGTCGAACTCGACCGTCGGCATCAGAGCTGACCGCCAGTTGTGACAATTGGTTGGCACCAGCGGTCCAACCACCACTGAGAAAGGTTGAGCCGCCAGTATGGACCTGTCGAAGCAGATCAGCGGTTGATTTGCGGGCCTCAGCCTCCCCACCATCCTTCGCTTCCAGCATGGTTTCGACCGAGGAATCGAACAGGACCACACCGGCACGGTCGCCTTGAGGCAGCGTCTCCAGGACGTCTGCCACAGCATTGGTCGCAGCGTCAAGTGGACCACCACTCATAGAACCTGAGCGGTCAATGACAAACGTGACATCAAGTCCCGGACGAGATTTGTCGACCGGAAATTCAGGGGCTTTCAAATCAATCAAGACCGAAGCCATCGGACGTTCTTGGGTCAACGGCCAAGAACTGACTTGACCATTGATGGAAAATGAATTGGATGCAGAAGATGAATCAGACATGGGATGAACTCCTAAAATTGGACCCCAATTGGGGTCGGGCCATGCGATAGCTCCCACCGCCGTTGGCGATGAAAACCATCTGTTCATCACTTCAAAATGCTGGCGTGTTCGCCAAGGCACGTTGGGATCAAGCGGGCACTCCCAGGCGGCACGAAAGCTCTGGGCCAAGCCCGAGGATTCGATAAACGCCAATGATCCAAACGTCTGGCCAAACACAGCCAAACCTCTTATTCGCTGGAGACACCAACGAATGGCCCCGGCCAGGTTGGGCAGATGAACTGCACGCCAAAGGTCGGGACTTGGCTCCAAGCCAGGGCAACTTCGCACGTTTGCCGTGGCTCAGAACATTTCCTGTGATGAGTTAAGTGTCAATATACCAAAAATGATTTGTGGGTTCAAGCCTTTTTGTCGAATAATCACAAAATACTTCAGAAACACCGTTTATTTGGAATTAAAGCGCCTTTTTTTCGGTTTCTTACCAAGGGGAGTTCTTTGTTGGGCAGCATCAAGATCTCAATTTAAGGTCATTTTGACCTTGCCCTTCCGAGGGATTTCTGGCAGGTTGGTCACATGCGACCGCCTGAAGTTCCGCCGATCCCAACCCGCCCTGTGGCCGTCGACATCACCACGTTCCGTTTGGTCGACGGGCGACTGCACATTTTGCTGGTGCAACGCAAATATCCCCCGTTCCAAGGGCAATGGGTGTTGCCTGGAGGGTTTGTTGGTCCAAACGAAACTGTCCAGGCGGCCGCCACACGAGAAATGGTGGAAGAAACAGGCTTTGACATCCGTCATTTGCACTTGGAACAAATGAAGGTGTACTCCGAGCCCGAACGGGATCCACGCGGGCCCATCATCAGCATTTCATTTTTGGCTGTCGTGCCAGGCAATGATCCCAAAGCTGAGCAACTGCAAGCGGACACGGATGCGGCCGATGCCCAGTGGTTTGATATTGAAGATCTCCCCAATTTGGGATTTGATCATGACAAAATCGCAACTGCGGGGATTGGCCGATTGCTTCGGCGGGTTCTGGAAGACCCGTTGACCCGTCGCATCATTCCCCCACCTTTGCTGCGAGCGCGGATTGACGATCTTGCCCGGGGAGGCGCGGTCGCCCGGCATTTCCAGCGGCGCATGCAACGCATCATGGAGGAAGCGATGGAGCCACCACAAAGCATTGCGTACAACTTGCGTCCAGAGCCTGTTGAAGATGTGAATTTCGCTCCAAAAATGGAGAGAACAGCAAGCCCACTGGAAGATCCAATCGATTCAAAGGAACGCCTTGGCCGGCTGTACGAATTGATGGCGGCGGACAGCAAACCCGCAGAGCGCCCTCACCCCTTGGCCATGTTGCTTCCCAAGACTTTTACTTTGCCTGAACTCCGTCAATTTTTCGAGTTCATGCTTGATGAATCGATCGATCGTGGCAATTTCCGACGACGAATCTCGGAGTTGATTTCATTTGGTGCACT
>CAXBRK010000010.1:0-34817 GCA_963978155.1 uncultured Phycisphaera sp. | reverse complement strand
GGCCATGAAGCTCCTCATTGAGATGGGACTGGAAGATCGAGCCAGCCACCGTCCCGACGCGCTTTCCGGTGGGGAGCGGCAACGGGTGGCCATTGCCCGAAGCCGAATCTTTAACCCTCCGGTGTTGTTCGCCGACGAACCCACCGGCAACTTGGATTCCGTCTCCGGAACCCGATTGCTGCAACAACTTCGCGGCTTAGTGAACGAAGGCCAAACCAGTGTGGTCATGGTGACCCACGAACCCGAAGCAGCCGTGCACTGCGATCACATCTTTGTGCTCCGCGACGGGCAATTCTCTGAAGACTTCCCCGTGGAGGACATCGATGCGGCCGGAGTGGCGACTCGCGTCCAGCTCGCGCTCGGGTAGGCCGTGGCGCACCGCCCTCCTGCTGGGCACCGTCGTGATCGCCACGACGTTGTCTGTCATGGTGGCCTGTGGCGCCAAGAGCGCCCAAGGGGCGGTCTCTTCACGCCTCTCCGATTCCATCGGCAAAGCCACCGCCCGCGTGGTTCATCCTGGTGGAGGTCGCATTGAACGCAGCGTTCTGGAGACCGTTCGAAGTTGGCCCGGCGTTGAGATCGCCGTGGGGAGAATGGACGGCTCCCTCACACTCGAACGGGCTGATGGTGCCAAAGATCCAGAAACCCAATCCAAACGCCGCGTGGTCGTGGCCGCGGAAGGCATCGAGATTCCCACCGAGTACGACGTCCGCACGCTTCGGGTCGCCGAAGGCAATTTGCCGACGGGGCCAAGCGAAGTCTTGCTCGACAAACTCGCGGCGGAGAAGCTTGATGCGAAAATCGGCACCGAACTGCTGATTCGACGATTTGGCAAACCCATTCCATTGAAAGTCACGGGCATTTGGGACCGCCCCATCGTTGGTCCTTTGCAGAACCCCACGGCCTTCGTCGAAATCGGCGTCTTGGGGGAAGCCATCAATCGCCGCGATGGCCTCGGCACCATCGCCATCGTGCATGAAGAAGGAGTGGACGTTCCAGCTTTCGTTGAAGCCCGCGCCCCCGAAGTTCCCGAGTTCCTTTCCCTCGAAGCGGCCGACTTGGTGAAGAGTGGTTTTGATCGACGCGTCCGCGGCGGTGAACTGACCACATTGGTGGTCAGTGTGATGACCTTCCTTGGAGCCGGTTTCATCATCGTCACGGGTTTGACCACCGGAGTCTCAGAACGTCAACGTGAGTTGGCCGTGCTTCGTTCGGTGGGCGCAACCCGTGGCCAAGTGTTCCGCTCCCAGATTCTCTTGGGACTGTGGCTCGGCGTCATCGGCGGACTTGGGGGCATCCCCTTTGGATTGGCCCTGACCCGAGTGGTGGCCGAGGTCTACGCCGACAAACTGCCAGACGGCATGCTGATCGACTGGCCCGGAATCGTTCGGGCCTTGATTGGGGCCACCACCGCCGGCGTTCTCGGCGCGGTCTACCCCGCTTGGTTGGCCAGCCGAACCACCCCTCTTGACGGTATTTCCAACCTCGCCCGCAACAACAGTCGACGCGACATCCAAGGTGTCACCATCGCCGGATTCCTGCTGCTGCTGGTGGCCTGGGGAACCGCGTTCGTGGAACGTGGTGAATCGAGGTATTGGTACTACCTCTACGCGGGCTTGCCCAGCTTGTTGCTGGCCGCCTTTGCCCTGTCGGTCCCCCTGTTGACGGCCTTTGCCGCGATCTTTGGTCGCCCCGTGGGCCGACTGATGGGACTCCCCGGCGACGTGATCCGCGGCACCATCTTGACCACCCCTTTCCGGCACGGCATGACGTCGGGTGCGTTGATGTTGGGCTTGGCCATCCTCACCTCGGCTTGGGCCATTGGTGTGGCCACTCGACGAGATTGGATTGATCGCATTCGGTTTGCGGACGGGTTCGCCGTGGACCCGGCCGGGTTCAACCAAGAAGATTTGGATGCTGTACGCGGTTTGGACTTCATCACCGACACCTGTGAACTGAACCGGCTGCCCATTGAGATTGCCGACCAGCAGGTGTTTGGCCTCGAAGAAATCTCATCAAAGAACGCCATGGGGATTGGGTTTGATCCCGAAGTGTTCTTTGCGCTCAACGCGATTGACTGGACCGCGGGGTCCCTCGACACGGCCCTGCCTTCCCTCAAAGATGGCTCTGGTGTGTTGGTCGCCGATCGGTTCCAAACCGCCAAAGGCTACGACGTTGGCGATCCCATCACCCTCAAAGTGGGCCGGGCGGAACAAGAGTTCACCATCGTCGGCATCGTGTCCTCCGCCGGATTGGATTTGGCCACCCAACTGTTTGGCGTCCGCGATCTCTACTCGGAGTATGCCGTTTCGACGGTCTTCCTTGATCGACGCGTGGTGGCTGAGGTGTTTGGAAACAACGAAGTCCATCTGCTGCAAGCCAACTTGTCGGACGGGATTGATGACACCGAAGCAGAACTTCGTATCGCCGAAGCCGCCCCCGGGGTGGTGTTCCGTTCGGGGCGATGGATTTTGGGCACCATTGACGACATCAGCCGAACCTCCATGGCCATCATGACCAGTGTGGCTTTTGGCGCCTTGGTCTTGGCGACGTTGGCCACCGGAAGTGTGGTCGCCGCCAACCTCCGCGGCCGAGCTTTTGAATACGGCGTGATGCGGAGCGTGGGCGCGTCGCGAACCGCGGTCGCGAGAATCATCTTTGGCGAAGCGATCATCCTTTCGCTCACCGCCATCGTGATGGGGGTCACCCTCGGCATGCACTTCGCCAACTTTGACCGCATGCATTACGCGGGTCTGGTTGGCATCGAACTTCGGCCTCGGCCCGTCTTGGGCCCAACCGTACTGGGCGCGGCCACCACCCTCGGCATGTGTCTGCTCGCTTCAGCCATCCCTTTGCGAAGACTGCTGAACCAGCCCCCTGCGGTACTCGTCGCGGCGGGACGAAACGAATGAGCGAGCATCGTCCATTTCGGATTGTCAGCGATTACGCGCCAACCGGAGACCAACCTGCCGCCATCGAATCGCTCACCCAAGGCGTGTTGGCCGGAAAGAAGCACCAAGTGCTCTTGGGCGCGACCGGTACTGGCAAAACCTTCACGATGGCCAACCTCATCGAAAAGGTCCAACGTCCCACTTTGGTCCTGTGCCACAACAAGACCTTGGCCGCCCAGCTGTACGAAGAGATGCGAGCGCTTTTCCCCGACAACGCGGTGTCGTACTTCGTGTCGTACTACGACTACTTCCAGCCCGAGGCCTACATCCCGCAGCGTGACATCTACATCGAGAAGGATTCATCTCGAAACGATGACTTGGATCGCTTGCGTCTCGCCGCAACCAGCAACCTCCTGTCTCGCCGGGACACGATCGTCGTGGCCTCCGTGTCGTGCATCTATGGGTTGGGTTCCCCTGAGAACTACCGGAACCGGGTCTTGACCATCACCCGCGGCGACACCGTCGACCGCCGTGAATTGCTTCTGGGTTTGGTCGACATGCAGTACGGCCGCAGCGAACTCGATTTTCAACGTGGTCAATTCCGAGCCCGAGGGGACGTGATTGAAGTTTGGCCGGCCTACGAGCAGTACGCGGTTCGCATCGAATTGTTTGGCGACGAAGTCGACCGTATTGAATTGGTCGAACCCATTTCCGGCGAAGTCTTGGCCACCGAATCTCAAGTCTTTCTTTTTCCCGCCGTGCACTACGTCTTGGACAAAGATCGACTGACGGATGCCTTGGACCGCATCAAAGCCGAACTGGATGCCCGGGTGTTGGCGTTGCGGAGCGAAGGCAAACTGCTGGAAGCCCAACGGCTCCTTTCACGCACCAAATACGACTTGGAGATGCTTGAGGAAGTTGGCTTTTGCCAAGGGGTCGAGAACTATTCCGCCCAACTGGAAGGCCGCCCCAAAGGCTCCCGGCCGCATGCCATGCTCGATTATTTCCGCTTCGCGCCCGAAGGCAGCGCGAACGACTGGCTGCTTCTCATCGATGAATCCCACGTCACGATTCCCCAGGTCCGGGCCATGTACAACGGCGATCGCGCTCGCAAACAAGTGTTGGTGGACCATGGCTTCCGGCTGCCATCTGCCATGGACAACCGACCTCTGAAGTTTGAGGAGTTCGAAGAGCTGGTGCCTCAGGTGGTGCATGTGTCAGCCACCCCTGGCCCATGGGAACTGGAGCAAGCCGATGGCGTGGTGGTGGAACAGATCATTCGTCCCACCGGCTTGCTTGATCCCACGGTTGAAGTTCGGCCGGCCCGGGGCCAAGTGGAAGATTTGGTGGAAGAGTGCGCTCGGATCGCCGGCGATGGCGACCGAACCATCGTGACCGTGCTCACGAAACGCTTGGCCGAGGATTTGTGCCGGTACCTCGAAGGCCGCGACTTGCGGGTTCGGTGGCTGCACTCCGAAGTGGAGACTTTGGAACGACTGGAAATTCTTCGCGCCTTGCGTGAAGGAGACTTCGATGTCCTCGTGGGGGTCAATCTGTTGCGAGAAGGGTTGGACCTGCCCGAGGTGGTCTTGGTGGCAATCATGGATGCCGACAAGAGCGGCTTCTTGCGGTCCCCCACCAGCATGATCCAGACCATTGGACGGGCCGCGCGGAACGACCGAGGTCGTTGCATCATGTACGCCGACAAGATGACCCCAGAGATGCAGCAAGCCATCGACGAAACCGAACGGCGGCGCTCCATCCAGATAGCCCACAACGAAGCCCATGGGATCACCCCGACCACCATCCGCAAAGAAATCCGCAAAGGCATCGAAGCCGAACTGGCCCCCAGCCGAGAAGCCCGCAAGAAAGCCACCCGCGGCGCCAACGCCAAACGTGTGGATCGCGAGGCCTATCTGGAAGCCCTCCGTTCCGACATGCTGGATGCGGCGGCCGACATGAAATTTGAACGCGCAGCCGTACTCCGGGATCGGATTCAAAAAGTGGAAGCGGCCGAACCGGATGCCGACGGCACCATTGTGCAGGGCGATTTCGAAGATGACGAAACCAGCGGCAAAAGCCGCAAAGGCAAGGGTCGCCGGCGAAGCCGGGGCTGAGGCCGCAGGGTAGGATTCCCCATCTCAATCGAGCAAAGGAGACACCGTGCCCAAACCCCCCGCCTGCCCTGACAAAGTGAACGTGTTGCTCATCGGCGGCGGTGGCCGAGAACATGCTCTGGGATGGAAGCTCAAGAAATCTGGGCGGCTCGGAAAGCTGTGGATCGATGCGGCCAAACACGGTGGCCTGGCCCCGCTCGGAGAATGCTGCCCGATCTCAACCGCCGGTCCGTTCCAAGAGAAGTCGAACGATCTTTTTCAACTTCGAAACTGGTGCGACGAAAACAACATTCAACTGGTTGTGGTTGGACCCGAAATCCCGCTGGCCGATGGCATTCACGATGCCCTGGCCACGGACACAAGATTGGTCTTCGGACCGACTGCAGACGGGGCTCGGCTCGAGGCCGACAAAGCCTTTGCCAAACAACTGATGCGTTCGGCAAATGTCCCCACCGCCGATGCTCGAATGTTTACGATCGCCGAGGATGCCTTGGAATACGTCCGCGCCAAAGACGAACCCTGCGTGATCAAAGCGGCGGGATTGGCGGCAGGAAAAGGCGTCATGATTTGCAGCACGTTGGCCGAGGCGGAAGAGGCCATCACCCGCGTCATGGTGAACCGCGAGTTCGGTGACGCCGGCGACACGCTGCTGATCGAAGAAATGCTCTCCGGGCCCGAGGTTTCCATCTTGGCCCTCACCGATGGCAATTCATGCTGGATTCTTGATCCCGCCCAAGACCACAAACGGGTCGGGGAAGGCGACACGGGACCAAACACCGGTGGCATGGGGGCGTATTGCCCGGCGCCGGTCTTGGATGAAGAACAAATGGCCACCGTGGAACGTGACATCTTGGTGCCCATCTTGGATGCCCTGAAGCGGGAAGGCATTGTCTATCGCGGCGTGCTGTACGCCGGCTTGATGTTGACCAAGGCTGGGCCCAAAGTGCTCGAGTTCAACTGCCGCTTTGGCGACCCGGAGTGCCAACCGTTGCTGGCCCGGCTCAAAGGGGACATCATCAAGATCCTCTGGGATACCGCCGCGGGGAACCTGGCCAACACCACCGTGGAGTTTGATGAGCGCCCTGCCTGCTGTGTCGTGATGTGCAGTGAGGGCTATCCCGGCGCTTACGAAAAAGGCAAGGCCATCCAAGGCATCGAGGCCGCACAACAACTTGGTGCCGCGGGCGAGCAAGTGATCGTGTTCCACGCCGGGACCAAGCACGAAGGCGGTGAACTGGTGACCAGCGGCGGACGCGTGTTGGGGGTCACCGCGTTGGCGAAAGATTTGGATCGAGCACGGGCTCTGGCCAACGAAGCCTGCGCGGCCATTTCCTTCGAAGGGTCGTTCTTCCGAACCGACATCGGGGCCAAAGCTTCTTCAGAAGGCTAAGACCGCTCAAACCGCGGCGGGAGCCAGGACCGAGAGCACCTTGCGTGCCGTCGCTTCGCCATCGAGCGGGAAGTCTCGTCCCACACTAAAGCGCAAACTCGAACCGGCCATCGCTTCGTCCATGCCAACGGCAAGCAGCGAGTGCATAGGTTCCATGGAACCGGACGCGCAGGCGCTGCCCGCACTGCAGGCAACACCCGCCTCGGACAGTTGCAACAACAGCCCTTCGGCCGGACGCCCGGGGAAGCCCAAACAACTGGTGTTCCACAACCTTTGAGCACACTCACTGTGCACCACCACGTCGGGGATGGCGGCACGCATGGTGCGTTCAAAGGCAGGCTGCCACTTCGCGCATTCCGCCGGCGCGGAGCTGGCCAACCACGTTTGGGCCAATCGGGCGGCCACGCCAAGGCCAACCACACCCGGGACGTTTTCAGTCCCCCCACGACGTTCACGTTCCTGCGGTCCGCCGATGTTCTGCGGCGCAAGACGAAGTCCAGGTCGCACCACCAAAGCCCCAATGCCTTTTGGACCATGGAACTTGTGACCGCTCAGCGTCAACAAGTCGACGGGAACCTCGGAAAGATCCACGGGGATCCGGCCAATGGCCTGAATGGCATCGGTGTGGAACCGCACACCGTGGGCACGGCACACCGCACCAATGTCCGCAATGGGCTGGACAACCCCGGTTTCGTTGTTGGCCCACATCACGCTGACCAGCGCGGTGTTGTCGGGGTCCGCGGCAATGGCATCTTCGACCACCTTGGGCCGCACGATGCCACAGTCGTCGACCGGAAGGTTGACCAACTCGCAGCGGCCAAGTCGAGCCAAACGTTGCACACACTCGCGAACGGCAGCATGCTCCACTTCGGCCACCAACACTCGGCGCCGATCGGGAAGCGCATCAAGTGTTCCCGCAATCGCAAGATTGTCTGATTCGGTCCCGCCGCTGGTGAACACAATTTCTGAAGGTCGAACCCCAACCAAAGCCGCCACTTCGCCTCGGGCCAACTCCACCCGGCGTCGTGCAGATTGACCCGCCCGGTGCAAACTGCTGGGATTGCCATGCTCGTTCATGCACGACACCATGGACTCGATCACTTCCGGATGAGCGATGGTCGTGGCGTTGGCGTCGAGATACACAGATTCTGCGTGGGTCATGGCGTGGATTCCGGTGCGTCGGCACAACTTACGTCAAACCGGCTCACTTTGAGATGTGTTGGCAGGATCGGAGGAGTCGGGGTCCGTCAAAGGAACGGTCCAGCCCTCGGCCAAGTGATGCCGCTGCAGTGACCGCACCACGAGCACCAACAAAGGCAGGAGCAACAAGGCAAAGGCGGCACACACCAACCAAATGCGAACCGAAGGGACGCCGACGATTCGAAGCAATTGGAAAATGGCAATCCCAACCAACCCTGGCAAGAAAGTCGAAGCATTCCAGGTGCCCAAGAATCGGCCCCGTTCGGCCGCGGGCGCCAAATGCTGAATCAACGCCAGCAGCGGCACCAGATAGAAACCAGCGCCGATGCCTCCGATCGCCAAGGCAAGACAGTTGACGGCATAGAGCGTCATACCATCACGAGAGGCCAAAAATCCTTCGGCTGTACTGGCGGTTGGCAGCATGCCGCACAGACCAAAGCACACCCCCAAACAGAGGACTCCTCCTGCCGCCAGACCCAATCGGATTCGTTTGCCGGAGAGCAAGCCCGCCAACACACAGCCGGTGCCGATGGCCAAGCCCAAGAGGCCCTGCATGGCCGAGACCAAGGTCTCAGACACGCCCAACACTTCCCGGTAGTCGGGGAGCAGCACGATGGCAATATGAGCGATGAGGTAGAACGCCGCGTCGGCAATCACCAAAAGAAGCAGCGGCGATTTGGCCATGGCCACCAACGAACGCCAGTAGTCGGCAAACAAGGCATCCACCACCCGGTGGACCATGTTGGGCGCTTTGGGGAAAATCACCAACTGGGGCGACATGGGGGGGACCTTGGGCAGTGGCAGAAGCGCGAGCAAGCCCAAGCCCGCCACGGCGAACACCACCAAGCCTGGCAGCCACGCCACCCCTTCCACCTGGGGGCCAAGGACCGTCAAGGCAGTTGCCGAGGACGACGGATTCACCACCAAAGGCAATGAGACCTTGGGCAAACGCTCCAGATCCACTTCCAACGCGGTCGAGGCATCTGGATCAACCAGAACCAATTCGACCGATCGAGAACCAGCATCGGTTGCCGCGAACACTTGGGTCGCAAGATCCGCGGGCAAGGTCGTGACCCATGGGCCTTCGGGGTAGCTCTGCGTAAACACCAACTTGGCGTCTGCGGCCAGGCCCCCAGCTTGCAGCCGACCTTCGATGGCGGCGGCTTCCCGCAAGGGGCCACCACCTGAGATGTAAGAGATCTTCAAATCGTCCGGTGAAGCAGTGGCAGCCGACTGGTCAGGCATCACCTGGACTGTCGTGGCCACGCCATCGACACGCACCGGATCGCCAAGCCAGTGCTCATAAATAGGCCCCCCCGCCAACATGCCCAAGATCACCGCCACATTGGTGGCCATCGAGGTGATGCCGTTGGCTTTGGGCAAATCTCGCGGCCGGATCAGGGCGGGGATCAAGCCGTACTTCGAGGGCCCGAAGAACGAACTTTGCAAGCCAAGCAAGAACATGGCCGCCAGACCAATCACCACGCTTCCCTTCAGGAAAGCAAGCAGGGCCAACAACGCCACCAAGACCTCAAGCGATTTAACGCCACGAACCATGACGCGCATCCCAAAGCGATCGGTCAGACGCCCCGCAAAGCCGGAGAGGAAGATGAAGGGAATGGTCAAACCATACGCCGCCCACGCTTGGCCACCAGGACCAAGCAGCCCTCCCCAAATCCCACCGGCGGCCAACGCAAAGGAAAGTGTGCTTTTCAAAATGTTGTCGTTCAACGCGGTCAAAAATTGGACCACCGTCAACCCAAGGAAGCCGGGCTGCAGCACACCACGTTTCGGCGGGTGTTCGGATGAAGGATCAACCTCAGACACGAGCGGAGGATACGTCGGCAACGGCATCCAATGTCACAGGCCTCGTCCATCAGGGCACGAAAAAAGCCCCGCAAAGCGGGGCTTGAAAGTGCGGATGAGAGGGCTCGAACCTCCACGGGATTTTACTCCCACAAGAACCTGAATCTTGCGCGTCTGCCAATTCCGCCACATCCGCGTGACGTGAGGGAAGATTCTACCACGAGCCTCACAAACGTCGAGAGGGGTGATTGAAGGGCACAAGCCTCAGGATTGGCGGGCTAATTCGGCGGAAAAACCGGCCCAAAAAATGGACGCCATTAGACCTCCACGGCCGCGGCATCCTCCGCCTCCGCGGCGGCTTCAACTTCCGCTTCCGACTCGGGCAGGACCCCACGCGCGGCGAGAACTTTTTCTCGAATCTCGGCCGCCGCCTCGGGGTTGTCGCGAAGGAATTGCTTGGCGGTTTCCCGGCCCTGCCCCATGCGCACGTCTCCCCAAGAGAACCACGCACCACTCTTTTGACAGATGCCTTCGATGACGGCCAGGTCCAACAAGTCGCCGCTCCACGAAATGCCTTCGTTGAACATGA
This sequence comes from uncultured Phycisphaera sp., assembly GCA_963978155.1. Lineage (GTDB taxonomy): Bacteria > Planctomycetota > Phycisphaerae > Phycisphaerales > SM1A02 > UBA8653. The sequence goes on along the minus strand of CAXBRK010000010.1, from coordinate 24,824 downwards.
TGTCGAACTCGGCTTGTTGGAATGGCGGTGCGATCTTGTTTTTGACCACCTTGCAGCGCACGTGGTTGCCAATGGCTTTGTCGCCGTCTTTGATGGAACCGATACGCCGAATATCAATACGAACCGACGAATAGAACTTCAAAGCTCGACCACCGGTGGTGGTTTCCGGCGAACCAAACATCACGCCGATCTTCTCACGGATCTGGTTGATGAAAATCACCGTGCAATCGCTTCGGTTGATCGCACCAGTCAGCTTTCGCATCGCCTGGCTCATCAGTCGAGCCTGCAAACCAACGTGGGAATCACCCATTTCACCTTCAATTTCCGCTTTGGGAATAAGGGCGGCCACCGAGTCCACCACAATCACGTTGGTGGCATTCGAACGCACCAGCAGTTCGCAGATCTCAAGCGCCTGCTCACCCGTATCCGGTTGGGAGACCAACATCTCTTCAACGTTGACGCCGATGCGCCGTGCCCATGTGGGATCCAACGCATGTTCGGCATCAATGAACGCCACCACACCGCCAGCCTTCTGGGCTTCGGCCGCAATGGTCAAAGCAAGCGTGGTTTTACCACTGGATTCTGGCCCGAACACTTCAACGATGCGCCCCTTGGGCACCCCTCGACCACCCAAGGCCAAATCCAAGCTCAGGGAGCCCGTTCCGATTCCGGGAGGTGCGGTGAGGCCATCCCCTTCGAGGCGCATGATCGAGCCTTTGCCGTACGTCTTCTCAATCTGGGCGAGGGCCCGATCCAGCGCGGCTTGGCGACCGGCGGACTCTGCGTCAGGGGCGGGAGTGGTGTTTTTTTTGCGTGCTGCCATGGCTAAAGCGTGCTCCTTGCTGTTCGCTCATCTCATCCAGAGTGGCCCGCTGGAGCATCATTCCAACGTGCCGTGTCGGTTGTCCTGCAGCAGCCTAGGACGCCGTCGTCCAAGCGGTGGATCTTGCTGCAGATCATCCATCAAACCCCAACCCATCCATATTCGTTCGGGTTCTGTCAGGGGTCAGAACAGTATCGGCGACAACTCTGAAGTTTGCCCAGTTCAGCGGAATTTTTCTTGGCCCAGACTGACAATGGGCGTCAGTCCGACCGCATAATCCCCCCAACATGCGGTTGATGACGTGGAATGTGAACGGTCTCCGAAGCGCTCTCAAAAAAGGGCTTCCGGAGGTCGTGCAGAAGATTCGACCACAAGTGGTTCTGCTGCAAGAGGTTCGAGCGTTTCCCGGAGATCTCCCTGCACCATGGGCCGATCCTCCCCGGTGGCACGTGGTCTGGAACCCCGCCGAAAAGCCTGGCTACAGCGGCACCGCCATTTGGTCTCGCTCGCCCATTGAAGTGCTGGAAACAGGCCTAGGCGGCCCCGATCAAGAAGGCCGGGTCATCGTGGCCCGCACTGGTGGCGTTGTCGTTGGCTGCCTTTATCTCCCCAGTGGGTCCTCTTCAGAGGCTCGACAAAAAGTCAAAGACCAGATGTTGGAAGAGTTCACCGCGTGGGCTGAACCATGGCGCAAGAAAGCCGAACCGGTCTGCTTGGCAGGAGACTTCAACGTCGCCCCCACCGAACGGGACATCTTCCACTGGAAGAGCAACCAAAAGACGAGTGGTTTTCTCCCCCATGAACGCGCCTGGTTCGCCGACCTGTTGCAACGCGGATGGCACGACCCGGTGCGTGATCAAGCAGGTGAATGCGACGGTCCGTACACCTGGTGGTCGAATCGCGGACAAGCTCGTGCGCTGGATCGGGGATGGCGGATCGATCACTGGCTCCTCAACGACGCAGCCAAGTGCAAGTGTTCTCGCCCCATTGTCCACCGAGAACACAGTCTCGGCGTGTCGGACCACGCCCCCGTGACAATCGATCTTCAAATCGACTGAAGAAAAAAGCCTACAGATCAATTGCACCTCAAAACATTCATCGACCATGCCCCCTGAGGTTTGTGTTTGCTTCGTTTGTATTTGAGAACATGATTTGAATTGAGCCGCTGACCAAGAACTTGCTCTGTGGTCAGAGGTCTTTCGCAGCAACGGTGCTGTTGAGGCCAGACAAATTGAATACGCGAGTCATCGTTTTCACGCTGTGAAGACGAACAAGGCGATCGTTCCGTCTCAATTGACGGGTGGAGGTTGAAGATGACATGCAGCGGGGAACGCAGAGTGCGTCTGGGGGAAGTCATTGAAATGGCGCAGCGATACCGAGGGTGGAGCCGTCGTGAATTGGCAAGATCGATCGGAAGAGATCCCACCAAACTGATTCCCTCAACGGGTTTGCCGCGGTTGGATTTTCTGGTTGAACTTGCAGGTGCTCTGGATTGGGAAGTTGACGATCTGGTGTCGCATCTTTGGGGAGGAGAGCGGGATCAAATCAAACCAATCTCAGAAAAAGAACTTCCGGAGAATGTCGATTTTCACACGCTTGATCAGCTCGCCAAAGAATCCCACTTCACCGGTGATTTTGAAAGGATGATTGCTTTGGCTCGTGCCGCACGCACCAGGGCGACAACGCCAACCGAAACCGCGTTGACCCTGAACCGTGAATCGGGAGGCTGGGACGGTTTGGGCCGGTTCCGATCTGGAATTCGAGCCCTCAGAACCGGTCTCAGACTTTCAGACGTTGACGGTGACGTCAGACGGATGATGCAATCCAACTTGGCTGGCGCCCACTATGGGCTGTGGTCTCTGGTTGAAGCCCGAGGGACGGCCATCGACCTGATTGACACGTTCCGCCGAACACCCGCGGCATGCCTGCGAGATCATCGGTCATTGGCCTTCGCTCATCTTCATGTTGGTCAGTGTGCGAGAAGACGAATCGGAGATCTGCTCGACCGGCGAGATCGCCGCATCCAAGCCCGCGTCGCCGTGGATCATCTCCTGATCGCCAAGTCTCATTTCGACCAACTTCATCTTGAGTTCGGTGATCAAAGACATGAGGGGATCTCCAGAACCTGTTCCGCAGGAATTCTCGAAGCGGAGGTTGCTTTGGACCACCGGACGGCGGAACGCGCCCTCGATGAGATCCACGGCCTGATCGACCTCCCTTGCGAGACAGGTGATGAGCTCGAAGCCAGAGGATGGTGCTGTATTTACGCGTGCAACATCGTTCTTCGATCCATGTCACGTGAATCGGATGTTCATCGGCACATGGCGATCTTGACGGACAAAGCACAAGCGGTCGCCGAGACCCTGAACCACTGGCCTCTGCGGGAACGTGTTTTCACCATGGAATACATGCGTTGGGAGCACACCGATGGACCCATTGGGGTCAGACCACCCAAGGTCCTTGATCAAGAAGAATTTCGAACGGTTGCGGGAACCTTGTGTCGTTTCCCCTGCTTCAGAGAGCGTGGACTGACCATCCTCCGCAGCGCTCATTTGATTGAAAGTTAAGCCATGCCACTGCTGATTCCACATCCCATCCTTCATCGCACCCGTTCGTCTCGGACTCCATGCGACATCCACACTCCTGCTGGAGCAGTCGTCTCTGCGGAGTCGGAGGGAAGCCAAAACCAACCACGTTCACTTGCCCGCGCCATAGGGCTGACTTGGCTCTTCCTGTTCATGACGATGCAACCCAACAGCGCGTTCGCCGATCAACCCAACTTTGACTCGCATTCCAATCAAGACGCGCTTGATTTCTCAGACCACAGGCAAACCAAAAAGAAGCGACCACCCCCGCCAGGAGAACCTACCCCTCCTCCACCGCCAGGAGGTCGCCGTCAACCCGGCAAACCAAAAAGCCCAGCGTCTCTCTTACTGCTGGCTCACCAACTTGGGCCTTCTGACCACACCGCCCACCCAGAATTCGGGAACACCTCAGGGCTCCACTTCACCAAGCCATTCCCATCGGCAGCAGAGAAAAGCATCGGGGCGTCTGGCGCAATTCCAACCCCAAGCAGCCTGCTCTTGCTTGTCCTCGCCGCCCACCACCGCCGACGACGGATGACCTATGGTGTTCGCCCCAACCATGGTTGCTTCCACCATCATCCTGTCCGATCTCCACCTGGGGCGAACGACCAGAGCGGCGGTGTCACCTGAGTCCATCGCGTCTTTGTGTGCACCGTTCGACCGAGTGGTGCTGAATGGTGATGTGTACGAAGCCCACCACCCCGCACTCAAGGAACGCGGCACTGAGGCTTGGCTCAACTTGCAAGACCAACTCGTGGCGGCGGGATGTGACCTCATTCCCATCGCCGGCAACCACGATGCCAAAGCCTTCGACCGGCGTGACCTTTTCCTTGAAGAAGGGTTGGTGTGGGTCACCCACGGTGATGTCTTGGACGAACGGATTGCCCCGTGGAGTCTTTCGGCCAAACGAATGGCCATGGCTTGGGAGAAAGCCGCTTCCCAAATGCCCATCCACCAACGGCTGTCTCGCGAAGGACAGCTGGAGATCGCCCGTCTGGCTGGATTCGCCGAGTGGGATTTGGGGCCGAAGGATCGGGTCCCCCCCGCGGGTGGCACTTCCCTTCGCAAAGCCATGCGAGATCCGGGCCGGCTGATCTCCGTGCTTCGGTATTGGAAAGAGTGTCCGGACCGGGCTCTTCGCTTTGCGCACACCACCGGGGTCAAGGCCCCCATTGTGGTGTTGGGTCACTCGCACAATGCCGGTCGCTGGCGTCGTGAAAATCGAACCATCCTGAACACGGGCGCCTTTGGATTCCCCGGAAGACCGTACGCCGTGGTGTTGGACGATCAAGGCGTGGCTCTGCGAGCGGTTGAACTTTCGGAGCAGGGGTACCAGTTGGCGGACAAGCCATATTGGGCCGATTCATGGGACGTGATTCGGGCTCAGGCCTCTTCGGCCTGATCGCCCCGAGCCTCGCGTCCCTCGGAGGCGGCTTTGGCTTCAGCCTCCGCCTGCATCTCGGCTCGATACGCCCGGAACAGCATGGTGCCCACCACGGCCACCACCACCATGGTCCACAACAGACCGGCCAAAAGGAACAGCACTTCGGTGGGCGGCATGGACCACGACTCGTTCATGAAGGCTCCTCCCGGTTGGGCTCTTCTGATTCGTCTTTCGAATCTCGAAGCACCGGCGGCACCAGCTCGGACCGTTCGACCACTTCCACCCGGCCGGGACCTTCCTCATTGACCACCAACAAGGAAGCATCTTGGGCCGCCTTCACCAAAACCCCCAGGCCAATGCCACGTGAGGACGCCATGGGTGAAGGGCCGCTGCTGGTGACTTGCCCCAGCACTTCCCCCGGGGCACCGTTTTCGTCGCGAAGGATTGGCGCTCCGGCCGGAGGGACTTCGCCCTCAGGGAAATGCAAACCAACCACCCGGCGCTTGGTCGAACCATCGGCCAAGTGTTGCATCCGAGCCACCACTTCCTGTCCGGGATAGCACCCTTTGGTGAAGGAAACCCGCTGGTGGACAAGATCGGTTTCATGGGGCAAGAATTCTTGATTGAAATCAATCCCGAACCGAGGCTGCCCCGCTTCCAGACGAATCAAATTCTGCGCGAACCAACCGGCAGGCCGCGCGTTTTCAATGGCGGTCACGGCGGTCCAGAATTCCCGTACGGCGTCTGTACGAACGAAGACTTCAAACCCTTGATGGGCGGGTTCGTCGACCAGCAGGACCGCTTCCGCAGCATCCTCAACCGCAGCCAACCCCGCAGCCAATGCCTCAGCCGCTTTTGGCCCGTACAAGCCCACCGAACGCCACGGAGGCTGGATGAGGTCCACATCTTCGCCGAAGACGAAAGCATCAATGGCTTGGACCGTGTTCCCCATGAAGCCAACATCCGAAGCCAAGACAAAGTCGTTCGGTCGGCGCAGCACGCGAAGATCGTCTTCCACCCGACCTTTCCGGCTGGTTCGAAAACTGTCTCGAACCTCGCCTTCTTTCATGTCACCGATCTTCTGGGTCAGCAACCGCTCCAACAGATCTTCGGCGTCCGCCCCGGCCACTTGCACGCATCCACGCTGGGTTTGATCCACCACGGCCACGCCGCGGCGAAATGCGGCGTACTCCAATTCGATGGCATCAAACATGGCCACCACCGGCGGGGCATCATCGCCCTCCCCCCAGCGGATCCAATGCGGCTCCGCTCCGCCCACACGGTGACCTTCCGCCGCTCCGGGCCGCTCCACTTCCGGCACCGTTTGAGCGCGAGCTTGTTCCGCCCGTTGGCTCCAAGCTTGGTGGAGTTCGAGGAGCGGATTCTCACTTGCGTTGGGGGATGGGTTGGCCTCGTCGGCGTTCATACCTTCCACGGTATGCCAGCCCAGCCCGAAGTGTCATCCCGTGCCGCGAAACCCAAACCTGATTAGGCTCCGCCCTGCCATGCCACCCGAAGATGCACACCGCCGGCCGATCGTGTTGGTGCTCGGCCCCACCGCCGGGGGCAAGACCAGCCTTTCGATTGAGTTGGCCCGTCGGCTGCCCGGATGTGGCACATGTCTGGGTGCCGACTCCATGCAGATCTACCGGGGCATGGACATCGGAACCGCCAAACCCACCCCCGAAGAACGGGCCGCCGCCCCCCACGAATTGTTCGACCTGGTGGATCCAGACGGACCGCCATTTACCGTCGCCGATTGGCTGGAAGCTGCCGAAACCCAGATCGCCGCCACTCGAGAAAGCGGACGATGGCCCATCGTGGTTGGAGGGACCAACCTGTACGTGCAGAACTTGCTCTACGGCATGGATGCCCCCGCGCCGACCGATCCGGCCTTACGGGCCGCATTGGACGCCATGTCCGACGCGGATCTGCGCTCCAAATTGGAACAAGAGGCCCCCGAAGACGCCGATCGCATCCATGCCAACGATCGCCGCCGCACCATCCGAGCCTTGGAGCGAGCCGCGGCCGAAGGCAGCCGCCCCGCCTCCCGCGCCTGGGACGGTCCTCCTCGGGAAGATTTTGTGGCCATCGGCCTCAATTGGCCCGTGGAGTCCATCAACCGCCGCATCAACGCACGCGTGAAGGCCATGGCCGCCGATGGCCTCATCGATGAAGTTCGGGCCCTGCACGACGCCAATCGCCTGGGTCGCCAAGCCCGGGAAGCCCTTGGCTACCGGGAGATTGTGGATCACCTCGAGGGCCGCTGCTCGGCCGAAGACGCCTTCGAACGCATCAAGATCGGGACCCGGCGATTTGCCAAACAACAACGGACTTGGCTGCGTCGATTCAGAATTCTCCCCCGGACCATTTGGCTCAGTGCGGAGGGGAAAACCGCCCCAGAATTGGCCTCGGAGGCAGAAAAACACATTTTTTCCACCTACGGTGGATCCTCATCATCAACCGAATAGAGGTTGACAGCGGGACCGCATCTCGCCACCGTGTCTCGCTTTCACCCCTCATCCCACCCCCTGCTCAGGATCCCCATTGGCCAAGAAGAAGACGAGTTCGAAAGCATCCGGTGGCAACAACGCCGCCAACCTGGTGATTGTGGAAAGCCCGGCGAAAGCCAAGACGATCCAGAAGTACCTGCGTCCATTGGAACCCAATCTGGGCACCTTTGACGTCCAAGCCAGTGTGGGCCATGTCCGCGATTTGCCTTCCAAATCTCGCAAAGGCATGAAGGAAGCCGTGCCAGGCGTCGACCTCGAAAACAATTTCGAGCCGAGCTACGAGGTGATGAGCGACAGCAAGAAGACCATCACCGAGCTGCGAAAAAAAGCCAAAGCCGCCAACACCGTCTGGTTTGCCACCGACCTTGACCGTGAGGGTGAAGCCATTTCTTGGCACTTGGCCGAAGCCCTCAGCCACGATGTGGACTCGGCCAAGCGGGTGGTCTTCAATGCCATCACCGAGCGTGAAATCCGCGAAGCCTTTGAGAAGCCCCGTTCCATCGACATGGACCGGGTCAATGCACAGCAGGCCCGCCGCATCCTCGATCGCATCGTGGGCTATCAAGCCTCCCCGCTGCTGTGGAAGCGGATCACCAGCGGACTCTCGGCCGGCCGGGTGCAATCGGTGGCGGTGCGTTTGGTGGTGGAACGCGAACGAGAGATTCGAGCCTTCGTCCCCGACGAACACTGGGAAGTCGAAGCCGACTTGGTCCTGGATGCCACATCGGTCCCCGGCTTGGCCGAGGCGTTCACCGCGCTGCAGAACGAAACCGATGCCGATGGCAAAGGGCCCACCAAGAAGCGTTTGGCCCAGTGGCGTCAAGACCACGGTGCATTCACCGCCAAACTGGTCGAACTGGATGGTGAAGCGTTCAAGCTGGGCACCACCTCAGAATTCCCCGAAGATCTCAGCGATCGCATCGCCAAGATTTCGGCTTCGGTTGGCATCGAAGCCCCTGAAGTGCACACCGAAGAAGATCCCAAGGGCAAAGGCCCGGCCAAATTCCGTCGAACCGTCCGCGGTGCCGTCGGAGCCGGTGTTCAATACGACGTCTCCGGGATCGAACACAAGAGCCAAAAGCGCAAGCCGTCTCCCCCGTTTATCACCAGCACCCTGCAAATGGCCGCGTCAAGTTTCCTGGGCTTCGGACCCAAACGCACCATGGGCATCGCCCAAAAGCTGTATCAAAACGGGCACATCACCTACATGAGAACCGATTCGCCCGGGCTGTCCCCCGAAGCGATCGAGATGGCCCGCACCCTCATCGACCAAACCTACGGTCAGGCCTACCTTCCCGACAAACCTCGGCACTATGCCGCCAAGAGTGATGGGGCCCAAGAAGCGCACGAAGCCATTCGGCCCACCAACGCCTCGGTGGAAGGGAAAGACCTCAAAAGTGTCAGCGAGGAAGACCGGAAGGTCTACGACTTGATTCGCCGCCGATTCCTGGCCAGCCAAATGACAGACGCCCGCTGGGGCCTCCTGAATGTGCGGTTGGTGCGATCCGACCAAGCCACCGGCGCCGTGCTGCGTGCTGCAGGTCGAACGTTGGAATTCGATGGCTATCTCAAAGTCTCTGGTGTCTCCGTCAATGCGGATGACCAAACCTTGCCCGAGCTTCCCGAGGGCACGGCGACCTATCCCTTCTGCGTCCGACCCGAACAAAAATTCAGCAGCCCTCCCAGCCGCTACTCCGAGGCCTCGCTGGTCAAGCGACTGGAAGAAGAAGGAATCGGACGCCCCTCAACCTACGCCTCGATCATCTCGGTCATTCAGGATCGCAACTACGTCGAACTGGTTGGCAAGAGCTTCCACGCGACGGACATTGGGGAAGCAGTCACCGACGTCATGATGGCATCGTTCCCCAACCTCATGAGCCTCGACTACACGAAGCGCATGGAAGACGAGTTGGATTTGGTCGCCGGAGGTGACAAGAATTGGCGTGACATGCTGGGCGAGTTCTACGGACGATTCTCCAACTCATTGGAGGAAGCGCAGAATCAACCCAACGTCCGGGCCGAATTGAAGCCCGCCAAATGGGCGTGCCCCGAATGCGGCGGCACCACCGCCTACCGTTTGGGCAAGAGCGGAAAATTCCTCACCTGCACGTGTTACCCCGATTGCAAGTGGGCTTGCCCCATCGACCGAGAAGGCAATCCCACCGGACCCGAACAAGTGGACATCGTGTGCCCCGAAGATGGTGGCGCGATGGAACTTCGTTCTGGCCGCTTCGGAAAATTCATCGCTTCGGTGAATTACCCCGACGTCAGATTTGTGCTGAACTTGGACCGCAAGGGTGGCATCAAACTCCCCGCACCACCTCCACTCGAGATCGAAGAAGAGTGTGAGAAGTGCGGCAAGACCTGCTACCTGCGTGACGGCAAACGAGGGCCTTGGATCGGGTGTTCGGCCTTTCCCAAGTGCCGGGGACGAGTCGCGTATTCAAAACTTCCAGAAGAACGCAAGGAAGCACTGGAAAAGGCACTGGGCACGCACCTGAAGGCCAACCCGCAACCAGAACTGGTGCGGCAAGACGGCACCCCAATCACCGAGGGCATGCTGGCCACCGATCTCTTGGTCCCAGGCGGTTCCGTGGTCCTCGAAATCCACCCCGATGCAGAAGGTGAGCAGGACTGATGTTTGAGATGCTCACCGACCGCGTCGGCAAAAGCCTGCGGAATCTGTCCGGCCGAGGTCGAATCAGCGAATCCAACGTTCGCGAAGCCATGGACGGGGTGCGGACCGCGCTTCTGGAAGCCGATGTGCACCACGAGGTGGTGGACTCGTTCTGCGAAGAGGTCGTCACCGAAGCCCTCGGCCGAGAAGTCACCAAAAGTCTGAAGCCGGGCGAAGAAATGATCGGCGTGGTCCACGACAAACTCGTGGAACTGATGGGGCCTGATGCTTCGCCCCCCATGTGGGTGGAGCCCGGACCCACCATCGTGATGTTGTGCGGTTTGCAGGGCTCGGGAAAAACCACCACGTGTGGCAAGCTGGCCGCACGGTGGAAGAACGAAGGCCGGAAAGTCTTGGTGGCGGCCGCCGATTTGCAACGGCCCGCCGCGGTTGAACAACTTCAAACCGTGGTGAAAGGGGTGGAATCCACCGGGCGTGGGTCGGGCCAAGTGGCCTTCCACGGGGAACCGGAACGCTGCGCCGAGTTCGGACGGGCCGTCGGCGAAGCCGTCACGGTTTGCCGAAATGCCATCAACCGAGCCCGAGACGAAGGGCACGATGTTGTTCTCCTTGACACCGCCGGTCGACTGCACGTCGATGACGAGTTGATGGGCGAACTGGAAGCCATTCGCACGGCGGTACGTCCACATCGCATTCTGCTGGTTGTTGACGCCATGAGTGGCCAAGACGCGGTGGACAGTGCGCGAGCATTCCACCAGCGGTTGGAAGTGGACGGTGTGATTCTGTCCAAGTTCGATTCGGATGCTCGAGGTGGGGCGGCACTTTCGGTCCGGCGCGTCACGGGCGCCCCCATCGTTCATTTGGGGGTTGGAGAACACAGCGACCAACTCGAAGACTTCCACGCCGAACGGGTGGCCGGTCGAATTTTGGGCATGGGCGACGTGGTTTCTTTGGTGGAGAAAGCTCGCGACGAAGTTGACGAGGCAGAGGCCCAAAAAATGGCGGTCAAGCTGGCCGAAGGCCGCATGACCATGGACGACTTCTTGTCGCAGATCAAAGCCATTCGTCGCATGGGCCCCATCAAGCAACTCCTCGGCATGCTCCCCGGCATGGGGGCCGCGCTGAAGGACATGCCCATCGATGAAAAACAATTCGACCGCGTGGAGGCCATCATTGGCTCCATGACCAAAACCGAGCGGGCCGAACCCGACCGCATCGAACGGTCACGGGCCAAACGAATCGCCGCCGGCAGTGGGACCGCCCGCGACGAGGTCTCGCGTTTGATGAAGCAATTTGACGGCATGAGCCAAATGGCCAAGTCCATGCTTGGACCAGACGGCACCCCGCGAGAACAGCCCGCCATTCCTGGCCTCCCCGGCGTGGGCAAAGGCAACACGCAAATCAAATCCCGCCGGGCCGGAGCCAAACGGGGCAAGGGCAAGAAGCGTCGTTAGTTGGGGTTACTGCCCATCATCGATGGGCAAAGGATCCGCGACATCGCCCCGGGTCCAAGCGCGGAGCCGGGGCAACACGACCCGAATCACCAAAATCTTCAAGCAAGCGGCCAGCGGAATCGCAAGCAGCATTCCGTAGACCCCGAGCAACGCGCCACCCGCGAGAACCGCCACCACAATGGTGACCGGATCCAATCGCGTGGCCCGACCAGCGATCAGAGGCAACAGCACCCAGCCTTCAATGGCCGACACCAAGGCGAACACCGCCGCAGGCAACACCACTGGCATCCACCATGCGGCCCGTTCAACTTCGGGGAGTTCCAACCGAGCCAACACCGCCAAGCCAATCGCAATGGGTGCCCCAAGTCCCCCAACAAAAGGGACGGTCGACAGGGCCCCGGTGGTCATGCCCAAGACAAAGGCGTATGGCACATCAAGCAGCCACCAGCCCACGCTGAACATCAAGCCCATGATGAAGCTCACCAAGAGCCGCCCCCGCACAAAGCCACTCACCACATCATCCATCTCTTGCAAGAGAGAGAAGATGGCTTCTCGGTTGTCGCGCGGGACCAGTTGGGCCCCAAAACGAACCACTTCGGGATACCACAGCACCAAGAAGTAAAAGTAGAACGGGATCAGGAACAACAAGAACCCAGCATCCACGATGGCGACCAACACACTCCAGGCACTGGTCAGGGCTGCACCGGCCGCACGCAAGCCCTCCTGTTGGAGGACCGCATCATCAGATTGACTGGCCAGTTCTTGCTGCACAATGCGTTGAATCTGCATCTCCAACGAGTCGGCGTCTGCATCTGTGGTTTGGATTTCGCCCTCAGCTGCAACCAGATCGCTTTCCGCGTCGAGCGTTGCTTCACCAGGCAACAACATGGCCAGTCTTTGCAAAGGCGCCGCGGCCTGTTCCGGCAGGATCGACTCCACCCGCAACACCCGGCGCTGCATGTCGCCAGATTCCACGTCATCCACCAACCGCAAGGTCTGGCCCACAATCAGTGGAAGCACCAAGGCCAGCAATCCCACCACCAAGACGCCAAACAAGCCAACGAACCATGCGGCAGCTCGAGAACGCGAAACCCCACGCTGGCCCAGACCTTCCACCAGAGGTTCCACCAAATACGCCAAGAGCAACGCCATCAGCAAAGGAATGGTGATGGACGACAGGGCATAGCCCAGCCACAACAAGGACAGTCCGCCTGCAATCAGCAGAACATCGCGGATGGCCTGGATTTCCCAAAGGTGCTTTCGATCAAATGACGTCATGCGTCGAGGGCCTCACGAAGATCAACCACCGAGCGGAAATGATCGGGGTGATCATCGTCGGTGGTGGAGAGTTCACCCCGGGCCACCATGGCGTAGACCATGCGGCCAAAATCATCGGTCCGCTCAATGTGCCAGTTCGAGAGCACCAACCACGCCAAGCCTCCCCAGCGGGTCTGAGCGAGATCGACCAAGCCTCGGCACAATTCATCTCCCGAGACATGGCGAAGCCCCTCGGTTTGCCCGTGCCGGTGGGTGGACGCATGGTCCAGCCCCTGTCGGACGAACTCATACGCCGCGGGCGGGTACGGCAATTCTTCGAGAAGGGTGTTTGCTTCGCTCACAACTGAATCATACCGAGAACAACGCCAAGTTCATCCCCGACTTGTCCACCCCCCGACGCGGAAGTTCTTGCGGTGGGTACACTTCTCCCAACTACGGAGATTGACGTATGCCCTCGATTCGCCTGCTTGTTCTTGCGCCCACCACCCTTTTTGCTCTTGGTTGTGTTCCCCAGAGCCAATACGACAGCCTGTTGATGGCCAACAACACGTTGGAAGAAAACCAAGCTGTGGTGGAAGCCGAGCGTGATGAAGCTTTGGCCCGCATCGATGACGCCGAAGCCCGTGTGTCGGAAGCCGAAGCTCGCTACGCCTCGCTCCAGAACGAGTTTGGTGGCATCAGTGAGCAACTTGGTTCTTCACGCGACAGCCTCCAGGCCATGCGGGAGCGATTGATCAAACTTGAGGCCGGACCGCTGCCAACCGATATGGCCGCCGATCTTGCCCAACTTGCGGCATCGTTCTCTGACCTTCTGACCTTCGAGAAGGAATCTGGAACTGTTCGCTTCAACAGCGACTTCACCTTCTCCTCCGGCTCAGATGTGCTGAAGGGCGGAACCACCGAAGCCATCAGTGCTTTGGCTGACATCATGAACGCCGCCTCCGCCTCGGGCTTTGAATGCGAAGTCATCGGCCACACCGACAACGTCAAGGTGTCCAACCCCGCCACTCGAGCGAAGCACAAGAACAACACGTACCTCGCCGTGCACCGTGCCATCTCGGTTCGAACCGCTTTGGTGGGTGCTGGCGTGAGCCCAGCCCGCATCAAGGTGGCGGGCTACGGCGAGTACCGACCCGTGGTCGCCAACACCAAGAAAGGGGCGGCTCAAAACCGTCGGGTAGAAATTGTGTTCACCAGCAGCACGATGCTGGCAGAACTCCCGGCCGCCACCGACGCTGCGGCCCCGGCCACCGAGATCACCACCCCGATCGAGGTCGAAGAATACGAAGCCCCCAAATGATCCAACCCTCCCCAGAGGCCCAAGAGCCTTCTGGGAGGTGAAGACAGTACATCTGACCGAAATCGAGCTGGTCCGGGAAAAATGGCCTTTCCCGGGCCAGTCTTCGTTTGGAAACTGTGAATTGCTGGGGGATTGCTGGCATTCAGCCCATCTCGACTTAGACTTCGGTGAACCCCCTAAACGGAGTCCCTGCAATGAAAAATGTGATGGCCCTTGCGGCACCTGTGTTGATGACTTCGGCGGTGCTCGCCGACGCATCTGGTTCTTACAGCTGGGAAGATGGTGTGGCCACCATCATTGGCAGCTTCGGCAACATCGGCAGCGCCGAGAACGTCTCTGACAATGTCAACACCGGCAGCCAAGCGCTGTACATCGCGGAGAGCCCTTTGGGCGGCACACCTCAGGCCTACGTCGCTTGGGTTCAGGGTTTGACCGACGGTGATGTGATCGACGGTTCGTTCTTCGCCTTTGATCAAGGCAGCGTTCAGGTCAGAATTTGGGGCCACTACACCACCGGCACCGATGACCCCACCAGTTACTCCGGTTCGGCGAGTGGCAACACCGCGTACACCACAGACATTGGCTGGGAGCAAATGAGCCACACCTGGACCTTTGACTCCAACGGTGGCACCCGCGACGGCTTGATGATTGAATGCCGCCTCTATTCCAGCGACGAAACCGGCAACTTCACTTGGGTAGACGACGTCTCGGTCAATGTGACCGGATCGAACGCCACCATCTTGTTCGCCGACTACACCTTGGGTGATGTCGACAGCGACGGCGTCCCCGACAGCAGCGACAACTGTCCCAACACACCAAACGGTGACCAGAACGACTGCGACCAAAATGGCGTTGGCGATGCTTGCGAAGCCGACATGAGCGACTGCAACGGCAACGGCATCCTCGACAATTGCGACATTCAAGACGGCACCTCCAACGACAACGACGCCAACGGCGTGCCCGATGAATGCTTCGGCAGTGGCGTGGTCCTGAATGAATTCAACTTCTACTACCCCTCCGACTACGACGGCAACGGCGACGGCGTAACCGGTGACTTCAACGACGAGGAATACCTCGAAATCTTGAACACCACCGGGGCCGACATTGACATCTCCAACTGGAGCGTCAGTGACCGAACCGGTGTGCGACACGTCTTCGACGCGGGCACCATCATTTCCGCAAACTGCGGCGTGGTGGTCTTTGGTGGCGGAACGCCCTCTGGCGCATTTGGCGGCATGGAAGTCGTGGTCTCCAGCACCGGAGGCTTGTTCTTCAACAGCACCGACGACTTGATCTCCTTGGCCGACGATTCGGGCATTGTCCAAGACGCTTACGAGTACCTCACCCCCTCCAACGACGACTTCCGCGGCTTCGCCCGCTCTCCAGATGGATCAGGTGACTTCGCGTACATCGGTGGACTCGATGGCAGCTTGGCCACCATCGGACTGGACGCCTCTGGCGGCTTCTTCGGTGGCTGCAGCTCTGGCGGTGACAGCGATAGCGATGGCATCCCCGATGACATCGACAACTGCCCCAACACCCAGAACGCTGGCCAGGAAGACTGCGATGGCGACGGTGTTGGTGATGCTTGCGAGACTGGAAGTTCCGACTGCAACAGCAACGGCATCCCCGACAGCTGCGACATCGACGATCAAACCAGTGGCGACTGCAACACCAATGGTGTTCCCGACGAGTGCGATCTGATCGACGGCACGCTCGAGGACAACAATGGCAACAGCGTGCCTGATTCGTGTGAAGTTGATGTGCCCGCTGACGTGTACATCAACGAAGTTCGTCGCGATGAACCAGGCCCCGACAACAACGACTACGTTGAAGTCCGAGGCCCATCCGGCCAGTCCATGGACGGCATCTCACTGATCATCATCGGTGATGGCGCCGGTGGTTCTGGTGTGGTCGAAGAGGTCATCGACCTCAGCGGTCTGGTGGTTGGCAGCGACGGCGCTTTGCTGATCTGTGCTGACACCTTCACCTTGGGACCGATCGCTCTGGCCGATCTGATTCCCGAAGGCGGCGTCAACCTGGAAAACAGCGACAACATCACGCTCGCTCTGGTGACCAACTTCTCCGGCAGCCTTGATCAGGATCTGGATACCGACGACAACGGCACCTTGGACGCCACCCCATGGCTTGGCGTGGTCGACGCGGTCGGCTCGGTGGAAAACACCGACACCCCTCCCACCGGCACCGAGTGGTCCTACGCGACCAGCTTGGGTGGCGAGGATGTTGGCCCGGACACCACCTTCGCCCCTGCCCACATCTGGCGTTGCCCAGACTCGCTGGCATGGAACATCGGAATCTTCGGATCCGACCAAGGCGAGCTTCAAGATACCCCCGGTGTTGGCAACCTTGACTGCGATGGTGGCGGGCCCGGCAACTGCCCCGAGGACGTGGATGGCGACCAAGTGGTCGGCTTCTCCGACATCTTGGTGTTGCTCTCCAACTGGGGCGACAGCACTCCTGATATCGATGGCGATGGCATCGTGGCCTTCAGCGATCTGCTCGCTGTGCTCTCCGCCTTCGGCGATTGCACGCCCTGATCAGGAACCCCCACCGGCCTGAGCGATCACGCTCATGCCATTGGCAACCTTTTCAGCCCCGCTTCGGCGGGGCTTTTTCTTTGGTCCTCCGGATGTTGAGGAGCGGTCCCTTTTAGGAACACACTTGGATTACTGGGAACCTGCGGGCTGCAAACCACACTCGGCCATGGCCGAGAGGAAGCTGGGTGGAGGCTCGATGCGATGCTGCTCGGGACGATCCGTTACCGGGTGAGGGAAGCCAAGACGCCAAGCATGCAAATGCATGGGGCCGGCCAATCGCATGGCTTTGGATGAAGTGTCCGGTGGTTCATCGACGCGGTAGACCCGGTCACCCATGATCTGCACGCCAACGCCTTCAGTCAGGTGCACACGGATTTGGTGGAGGCGACCGGTCGAAATCCGGCAGGCCAACATGGCATGCTTCGGCCCCGCGGCAACCTGTCGCCAAGCGGTATGGGCCGGCTGCCCGGCCGGATCAGGGACGGCCAAACGAACGCCAGCCCGTTCCACTTCACGCAATGGAAGATCAACTCGGCCCGAAGGGCTGCTTGGCGCGGGATCCACCAACACCAAGTAATCCTTTTCCACCCGACGCTCGGTAAACGCAGATCGCAGTCCGTCGTATCCCGGCACCGTCCGTGCTACCAGCAAAGAGCCTGAGGTGTCCCGGTCCAAACGATGGATCACACCAAAGTCACGCCGTGCACCAAGTTTTCGGAGCTCGGGGCCGAACCGACTGGCCATGAGACCGTTCAACAACGCATCGTCCTGATGGCCCCGACCAGGCTGCACCACCCGGCCTCCGGCTTTGTTGAGCACCAAGTAATGGGGATCTTCGTACGCCACCTCGACAGCGACCGCAGCATTGGCCACCGGGGTCGTCAAGGTGCCACCCCACGGTTGGGAACCCGACCGCGATCGATCATTTTCAGCTCCACGGCTTGTTCAAAGAAGCCCGGCTGTTCGGCAAGGCTTTCCCAACTCCAGTACGCCCACGGGTACCAGCCCCGAGCATCGGTCTCTGGGTGAAGACGGAATGCGACGGGTACTCTTCGTTCCAACTCACGAATCTCACCAAAGCCGCGCCATTTCTGATCGACCCCTCGATTGATCACGCCGTCGCCGCGGAGGAACGCCATGTCGAAGGGCACCCAGCCCAAATCAGGGTGGAACCACTCGCCCCAGGTCACCGGCTCTGGAGGGAACCGTAGGTTGCGGAACCGAACGCCATGGACCGCCCGAGCAGGCAGACCAGCTGCTCGCAACACCCCCACGGCCACCAAGACATCTTCCACGGGATTGACCGCACTGGATTTGGCTGCTTCGCTGGCTTTGCGGGCCACGATGCCTCGAATCGCCGTTGAGCGCCCTCGTGCGGTCGCAGGCTCACCCACCCGAATCGTACGAATGACTCCGGCCAAGAGCGATTTTGCGGCCCGCCACGGGGAGACCACCTGCAACCGATCCCCCGCGATGTTTTTCACGGCTTCGGCAAACACAGGATCATCAGAGTCGATCAATCCGGATGGTTTGAGCGCCGGTGCAGCCTCTGATGGTACCGAGCGCGGCCACGGCAACTTGGCTGCTTGTGACTCGTCGACCACGATCCCGTAACTCCGATGGGGCAGCATGATGGACCAGCGCATGGTGGTGTCGCGGCCTTCATTCAACGCAAATTCGACAGCACGTTCACCCAGAATGTCTTTTGGAAACACCTTGCCGTTGGCAATGGCCGACTCGTCTTGCCGGGTGCCGATGAAAAACGTGCCGTCCAGTCGTTCGACTGCGGCTTCTGAAGAAGCGGTGTCCTCTACGAAGGGCATTCTGATTCGACCACCTTGGGTGTCGAAGAAGCCGTTGGGCTTGACCTCAAGCCAGCGGGTGCCATCAATCCAAGGCGGCCGGTAGGGCCACAGTTGATCCGGACGAAAAATCCCCATGGGACGGCCATCTGGGCCGAGCTGGATCGGGACCTCGCTTGAGAGACGAATTTCGACCGTCAATTCCCAGTCGTGGGCGTCGACCCGGTTCAAAATATCCTGAGCGCCAAGGTGTCCCATGGGCAGGAAGAGCGTTGCCAAAATGGAGAATTTGAAGGACATACACAGAACCACTTGCAAAGTCTTGGATATGCGAGGATAACGGGCACTCTGGCCTATGTTTGTTGAATTGCCCTGAGGGTCATCTCTTATGTTGCATCGGATCGTATTGCGCTTTTGGATTGTGCTTCCTGTAGCCCTGATGGGATGTGAGCCATCTGCTCCATCCACAGAATCCGCTAGCGCTGGTACGTCAGGGGCAGAGCCGGGCACCCCAACGCCAACGTCCCCCCCCACGGCCGAGACCGTCGAAAGCCCCCCAGCCACCGGGAACGCTGTGTTGGGTCTCGAACGCTTCGAACACGATTTTGGTGAAATTTGGGACCTTGAAAAGCAGGAGACCACCTTTGGGTTTGAAAACAAAGGCAAGGGCCCTCTGATCATCGAGGAAGTCAAGGCATCGTGCGGCTGCACGACCCCAACCTTGACCAAAACCACCTACCTGCCCGGAGAAAAGGGCACGCTGGAAATCGCATTTGCCCCCAAAGGCAACGGACGCCAAACCAAAACCTTGACCGTGCGATGCAATGATCCTGAGCGACCGGTCACGATCCTCAAAATCTCCAGCACCATCAAACCGTTCGTCAAACCTGACCCGTTGTACTTGCGTTACGAAGAGGTCAGCAAAGGAGAATCCAAGCAACTCACTTTGGATCTGCAATGTGTCGACCCCAATTTTGAAATTCTGGACTTCGGTATCCGTGGGACCGCCGCCCGCTATTTCAAAGTGGAACAAGATTCGTTCCGGCCCACTCAACTGAGTGTGACCTTCTTGGGCAACGCCCCATGGGGACCGCATTACGGAAATGTCTTTGTCAAAACACGGGGCGTTCTGCCGAGCGGAACGCCCGTGGAAAAAGAAATCCAGTGCACGGCATCGGTCACGGTGCTCGGAAGCATTCGCCCTTCGGACACCATGTTCCGGGTTGGAGCGACCGCACCCAAAAAGCCGTTCCAAAAACAAATCACCCTCACGGCCGACAAACCATTTTCGATCCTCAGTGCCAACATCACTGGAGCCCGCCGCGACGGGCCGACGATGAGCCTCAACTTTGCACCAGCCTCCGGTGATGGCAACGTGTGGCAGGTTCAACTGACGGGCGACCCTGGTGATTATTTGGGCGCGCTTTCCGCGTTGGCAGTCATTGAGACAGACTTGCCGGACGAATCACAACTCAAGTTCCGAATCGCGGGCATGGTCCGTGAACTGGGCAAGTGATGCTGACTCTGCTGTGCAGCCTGCTCTGCACCAACCAGCCGAACATTCTGCTCATCATGGTGGACGACCTCGGTTGGCGAGACACCAGCGTTCGCAATGGGCCGCCTGAGGATCCCACCCAAGCGCAATTGCACACGCCCCACATCCAGCGATTGGCGGACGAAGGCATGCGTTTGGACCACGCCTACGCCTCTGGCTGTGTTTGCACCCCCACACGGGCTTCGCTGTTGACGGGGGCCGCACCCGCACGACACCACATCACTTGGTGGACGCTGTACCACGACCGAGACACCAGCGGAAAGCACCCCACCCTCCGCGCGCCAGATTGGAAGAAGGAAGGTGTCCAGCCCTCACCCGATTTGCTGCCCGAACGACTTCGCCGAGCGGGATACCGAACCATTCATGTGGGAAAGGCACACTGGGGCGCCCACGGCACCCCCGGCAGCGACCCTTTGCAGCTGGGCTTTGATGAAAACATCGCCGGACATGGTTCCGGAGCCCCGGGCTCCTACCGCGGTATCCACCGCTTCAAGAATGCCAAAAGCACCACCGACTTCAGCAAGACCTCCGTCTGGGACGTCCCCGGACTGGAGGCGTACCACGATCGCGATCTTTTCCTCACCGAAGCCTTGACCATCGAAGCTTCACGCAGCATGGAAGCTGCCGTGGCTTCTGGTGAGCCTTTCTTCCTCCACTTTGCGCCCTACGCCGTCCACACGCCAATCATGGCCAATCCACGCTGGATCGATGAGACCGAAGGTTTGCCCCCAGTGGAAGCACGCTACGTCAGTCTGGTGCGATCGGTGGACGCGGCGGTGGGCGTGCTCTTGGAACGCTTGGACGCGCTTGGTATCACCAACAACACCTTGGTCATCTTCACCAGCGACAACGGTGCGGTCTCGGGGTACGCCGGGCGGCCGGCAAACCGAAACGCCCCGTTGCGGGGAAGCAAGAGCAGTCCGTACGAAGGTGGACACCGAGTGCCATTGATCGCACGGTGGCCCCAGCACATCCCGGCCGGCGCATCCAGCAACGCCATGGTGGTCACGCATGATCTTCATCCCACCCTGCTGCGTTGGGTCGGACTCGAAGCCGAGGAACGGAGTGTGCCCGACGGCTTGGACATCTCTCCAATCTTGCTTGGGCAACAAGACCAGTTGGAACGCTTCATCGTCTGGCACAAACCCCATCGCACCGGCGGACAAAGTGGACGCTTCATGCCTTGCACGGCCATTCGGATGGGTGATGAAAAGCTCATCGCATGGCATGCCGAACAGCGCTTTGAGTTGTACGACTTGCAAAACGATCCCGGAGAACAGAACGATCTGTCAGGGACGCATCCCGAACGTGTTGATGCACTGTCACAAGTGCTTGCCGATTGGTGCCGCGAAGCTGGCGCGCAAATGAGTGTGGATCAAGAACGTGGTGAACCGGTCCCTTGGTTTGACACCTGGTGAGCCCATGGTCGTGGGAAAAAGACCAACGCAATCACCAAGCCAATCACGGTGAAGATGCCACCGAAAATCATCGTCCCCCAAGAGGCAACACCTTCCCCCGCGACCAACGTGGCTTGGCCTGGTTGATCGGGGTCGTACGACACGGGCTGGCGCGATCCTTCGGGATACTGCTTGGCCAACCGCAAAGCCGAAGCGCTCGTTCGACTCGAACGCTTGATCGATCCCGGCCGTATTCGGTCCGAGGCGTACGTCACGCCTTCGACCTCGTAGGTGTACACCACGACGGGGAAGTAGGTGTGACGCTTGTCCTCGCTGTCCCATTCACGATGGGCTTCGGACAACACCACGGTGCCTTCAGTTGTGGGCCAAGTGCTGCTGGCGCGAGCAATCTGAATGTCCGTCAAGCCATCACGAACGATGAAGACGCCGACGGTGGTGAAAATGATTCCCAAGGTGGCAGGAATCCAATGACCTTTGGGCCCAACTTTGGTGGGTCCGCTGGGACCACGCATCAATTCTGGATTCCGCAGACGGCGACGGCCCGACAGGATGATGCTGACGCCAACCCCCAGAGGCACCAACCCCCCCAAGGGAAGAAACCGCTCCCAACCTCGGCCGCCAGGTTCAATCACCGCGTCAGTGGGATCGTCGGGGTTGACCCGCACATTGATCACCTGACCCGCTGGATACGCATTCACTCGACCTTGCGACCAAGCCGCATCACCCGAGCCAAAAGAGACCCGATCCCCGGTGTAGGTTTTTCCATCAATGTCGTAGCGGAAGGTCACATTCGGGTCGACAAACCGGTCGTTGTCGCTGTCCACCCGGAATCCAAGTTCTGAGGACACCACTTGAGCCGGCACCTGGGGCCACGTTCGGGACGCTTCCACCTGAAGGGCAAACCAACCGGTCCCCACCAAAAAGGCCAAACCTCCCAGAATGAACACCCCGCCAAAGCCATAGAGCAAACATCCGGGTGAAATCGTGTTGTTTTCTGACTCTGACTTGCTTGAATCGCTCATGGTGAGAGAATAGTGGAGACATGCTGACCGTACTCCTGACCATGGCAGGCCCCCTGCCACCGATCCTTCCCGACATTGGCGCGGAGCGTCCACCATGGGTCTTTGAAGCAGACGATGAAGCACTGCTCGAATCCGCTCAATTTGGAGCGTTCCGTGCGTTGACTTCGGTGACCGCCTACGGAGGCATGGTGCGGGATGCCACCAACAGTCCGGTCATCAGCATGGCCGGGGTCGGCTTTCAACTGGCCGCATTGGCCCTGGCACCTGAACACGGATGGTTGACCGAGGCTGAAGCTGAGACGCAAGCCCTCAACATCTTGCAAGAAATTCTCAACACCCCCAACATCGCCAAACACGGCTTGTATTACCACTGGATCGATGCCATCACTGGCGCGCCAAGACCAGACTGGGATGGGGTTTCTACCGTGGATTCCGCGTTGTTCTATGCCGGAGCCATCGTGGCCGGTTCACGCTTTGGTGGGCTTGTTGATGACGCTGTAATCGACCTCTTGTTGGCGGCGGACTGGTCCAAATTTGTCCTGACCGATGAGGTTTCTGGGTTCCCCTCCGGCTATCTGAGCCTTGCCTGGGAACCGGACAACGAAGCCCAACCCACTGGACCGGGAACACTGATGCCCTTCGCTTGGGTCGACGCCATGGACGAAGAACGGCTGACCGTGTTCTTGGCCCAAACACAACCCGATACCGCCAAGAGCACCGATCCTGATCTTTGGTGGTCGCTGCGGCGTCCCATGGGCAACACTCCAGCCGGCGAACGCGTGGTGTACTCCCCGTACTCCGGCGCTTATTTCCGCACCTTTTACGCGCAACTGTTTATGGACACCCCGCGGATGGGGCCGGACAACCCTTCCGAACGAGGGTTCCCAGCGCGAACCACCACTGATTTCTGGGAAAACAGCCGACGGCATGCCCAGATGCACCGAGACCGAGCGATCAACAATCCCAACGGGTTACCCACCCTCGGGGAGACCGGCTGGCCCCTGACGGCCTCCCTGTCACCTTCCGGCTACGCCGTTCCCGGGGTCTTTCCCATCACCCAACCCATTCCCGGAGCCCAGCGTCCCGAAGATGAACCCAATCCCGGAGGAACCAGCCCGAACGATGGAGACGGCACGGTGGCGGTGTACGGCGCCGCAGGCGCGCTGATGTTCGATCAAAGAGCAATGGACGTGCTGCGGTACGCCCGGAACTTGAACGCCCCGCTGGTGTGGAATGAGCCTTCGGTGGGCGGGTTTGGATATCGAGACGCTTGGAACGAAGGCGATGGCGGCTGGTCCGCATCACAGCACCTTTCCATTGACGATGGTGCCCTGCTGGTCGCGATTGAAAACGCCCGCACCGGCCGAGTCTGGTCACTGTTCCACGACCATCCATTCATTCAACTTGCCATGGACCGCATCGGACTGACCCGATCCAGTTGCGCGTGGGGCGGATGTCCAGAGGATGTGGATCGCAATTGTGTGATCGAATTCTCGGACCTCTTGGCCGTTTTGTCGAACTGGGGCTTCAATCCTGGCAACCCAGCGGATGTCAACCAAGACAATGCGGTTGAATTTTCCGACTTGCTTGCCGTGCTCTCCGCCATTGGCCCTTGTGAAGCTGGCAAATTGCCCGAATAACCCCACCTCTCCGCAGTTCTGGTTTGGAACCGCCGCGTCTCGACGTACCATGGTTCGATCGGAGTGGAAATCTAAAGATGATGAAATTGATCACCCCCTTGCTCGCCTGTACCGCCCTCACTTCAGCCCTCGCTGCGGAGGAGTTTCTCGTTGAACGCTTCGATTACCCCGACGGCGCTTTGAACAGCGGTGGGTGGTTTGACACGACTTCGGTGCAGGTGATCGACGGAAGTGTCGTCCACACCGGGAATGGAGACGGCTCTGGTTATTCCAACGCCGCGAAGAAATCCATCCCCTTGCAAGATCTCGGAAGCAATCCGGTCTACGTCATCTGTTGGGTTGAGCAATTGGTGGATGATCCCACCAATGGATTTGCGAACATCACTTTGGCCAATGGCGGCCAAATCAAACTGGAAATTGGAACCAACTTCGCTTCCGAAGACACCTGGAACCTCAAAGGCTTTGGTGACGTCTCGGGAGATTCTGGAGTCGATGCTTCCCAAGGTCAGCTCGCACGCCTAGTGGTTCGGGTGGAATTTGGAATTTTTGCCGACACCGCGGCCATGTGGGTGAACCCAAGCAACTTGGCCGACCTTGGCCCCGCGGACGTCTCGATCACCGAGCCCGGTGCGAACTACTCGTTCAACCGCATCATGATCCGCTCTGGCAACAACTCGAGCAATCGACTCTTGGTGGACTCGATCTTCGTGGCCGACACCACCAGTGGTGCCCCGACCGCAGACACCCCAAACAACACCTCCGCCTGCTGCTTGAGCGATGGCACCTGTGAGACTGGCGATGCCAACTTCTGTGCCGCCATCGGCGGGGAATCCCAAGGCGACTACAGCACCTGC
>CAXBRK010000009.1:0-35474 GCA_963978155.1 uncultured Phycisphaera sp. | reverse complement strand
GTGTGGGTGGTGAAGACCGTGCTTTTCCTGACCGCAGTCATCGCATCCGCAAGGTCGTGCCCTTGCTCCACCAGCCGTGCGACCCGTTCCATGGCAGCAAAGGCGGCGTGGCCCTCGTTCAAATGGTGCACCGTCACGCCGAGATCGGCGGCTTCGACGGCCATCGCGCCGCCCACCCCAAGGAGCACCTGTTGACGCATGCGGAGATCGGCATCGCCCTTGTAGAGGCCCTCGGTCAACTTTCGATCTTCCTTGCGGTTCTCGGGCAAGTCGGCGTCAAGCAGCAAGATGGGGGTCGATCCGACATGCATGCACATCACCCGGGCAACCACGGTCCTGGTCCCAATGGGGCACGAAACGGTGATTCCAGTTTCTTCGATCGGGTAGCAGTCAAAGTCGTATTCGGGATAGAGCACGCGTTGGCTTCCATCCTGCTTGAACTGCTGCCGGTAGTAGCCGTGTTGGTACAGCAGGCCTACCCCAACCATGGGGACGCCCAAGTCTTCGGCGCTCTTGAGATGATCTCCGGCCAAAACCCCAAGGCCGCCTGAGTATTGCTGCATGGATTCGTGAATGGCAAACTCAGAGCAGTAGTACGCCACCTTGAGTTTGCGATCTCGACCCCGATGGTTCTTCTTGAACCATTTGGGTTGCGAGCCTGCTTTGGCCAACGTGCGCTCCGCCTCGGTCAAGACCTGCAGAAAGTTTGGATCGCCCGCAACCGCTTCGATACGGGCTCGACTGGTTTGGAGCATCGTCTCGATGGGGGCGTGGTTTGTGGCTTCCCATGCGATGGGGTCGAGCATGGCAAATGGCCGCTGGGCGGGCTCGTGCCACGTCCAAGTGAGGTTCTCTGCGACGGCCAGGAGTCGCCCGATCACTTGGTCAATCCCGGAGGAAGTCTTGGTTGATGCTTGCTTTGGCATGGTGGTCTTTCTTGAAGAAAAGATGGGTGGGCTTACCGGCCCGACATCTTGATGTGGGCGTGGAGTCTGGAGGCGTGGGTCATTGTGAGGTCAGAGGGCTTCAGTCGCCAGAGCCAATTGCCTTGGGGACGGCCGGGGACATTCATCCGCGATCGGCGACCGTGACCGAGGAAGTCTTGCATCTGGATAACGGCGGTGTTTGCGGGGCTGTGGAGAGCCACTTGGATCAGCATGTCACTCGGCGAGAGCTGGCTGCCCTCACCGATGTAGCTCTGGAGGTTCTTTTTGGTGGATCGGTCGAGGCCTTGGTGCCAGCCTTGGATGGTGTCGTTGTCGTGGGTTCCGGGGTACACCACGCAGTGCTTGGGATGGTGGTGGGGCAAATCATTCGACCCACCCTCGGCATCAAAGAAGGCCCACTGCAAGATGCGCATGCCCGGAAGTTCGAATTCGTCTCGGAGCCGATGGACCGCAGGGGTGACGTCGCCGAGGTCTTCTGCGATGAAGGGAAGCTGACCGACCTTTTTGGCCAATTGCGTCATCAACTCACGCCCGGGCGTTCGTCCCCATTTGCCGTTGCGGGCGTTTTTGGCGTTTCCGGGCACTTCGTACGCCCGAACAAATCCGATGAAGTGATCGATGCGTACGAGATCGAATCGGTCCAGCGTTACCTTCACCCGCTCGGTCCACCATGAGAAGTGGTCCTTGCGGTGGGCCGACCATCGGTAGTGGGGGTGCCCCCACAGTTGGCCGTCCACCGCAAAGGGATCGGGTGGGCAGCCGGTCAGCACTTGAGGTTGGCCCGAGCGGTCCAATCGGAACAGTTCGGGGTTGCCTTCAACATCAGCGCTGTCGGCACCACAGAAGATGGGCAAGTCGCCAATCAATTTGATGTCGAGGCTGTGTGCGTACTTCCGCAATGCTTGCCACTGGCGATCCAAGACCCACTGCACAAAGGCGTGGTATTCAGGCTGGGCTGAGATGTCCGAACTCTTCGGTGCGGCTTGGCGGACGGCAAAGTCTGTCCAAGGGTCGAGCCAGTGCGATTGGCGTTTCCGAAAGGTTTGGAACTGCGTGCTGGCGCGACGATGTCGTCTGCTTTGTTGCCGGAAGTTGTCGTAGGCCTGTTCCAGCAAAGGGAGCTTGTGCTTGCGAGCCCGGGACCAAGAGGACCGATCCCCGCGTTCAGCCTTCTTCTGACCTTCTGATTGTCGAAGGACCGACGCGGGCAGCCACCCATCTGAAACCAAATCGGACAGGGAAGCCAGCATGGGCTCGATCGCGAAGCTTGAAAGCGCGCTGTAGGGAGAGTCGCCAGCACCGACGGGACCGATGGGCAGCATTTGCCAACGCTTCAGACCAGCGCGATGCATCCAGTCGCAGAACTTTCGGGCCGCCGGTCCGAGATCACCAACCCCAGCGGTCCCGCGCGCGCTGGGCAGTGAGGTGGGGTGCAGCAAGACACCAGCGGTCCGTTCTTCCAGGAGTGGATGGATGCGGTACGGCATGGTTAGGGCTTGGACTGAAGGTAGACCGCCCCAGAGATCCCTTGCACGGTGCAATCTTGGGGAGTGCCGCTGGCGGTACCGAAGACGCGTTCCCATTCGCCATCAACGGGCAGCGAGAGGTTGGCCGCTTCGTCGCGGGCATTCAGGATCACCAGCAGTCGGCTGGCCTCGTCTTCACGGACAAACGCCATGACATCTTGTTCGTCATCGGTCAGGATGGTCTCGATGGAGCCGGTCCGCAGGGCGGTGTACTGGTTTCGGAGCGCGACCGCGGACTGGTAGAACGCCAGGTGATCATCCATCACCGCCATGCCAGATTCTTCGTAGGGTTCGAGATCTTTCCAAAGCATTGGTTTGCGGTTGTTGGGGTCGTCGGATCCCCAAAGGCCCACTTCGTCGCCGTAGTAGATCATGGGGGCACCGGGTGAGGTCATTTGCAAGAGGGCGACCAGCCGTGCTTGTTGGTACGCGCGGGCCGGGGGCTTCGAGCCGTCGTACGTTTGGTCCTCTTGTTCTCGGTTGCCGCTGTCGTACGCGCGATCGGGGTTGTGCAATTTGGAGACCAGTCGATCGGTGTCGTGGCTGTCGACCAGATTCTGCAGCGCGTAGGTGACTTCGGAGGGATAGGTCTCCCGGTGTTCGGCGAATCGACGAGCCGCCTCTGAGGCCGAGATTTTGTGTTCCCGATTGCCAATCCACTCCAGCGCGATCTCGGCGAAGGGGTAATTCATGAGGGCGTCGAAGGTTCGGCCATCGAGCCATTCCGGCTTGGCCTTCCAGATTTCCCCCACGATGTAGGCGTCTGGGTTGATGGATCGGACGTAGGCACACCACTCCACCCAGAAGGCCATGGGTACTTCCTCGGGCACATCAAGCCTCCAGCCGTCGACACCGTCGGAAGGATCACCGTCACCGTCGGGGTCCATCCAGCGTTTGGTGATGGCGAAAATGTGTTCCCGAAGCGACTCGGAAGCAAGCCCGTGTTCATCGTTCTTCCGGAAGGCGGGAAGCTCGCCGAAGCCAGCCCAGCCGTCGTACTCAAAGGGGTCCCAGCTGCGGATGCTGAACCAGTCGGCGAATGGGGAGTTCTGGCCATTCTTTTGCACATCGATGAAGGCGGGGTGGGCGGTGCCGACGTGATTGAAGACACCATCAATGATGACGCGAAAGCCTTGGGCTTTCGCCGCGCGGAGGAACTTCAAGAAGATTTCGTCGCTTTTGGACCACGTCCACGATGACGGGTCGGTCAAGTTCTCTGTGGCAATCGTCTCAGCAAAGTCTGGCTCGCCGGCGCCGTAGTGCTCATCGATGTGCCGGAAGTCGGTGGCGTTGTATTTGTGATGGGTGCTGGCCTGGAAGATTGGATTCAAATAGATCGCGTTCACCCCCAGAGACTTGAGGTAGGGGAGTTGCTCTTGCAGGCCTTGCAGGTCTCCGCCGTAATGTCGATCAAAGACGAAGTATTTGTAGAAGGATTGGCCGTCTTTCCCTTCCCACGGACTGGATTGGTACCAAGGGAAGGTCCAAGGACGAACGGGGTCATGGTTGTTGACGGGTGATCCATCACGGAACCGCTCCACCATGACTTGGTACCAAATGGCATCCTTGGCCCAATCGGGCGTGCGGACGTTGGGGGCGGTGGCTTGGTCGAGTTGGTACACATCTGGATGTCGCACTCGAAGTTCTCCGTCTTGGAACACAAAAGTGTATTGGTGGCCTTCTCGATCGGGGGAGAGCGTGGTGGCCCATCGGTCGAACAGGTCCGAACCGCCCTTGAGCCTGAGGGGTTGGGTGTGGCCATCATCGAAGACGACCCACACCTGTTCGACATCACCGCGCAGCGTTTGGGCCGAGATCTCGAACTGCTGGTCGCCGAAGGGCTGCAGATCGCGCCAGTCGGTTGGGTTGTGCCGGAGTGCGGCGCCGACGATGGCCCCGTCACCGGTTTTGGCTTGGTTGGGGTTCAGCAGGGCGTCAGCACCCAAAGCGATGATCGTGTTTTGCCCACCATGGCCATCGGGGGCTCGAAAGTCATTCAAAGGATCGGGTTGCCACTCACTGTCGTTGCGAACAAATTTGTACAGGTGCGTGTCGTCCCAGAGTTCAAGCGTCAAGGTCCACTCTCCGCTCGGACTTTTGGTCATCTCCCCTTCGTTGGGGTTCCACATGTTGAAGGAACCGGCCAAACGCATCCGCTGAGCAACCGGATCTTTGATCGAGAAGCGGACGGACCACCGACCATCATCCAAAGGCGTGGCCTCAAGATGCTCTGGGGTCCGCTGAACCCGGTCGGTGGAGATGGCCGCAACCGGCACATCAGGCGGCCAGCCGACGTGACCGAATTGGATGTCCCCGTTGAAGGTGCAGATCACACAGGAAGAAACCAATGCACCGGTGATGATGTCCATGGTTGCCAATTATAATTTTTTTGAATGCGACGCGGGTTTCAAAACTCGGTGCTTGCCCCAGCCTTTGGTGCCGCACGTGTCCTTTTGGCCGTGACCACGGCCGTCTTGGTCGTTTTGGCGTTTCTTCGAGTGGGTTACCGAGAGGCGGCCCGCATGGTTGGGCCTGCCGATTCGGAGGCGGTTGAATTGGTGCTCATGCACTGGTCCGGCGGCGGTGGGCAGGAAGAGGATGACATCGTCCAAGCTTCCATCGCGGAATTTGAGCAGCGGAACCCGAACATCAAGGTAAAGCGCATCAACCCCGGAGACAGCGGCCAGTACTTCACGAAGTTGCAAACCATGATGGCGGCCGGAGAGCCACCAGATATTTTCTACATGGATTTTGCCCGGATGGCTCCGTTTGCGGAAGCCGGCCAATTGCAAGAACTCGATGGCTACTTCGCCGCCGAATCTGATCCCGACGCGGAGGACCCCCTGGTCCTTGACGAATTCTTCACGCCGGCAGTCGATGCGTTCCGTCTTGAAGAAGGAAAGATGGGCATTGGCCCTCTGTTCGGTGTTCCCAAAGACTTCACCACGGTGGGGATCTATTGGAATCGCGACCTCTTTGATCAAGCCGGAGCCAAATATCCAACTCCCGACTGGACATGGGATGACTTCATTGCTGCGGGGCGGAAAATTCATGCCCTCGAAGGGATCACCGGCGCTGAACTGGTCACCTGGCCGTTTGTGCTTCGCGGCTACCTCTGGTCTCGCGGTGCGTCGGTGGTGAATGATCAAGGCGATTTCGAGACGCTTACTCTTTCCTCGCCAGAATCATTGCAAGCGCTTGAAGACCTTCGCGACTGGCGCTTCGGCGAAGATGGCTTTTTGGCCAGATCGGAAGCGGAGGGGATCGACCCAGGGTCGCTCTTCTTGTCCGGTCGCATTGGCATGGTGGGCCCGTTTGGCCGCTGGGTGGTTCCCAGTTACCGAAGCATCGAGGACTTCTCGTGGGATTTCGCCCCGTTGCCTCAAGGGGAATCGCGGGCCAACGTCTTGGCCACGATTGCCTGGAGTATGTCGAGCAAGTCGAAGCATCCTGAAGCGTCATGGAAGCTGCTGAAGTGGCTGACCGGGGAGCAGTCCCAAAGCGCTCAATCCCGCCTTGGATTGGCCATCCCCACGTTGAAATCTGTGGCCCAAAGCGAGGCCTTCCTGAACGCCTCGCTGGCCCCGGCCAATGATCAGGGGTTCTTGGACGCGATTGATGTGGCCCGCGTGCCGCCTTGGCCCGTGGATCCCGCCTTTCAGGATCAATTTCAGCGGACCCTTGACGTCGCGCTTCGGACGGGAGGCAGCGTGGACACCCAAGTGGACCAGCTCACCTCTTGGTGGGCCAACCGCCAGCAGTCGCCCCTCGCGCCAACCCGCTCGTTTCCTCGCATGCCTTGGGGGATGGTGGCGCTGGTCTTTGCTGGGATCTTGGCCAGCTTCTTGGTGTGGCAATGGGTTTCCTTGAACAAGTCCCGATCTCCATCCGCGTTGACCCGTCAAGAAGAACGGGCGGGATGGTGCATGGTGTTGCCTTGGGTGCTTGGATTTGTGCTGTTCATGCTGGGGCCGATTGTGCTCTCGCTCTTGCTCTCGGTGGCCCGTTGGAAGGGCATCGACACGCTGGGCACGGCGGAGTTTGTTGGGCTGGGGAATTATCGAGAGATTCTTGGGGCCGACCCAACCTTTTGGCAAAGCCTCAAGGTGACCGTCTACTACGCGGTGTTGTCGGTTCCCTTGGGGCAAGGCTTTGCCCTGCTGGCCGCGGTGATCCTCAATGCCAAATTGCGTGGGGTCGAAGCGTTCCGCGCCGCGTGGTATCTGCCCAGTGTTCTGGCCGGTGTGGGTATGGCGGTGCTGTGGACATGGGTGTTCCGCTCTGACGGCGGTTTGATGAACGCCATGATCGAGCCTGTCTTAAGCCCCTTCGGGCTCGAGCCTCCAGACTGGTTCCAATCTGATGCGGCTTGGGCTGGGGCTCCGGCGTTCTCCATCATGAACCTCTGGCTGGTTGGCGGCTCCATGCTGATTTATCTGGCCGGACTGCGGAACATTCCCGCCGACGTGCTGGAGGCGGCGGACATTGATGGCGCACGTCCCCTGTCACGGTTCGTTCGCGTGACCT
The DNA here is from genome assembly GCA_963978155.1 of uncultured Phycisphaera sp. Lineage (GTDB taxonomy): Bacteria > Planctomycetota > Phycisphaerae > Phycisphaerales > SM1A02 > UBA8653. The sequence goes on along the minus strand of CAXBRK010000009.1, from coordinate 28,474 downwards.
TGCCCATGCTCTCTCCTGTCATTCTGTTCAACGGCATCATGGCCATCATTGGCAGCTTCCAAGTGTTCACCCAGGCCTTTGTGATGACTGGCGGGGGGCCGGGCGATGACACCCGCTTCTATGTGCTTTACCTGTACAACCAAGCATTCGACTGGTACGAAATGGGATACGGCTCGGCTTTGGCGTGGCTCTTGTTGGTCGTGGTGCTGCTGTTGACCGTGGTGGTTCTGAAGGTGGGTGGAAGCAAAGTGCACTACGAGGGGATGCGAGGATGAGTGCCGCACGTTCAGCTCGTTCATCTTCGTATTGGTGGTACGTGCCCATGGTGATTGGCTCGTTGGCGATGTTGTTCCCTCTGTGGTGGATGCTCGCCCTCAGTCTTGAAACCGAACAGCGTGCGGGTGCGGCCTTGGCGTCCGGAAGCCCCTTTGACGCGTTGCCCACCGATCCCCAGTTCGGCAATTATGGCCAGGCGATGCAAGAGGTTGGCACCACCCCGTGGTTGGGCTTCATTGATGCCTTGTCCAACTCCATTGTGGTAACAGTCTTAGTGGTCATCGGAACCATCCTGTCATCGAGTTTGGTGGGCACGGCCTTTGCCCGAATTCGTTTCCGTGGCCGTCAACCGACCTTCTTGCTCATGCTCGCCACCATGATGCTTCCGGCTCAGGTCACGATGATTCCACTTTTCATTCTCTTCCGGAGTTTGGGCTGGGTTGACACGTTGTTGCCGCTCATTGTTCCGGCGTTCTTTGGCAGCGCATTTCACATTTTCATGTACCGCCAATTCATCGCACAACTGCCAGAAGCGTTGTTCGAAGCCGCCCGACTCGATGGGTGCGGCTGGCTGGAGACGTGGTGGCGGATCATCATGCCGTTGACCCGGCCGGTGGCGGCCATCACCGCGGTGTTCACCTTCATCTTCACCTGGAACGACTTCATGCTGCCCCTGATCTATCTGCATTCGGAGGATCAGGCGACCCTTGCGGTGGCCCTGAATGCGTTCCGTACCCAATTTGGCGGCTTGGAGGACGTGCATCTTTTGATGGCGTTGTCCGTTGTGACCATGATCCCGTGTGCGTTGCTCTTCATGGCGGCCCAGAAGCAATTTATCGAAGGCCTCGGATCCGGAGCGGTGAAAGGATGATGCAGGTGACTGGAGCAGACCATGGCAAGCGTTGAACTCAAAGGTATTGGCAAGATCTATGACGGCGGTGTTCGAGCCGTCGAAGATGTCAATCTCGTCATCGAAGACGGTGAGTTTGTGGTGTTGGTCGGCCCATCCGGCTGCGGAAAAAGCACCACCCTCCGGATGGTGGCCGGACTTGAAGACATCACCGAAGGCGACCTCAGTATCGATGGGAACCGTGTCAATGAGGTGGCGGCACGGGATCGTGATATCGCGATGGTCTTCCAGAACTACGCCTTGTATCCCCATCTTGATGTTCGTTCGAACCTTTCGTTCGGACTCGAGCGTCGTCGGAAGAAACTGTCTCTGAGTCGAGATGACATTGCCAAGAAGGTGGAAGCCACCGCTGCGAATCTTGGGATCGAGAATCTCCTCGAACGTTTGCCCAAACAACTTTCTGGCGGCCAACGGCAGCGCGTGGCCGTGGGGCGCGCTTTGGTTCGAGACCCGGCGGTTTTCCTTCTTGATGAGCCTCTTTCAAATCTGGACGCTCGCCTCCGCGTGGAGACCCGGGCCGAACTTCGGATGCTGCACCGCCAACTGCAGGCCACCATGCTGTATGTGACCCATGATCAAGAAGAGGCCATGAGCCTTGGTGATCGCATGGTGGTCATGCATCAGGGTCGGGTGCAACAAGTGGGCCGGCCTATGGACATCTACAACCAACCCGCCAATCGATTTGTCGCCGGGTTTGTCGGCAGCCCGGCCATGAATTTCTTCGAGGGCGAAATCAAGGCTGACGGGGAATCGGTGGCTTTCCAAACGGAAGCAAGCTCGCTCATCCCTCTGCCCACTTTGGAGCATCGTGGCTCCGCAGTTCTAGGCATCCGTCCCGAGCGTGTCGACCTCCACCTGGAATCTCGCCCCGGCCGGCTCTCCGCTGAATTCGTGGCGGTTGAGCGTTATGGGGATCGGGGAGACGCCTTGGTTGCGATCGATGGCATCACAGGTCGCGTGGTGGTGCGTTCCGGGGCCATGGACCTTCCCGATGAAGGCCAGCGTGTCTTTGTTTCAGTGCCGCTTGAGCATGCTCATCTCTTTGAGCCAGGTGAATGTGGGGCTCGCCTTGAGTCAGCACGTTCCCCACACTGACAGAATCACCAGCAGGTCTTCGAAATCTGTGGTGCCGTTGCCATTGAGGTCGGCACTCGGACTTCCCCAGTTGGAGAGCAGATAGAGCACGTCTTCAAACCCGATGGTTCCATCGGCGGTGAAATCGCCAAGACACTCGCACTCGTCGGGAAGACCATTGCCATTGAAATCCACGCTGGACCCCTGGGCGATGTTGCACTCGTCAAGAAGGCCGTCGGCATTGCAATCGCCGGCGAGTTCCCCATCGCTTCCAACGGCTCGGACCAAGAAGTCGTAGGGCAACGTGTTGTACAGCGAGGCTGAACCAAGGTCGTTCAAATCAATTTCTGTGGAGCTCAAAGCGAACCAGCCTTTTTGCGAGCTGGGTTCGCTGTAGTCCAGTGGTAAGAAGCAACCACTGTTGTAGAGGTCAAAATACGAGACCCCAACAAAGAAGGAGGTGCCTTCGGGCCCAACGTAGGTGGGGGGAATGGGGATCACGTTGGTGTTGTCGGCGGGATTGTCAATCTTGGCCGTGCGGATGGAGACTCGAGTAAGAACCTGAGCGTCGAAAGGGGTTCCGTCGTTGTCGGGATCGGACCAGACGACCACCTCGGCGGGGAGGTCTGGATAGGTGTAGCCCCAGACCACTTCAATCGCGGTGATCAAGCCGTTGTTCCCGGTGACTTGGAATGGATTCATCCACGCGGCGTAGGTCGATGACCCGCCAATGACGCACAAGTTGCCTTCTTGCACGCCGTCGTCATAGAAATAGGTCCTTGGGGCCAGAGGCGTTCCGAATTGGCATTCATCCGGGGTTCCGTCTTGGTTGCAGTCTTCGCTGAATCCAAGGCTGAGATCTTCGGAATCCAAGGTGCCATTTCCGTTGCAATCCTCACATTCATCTGGAACCAAAGATTGATCTGCATCGGTGTCGTACCCGGAGGCGATATCGCAGGCATCTAAGATTCCATTGGCGTTGCAATCTTGGCCGACAATTTGGCAATCGTCGGGAACTCCGTTGTCGTCGCAGTCGTTGGAGAACAGTTGGCACTCGTCCGGCACGGCATCTCCATTGCAATCTTGGCTGAGTCCATCGGCAATATCAAAGCCATCCAAGGTGCCGTTGTCGTTGCAATCGTTGGGGCACTCGTCGGGCACCCCATCGGCGTCGGTATCAATGCTGGAGCCAGATAGGATGTCGCAGTCGTCCGGCGATCCATTTTGGTTGCAGTCGGTGCCGTTGCCAGTGAGCTGAGCGCGAATCACCCACTGGTTTCCAAACAGTATGTTGTTGACGGTGCCGTATTCGGCAGCGTTGTTCGACAAATTGTTGGGGTCGATTGGCTCGGTGGATCCCACGCCCCAGCTCCGGTCGGGGATGGGCTCGCCAATGATGTCCAAACTGGCCGGGAAGTCTTCCAACGTGGGCTCCGCCATAAAGCCGACGAAGAAGCTCGACCCATTGGAGCCCACTTCAATATTTGGAACGGGAATGACGGTCCGCTCAAACATCGGCTCCACGATGACTTCGGTGGACCAGAGCACTTGGGCGTCGGTGGGGTCGCCGTCACCGTTGGGATCCGACCAGACATAGACCGGTACCACGGTGCCGGCCGGCATGATGCCGAACTGCACCTCAATGCCGTACAAGGTCCCGGCGTTCTCTTCGACGTTGAATCGGTTCAGCCACGCCATATAGGGGACGTCGGCCCGCCAAGCAATGATGCCGAAGCCGATGTCGTAGAACAGATTGGTTTCGACATCGAGTTGGCACTCGTCGGGCACGCCGTCGGGCTGGCAGTCTTGGGAGGTGCCTTCGACGATGTCGCAGGTGTCGGCAATGCCGTTGCTGTTGCAATCGGGATCGCATTGGTCCGGAACGCCATTGCTGTCGCAGTCGTTGTCGATGAGGCTGCATTCGTCCAGCTCGCCGTCACCATCGCAATCGCCTTGGCCATCGGCAATTTCGCAACTGTCGAGAAGACCATTTTGGTTGCAGTCGGCAAAGGTAAAGTTGTCCATGAGTTCCGTGGCCGGCAGGTATTCGGGGACAAATCGGAACTCGTCGATGCTGCCGCGAAGATGCTGGTTGAAGGAACCGGCATTGTTGGTGTGCGCACCAATCAGCAGAGGACCGGAGCTGGTGGTGTGTCCAATGCCTGAGCTGCCGATGACGGAGTAGACACCGTCCATGCCGAATCGGGTGAATCCGCTGTCCCCATCGAAGGCCACCGAGACATGGTGCCATTCGAGGTCATTGATTTCGAGAAATGAGATGACGGACCACACTTCGGTTCCATTTCCGAAGGTCAGGGCAATTTCTCGGCCAGAGAACCCACTGTCTTTGCCATAGTTCGTGGTCACGCTTTGTCGGATATTGGCAGCTTGGATGAGGATGGAGTAATCTTGGGTGGGCCCCGATGCGGCCAACTCTTTCTTCTGCACCAGGAACTGCCTTTGATTGTTCCCCGAAGTGTCGGAGAGCTGGTCCAGCTTGACCCAGGCTTCAATCGTGAAGTTCGCCCCACCGGACGTGGTCGCGCCGGATGGATCGTCGGCGATTAGGAATCCATTGGGTGCAAATTGGCCTGAACCACGATTCAGCTCACTCGTGGAGGGGATCTGCCGAGGACCGGTGTCCTCAGAAAAGTCTAAGGATGCCGAAAGCACCTCGAGTTCGCTTGAACTCTCGTCGTCAAGAAGGCTTCTGGGTGATTCGAATCGGAAATAGGCGGTCGACGGCGGCGGGGTGAGATCAATCTCGTCCGGAATGCCGTTGAAATTGCAGTCGCTCGGACCGAGGGCGGTGAAGCAACATTGCAGCGTTGTCAGGACAAATGGCATGGCGGATCCTCAGGATTTCAGCACGGTCCAAACGAAGAGAGCAACAGCAGCAGGTCAGGGAATCCAGTATCGCCATCACCATCGAGGTCGCCCAATGGGCCATCCCACGATGAAAGAATAAAGAGCAAGTCCTCAAAGCCCACGCTGCCACTGCTGTCGAAGTCCCCGATGCATTCACACTCGTCGGGCACCATGTTCTGATCGATGTCTTGGCTCGTTCCCGAAAGAATGTCACAGCGATCAAGCTGCGTGTTTTGGTTGCAGTCGCCCGACAAGGTGCCATCAGATCCGGTGATGCGGACAAGGAAGTTGTCCGCGCTGAACTGATAGATCCCAACGGTGGCATTGGCCAAGTCGTTCAGGTCGATGGGGTCTCCACCGAGAAGTGGTTCCCCCCACGCCAGCCAGGATTCACCGGCGGGATTGTCGAAATCCATCGGGATAGGGGCGGTGTTGAAAACGTCGTTGTAATGCACCCCGGCAAAGAAGGAGGTTCCTGCCGGTCCCATGTAGGTGGGCGGGATGGGGGTGGAAACGAAGGTGTCGGTGTTTACCGAGCTGGTTTTGCTGGGAATCACCGTGACCACTTGGGCATCGCTTGGGTCACCATTTTGGTCGGGATCGCTCCACAGCACGACTTCGGTCGGTTGGTTCGCCAGCGTGTTGGCGTACACGATGTCAATGGAGGTGATGATCTCTCCGCCCGGTTGAACCACGAATCGGTTGAGCCACACAAAATCAACGGGGGCGACGACACCAAGGTTCGTCTCGGAGTCGCCGTCGTCGTATGCATACGGGACGGGGTCAATGGGGAGCCCAAGTTGACACTCGTCGGGGATCAAGTCGCCATCACAGTCGGCGCTCGCCCCGGACAGGACATCATCGGAATCAAGGATGCCGTTGTTGTTGCAGTCCTCACAGAGGTCTGGGACGCCATTGGCATTCGCATCATCGGTATCCCCGGTGGCAAGGTCGCACGCGTCCAGAATGCCGTTGTTGTTGCAATCTTCTGCTTGTTCGGCACACGAATCGGGGAGGCCATTCTGATCACAGTCGTTCCAGATGAGTTGGCATTCATCTGGGATAGAGTCTCCATCGCAATCGGAACTGGTTTGATTGTCGACGTCGATGCTGTCGAGTACACCGTTGGCGTTGCAATCTTCGCATTCGTCAGGTGTCCCGTTGCCGTCCTGATCGATTGAGACCCCGTCGTCGATGTCACAAGCATCGGGGATTCCATTGAGGTTGCAATCGGCCTCTCCAGTGCTGATCACAGGGCGGAGGACCCAGTTCCCTGGGAAGAGGACATCTTCGATGGTTCCGAAGAAACCATTGGTTCCGGTGACAGCGCTGAGGTTGTTGGGGTTGATGGAACTGGCAGAATCGACAATCCAACTGCAATCGGGAAGTGGGTTCCCTCCAACGGGGCCATTGCGATCAAGGCCGGCGGGGAAATCGGATTGGGTTGCCGTGGTGATGAAGCCGACAAAGAAATTGCCGCCCCCTTGCCCCACCGAGATGTCCGGGACGTTGTACCGGGTCACCACGTCGTTGCCTTCTGCAGTGCGGAGACCCGACCAAATCACCTGCGCGTCGTCAGGCCTGCCGTCACCGTTGGGGTCGGACCAGATGAGCATTTGCAGCGTTTGACCGGCTGGGATGAGGTTGAAGTAGCACTCAATCCCTTGGATGGTGGCACCTCCCGGCGGGCAGCGGAAGCGATTGAGCCAGGCCATGTTTTGCTCATTGGAGCGGATGCCATATTCGGGGGCACCGTCGTCGATGCTGAGGACCACCTGCTCGTCGAGTTGGCAATCGTCGGGGATGGCGTCGTTGTTGCAATCGGAAGAGACGCCGTCGGCGATTTCACAGGGGTCGATCAGGCCATTTTCATTGCAATCGAAATTCTCAATCTCGCAACTGTCAATTTCGCCGTTGTTGTTGCAGTCGTCTTCATCCAGTTGGCACTCGTCGGGAATAGTGTTCTGGTCGCAGTCCTGACTTTGACCAAAGTCGATGTCACATCCATCAGAAATCCCGTTGCCGTTGCAGTCGGGATCGCACTCATCGGGCCGACCGTTGTTGTCGCAGTCGAAGCTGAAGCCTTCGGCGATGTCGCAGGCATCGGGGAATCCGTTTTGGTTGCAATCGGCGGTGCCAAAGTTGTTCAGGAGGAGGCCGGTTGGTAAGGCGAGAGGGGAAATGCGGAATTCGTCAAAGTCGCCGCGAAGGAACTGGTTGAACGCGCCCGTGTTGTTCGTGTGGGCCCCAACCACGACTGGACCGCCACTGTTGTTGAACCCAAGTCCGGCCCCAATGATGGATTCGAACTCGGTATCAAGGCCAAATCGGAACTCGAAAGTGTTCTGGTCGTAGCTCACCGACACGTGGTGCCAGTTCGTGTCGGTGATTTCAAGATGGGAGGTCACGGTCCACGTGCTGGATCCTGTACCGATCAGGACGGCAAGTTCTCGCCCCGTAAAGTCGGTTTGCTTCCCGTAGTTGGCACTGACGCTGCCTTGGATGTTTGCCGCTTGAGCCATGATGGAATAGTCCGAGGCAGCTCCAGACGATGCCAGCGGCTTCTTTTGCATCAAGAACTGCCGTTGGCCATTGCCGCTGGTGTCGGACAGGGTGTCCAATTTCACCCAAGCTTCGACCGTGATACTTTGCCCGGACATGGCCAGCAGGCCTGTGGGATCTGGGATCTGCACATATCCCGTTCCACCCGAGCGCACAGCGAGACTGTTTGGAGCATTGGTTTGCGGGACGGGGTCGGTTGGCACCTCGGAAGTTCGTGCCGTGTTGGATCCGGTGGCGATCAAACCATTTGATCCAGAATCCAAGTAGATGCCGCTTTCTTCTTCGAACCTCCAGTAGCCCAGTGGGGCAAACCCTGCGGCGTCGCAGGAGTCAGGTACACAATTGAAATTGCAGTCAAACTCGGTTTGATCAAGCAGCGCCTGGGCATCAACGATGCCATCCCCATCGCAATCGGTGCAGGCCTCGGGCCATCCGTCACCATCAAGATCGGTAGAAGGTGAAAGTGCTGATGCGGGAACGATCTCACGTTCGAGGGTTGGCGGGCGCCACTCGAGTTGGGCCACCGCGCCACCTCCGGCTTCGTAGTAATCCATTCGGATCAGGACCGGCGTGTCGGCCTGCAAACTGATGGTGGCGGAGTATGTGGTGGGAGATTGGTTGCTCCACTGGTTGATCAACTGCTCGCCATCGATCCAGAGACGTACACCATCATCGGTCTTGGTCCAAAAGGTGTACGTGCCACTTGTTGGAGGCGTGATGGTGCCTGTCCAGCGTGCGCTGAAGTTGTCGTCTGGAAGAACAGGATCTGGCGAATCATTGCCCCATTCAAAGGCAATGGTTGGATCGATTCGGGTCAATAGACGTTCCGAATAGGTCCCGTCACCATCGAGGCTCAGCCAATATTGTCCGGCCAACCCACTGGGCGCGGTTAATTCGCACGGGTCAAGCAAACCATTGTCGTCGCAGTCCAGGCAAGTTTGGAACTGATCTGGGATACCGTCGTCATTGCAGTCGAAACTGCCGGCATGCATCAAAATTGCGGCTGAGATGAGATTGAGCATGGTCGATCTGGATTCCTTAGGAGCATGTGCCCCATGCTGCCAACAGCAACAGGGTGTCGCTGAAGCCTACGTCTCCCGACCCATCAATGTCTTCCGGGCAGCCAGGGCAGTTGCCCCATGCGGCCAGAAGCAGCAACAGGTCGTTGAAATTGATTTCGCCGTTGCCATCGAGATCTTCTGGGCAGCCCGAAGACAACTCGAACGCGCCCATATCAACGATGGGTGAACTTCCTTCGCCTGTGTCGGCCGCAGAGGAGTCATCCGTCTGGCGTGGATTGCCAGTGAGATCGTAGGGCAAGAGTTCCGTGACATCGCTGTCACCGTCAAGGTCAAGCTCGTCGTTGGGGAGAAGGAAGTTCGAGCCGGCGTCGTTGGAGGGCGATCCAGCCTGCAAACGGTAATCCGCCATCGATGGGTCGACGAACAGTGGGTCCGCGTCGATGTTTCCTGTGCCCGCCGCACCACCGGTGATGTTGGAATAGGTGATGGTCAAGCTGGCCGCACCTGAGATATCGGGTGTGCCTGGGGCATTGTTGTCCCGCACAATGGAGTTGCTGATGGCATAGGAACTTCCATTCGAGAAAATCCCGCCACCGAACAGTGATCCGAAATTGTTCACCACGGTGTTGTTGATGAACGATCCGCTGTCCTCAAGGAAAACGCCGCCGCCGGATTCAGAAGAATTTCCGTGGATCAGGTTGTTGGCGATGACAGGATTGGAAGTTCTCATCCAGAGACCGCCCCCGTTGGAACCTGATTGGTTGCCGACGATTTGATTGCCAATCAACTGGCTGGGCAGGTTCCCAGAGTTCACGACGAACACGCCGCCGCCGGAGTCTGGCGCGGTGTTGCCCACGATTTGGTTGTTCGAAAGGTAGAGGGTTCCGTTCTGGAAGTAGATGCCGCCACCGTTGTCTTCGGTGCAAGCGTTGTTGCGAATAATGTTGTTGCTCACAGTGGAGAGGGTGTTGTCCACCTGGGCGTGGAATCCACCCCCCTTGAGGGCCGAGTTGTTCTCGATGGTGTTGTTGATGATGATCGGGCTGCTGGGGCCAAAAGCCAGAATGCCGCCGCCATACCCATCGGTGTGGTTCTCGCGAATGATGTTGCCGCGGATGGTCGGCGAGCCCAGAATCAAGATGCCGCCACCGCCATCTGATGGCCGTCCTGTCCCTCCGGTGATGGTGAAGCCTTCCACGACCGTGTCGGGTCCGACCAGGGCAGAGATTTCCACCGTTGGCCCGCCGTTGCTGCCGTCAATGATGGTGGACATGGGGCCGTTCACACTGGTGAGGGTGATGGCTTTGCCCAGCAGATTGATGTTTTCAACGTAGGTGCCGTCGGCCACTCGGACGGTGGTTCCTGTTCCGGCGGCGGTGATGGCCGCCTGAATGGTGGGGGCCAGTGCAGGAACATCGATGAAGGTCAACGGACACTCATCGGGGATGTTGTCCCCGTCGAGGTCTTGGCTGGTCCCATCAAGGATGTCGCAATCGTCAAGCAGACCGTTCAGGTTGCAGTCTTGGGTCGGCAGCTCGCACGCATCGGGAAGGAGGTTGTTGTTGCAGTCGGGCGCGCCGTTCGCCACGTCGCAATCGTCAGGAATGCCGTTCCCATCACAGTCGCTTCCGCCCACAACCGCTTGCAAGACCCAGTTCCCTGGAGGCAAGCCTGCATCTTCGACCAGTTGGAATTCAACCGAGTTTGCAACCAAATCAGAGGGGTCAATGGGGGCCGTGGCACCAATCACCCAGCTCACAAAAGGGACTGGGGGCTGGTCATTAAAGTCGTAGCGGGCCGGGAAGTCGCTTCCCGTCACTTCGAAGTCCAGGACGATGCCAACGAAGAACGATGTTCCCGCCGGTCCGACGTAGGTGTCCGGAATGTCGAACAAAGAGTTCTCGTTGAGGTCGATGATTCCGTCTCGCAAAGCCACCGGGTGGACGATCAAGGGCTGGGCGTCAATGGGGATACCGTCACCATCGGGATCGGACCACACGCAGAGGCTTGCGGGTCGTCCCGAAAATCCATCGAACAGGGCGAGATCGATTCCGGTCACCGTTTCAAACCCGGCTTGGACCGTAAAAGAGTTCAGCCAAGCCATCCTGGTGCCTTCAGACCGAACTGCGGCATCACCCTCGCCGTCGTCCCACGCATACCGGAAGGTCCCCAGTTGGCAATCGTCGGGGATTTGGTCGCCTTGGCAATCTTCACTTGTTCCCGATGCAATGTCGCATTCGTCAGGAATGCAGTTGGCGTTGCAGTCGTTGCTGCTGGCATTGCTGATGTCGATGACATCGGCCACGCCGTTGCCGTTGCAGTCTTCCCCATCGGTATCCAAAAGGAGATTCTCAGGGAGGAACGCATTGTCGATTCGGAGTTCATCGATCGAGCCCCGCAGAAAATGGTTCAGTTGGGCCGAGGTGTTTTGGTGGGCGCCCACCCGAAGCGGACCATCACTGATGAGATTGGGCTTTTCGAAATCCACGAGGTCAAATGCACCATCGATACCGAATCGAAGCTGTCCTTTGACTTTGTCGTAGGCCACGCTGACATGGTGCCAGCTGGTATCAACGACTTCGAGGGTGCTGAGGACCGTGAATGCGTCTTGGCCATTGCCGTAGCGGAATGCCAATTCATTGCCACTGCTGCCAAGATTTCCCGCTTGGACCAGAACGGCATAATCGAGAATTGAATCCGTCCCTGAGTTTGCCTTCTTTTGGAGCAAATACTGGCGTTGATTGCTGTTGCTGGTGTTGCTGAGCACCTCAAGCTTGACCCACGCTTCGATGGTGAAGCTTTGGTTGCCGAAGCCCAGTTGTGACTGTGGATCTTGGATGTTGATGCGGCCGCCGGAAGTCGAGGACTGCCAGTTGAAGTTCAACGATTGTGCGTTGGTTTGATTGGTCCCGGGGACCGGGTCGACCGGCACGTCAGTTTGGTACGTCGGAAGCCCATTGATGTTGCCATCGAAGCCATTGCCGGTGCTGTCGATGACGGTGGTGCCGTTGGCGGTCTCAAACCTCCAGTAGGCCAGCGGGTCTCCGGCAAAGATGCTGGAAGCAGCGAAGCAGATGACAGTTGGGGTGAACTTGTTCATGGGGGAGCCTTGAAAAAAGGCATCGCGTAGCCAGCGATGCCTTTGGGAATACTTGAGATGCCGAGCTTGTGGTGCCTTACGGGCAGTCGCCCCAAGCGGCGAGCAGGGCCAAGAGGTCGGCAAAATCAACGTTGCCATCGTGGTTGACATCTTCAGGACAGCCGGTGCAGGTTCCCCAGCCGGCGAGGAGGCCCAAGACGTCGCTGAAATCAACCGATCCGTTGCCATCCACATCTTCGGGACATGGGGAGCCACCGGTGGCCGAGAACATCATGACTGGGCTCTTAAAGCGGAAGTCATCGTTGGTCGGCAGGGCATTGCTTGACTGCGAAGACCGGGTCGCCTTGCCGCGGCGGACGCCGTCGGCGTTGGCTTCAGGAGTAGCTGCAATGGTGGTGACTGCCGCGATGATGGCAATCATGGCCAGACCAAAGATCGCGCCGGTTTGGGTTGCTTTGTTCTTCATCAGAATCCTCCGAGGTTGGAAAAATATCATCCCTTTCGGCCCAAATCAAGACAAAAAAAGAAGTCAGCAACCAGGCGAACCGCCCGAGGGCTGGTCGTTCTGGTCGATTTCAGGAGCGGCCTGCCGATCGGCCAGGCGAATGGCGATCTGCCGGGTGAGGACGGTGAGGTCTCGTCGCACCCTTCGGAGCCGCAAGTACATCATAAAAAATCCCAGAATGGAGCCCAGGGCGGTGCAGTAGAGGAGCAAATCGGCTCCTCTGCGGATCCCGAGCCAGCTGGCCACCGTGGTGGTGCCTTCCGGCCAACACGCCGCGAGAAGCCCAAGGAGCCATACGGCCAGCCACATTACGAGGGTCGAGCGAGAAGCCCAGGACCGGGCGATCGCGAGCAGGGTTCCAGAGACCATCACTCCGAAAAAGGCAATCAGGATGATCTGGAATGGGGTCATTTCAATGCCTTGCCGATCAGGTAATGAAAAAGAATGCTGGGGGCGTTGCCCAATCGTTGCCCTTTCTCCATCGAATACTCCGTATATCGGACATGCACGGGGACTTCGCAGTAGGGCAACTTCGTTTTGGCGATCTGGTCGAGCAGTTCACTGGCATGGGCCATGCGATCAAGTTTGATGTCGATTTGTTCGGCCGCCCTCCGGGTCAGTGCTCGAAGCCCATTGTGGGTGTCGGTCAACTTCAGGCCCGACAGCAGTGTCGAGAAGACGACGGCCGCTTTGAGCACCACGCGTTTGGAAAAAGGGAGGGCTTCCGTTGTGCCCAAAAACCTCGAGCCAAGGGCGATATCACACCGTTGTTCTTTGAGTGCCGTGGTCAGCTTGGCAATATCTTCGGGACGGTGTTGTCCGTCCGCGTCAAAGGTGACCACGATGTCGGCCCCTTGTTGCAGGGCAAATGAAATTCCGGTCTGCAGGGCCGCACCTTGGCCTCGATTGACTGGGTGGCGAAGCGTCCAGGTGGCATGGGGCCGGCAGACTTCGTACGTGTTGTCTTTTGATCCGTCATCCACCACCACAACGTTCGGGCAGACGGGAGCAAGGCTGCGCAGCACGTCCACGATGGCTTTTTCTTCGTTGTACGCTGCAATCACGATGAATACAGCGTCGGATTGGTTTTCATCGCGGTGCACGAAACGAAAGGTACTTCAACCTTGGATGTTGTCGAATGATTTTCGGCAAACCGAGGCCTCGTTCTGTTTGCTTGGGAAGTCCGACAATTCAGCACGTTTTGAATCACATATCGGATGTGCACTATCGGTCCTTGGCCCAGTGCAGATTTGGTCCATGCTGGTGAGAGGGGCTCGACGTCAGATTCCAGCAATCTTTCAATTGCTCAAGGCCTGTGCGCTCTCATTTTGGAGTTCATTCCGAATACTCTTCCATGGCACACCTTGATCATTCTGATAACGGAAAGACGGCGTTTTCTGCGTCGCACGGCATGGCAGCACTGCTGTTGCTCGCCGTGACCGTTCTGGCCTACGCCAACAGTTTCAACAATGCCTTTGTCTTTGATGATGTTCGCAGCATCGTGAACCAGGCGGATGCACTGTCTGGGCCGCTCGTGGATCTTTTGGCGGGGGACCCGCGACCTGCGGTCACACTTTCTTTGTGGCTGAACTACCAATGGGGTGAACTCTCAGTGTGGGGGTACCACCTGCTCAATGTGCTTCTGCACGCGCTCTGCGTGTTGGCCCTGTGGCGAGTGCTCGCTCTGGTGGCTTTTCGCTGCCGTTACGGTTCTCAAGGCGAAGGCGTTGCGTTTGCCACGGCATTGCTCTGGGCCGTTCATCCGCTTCATACCGAATCTGTCACCTACATCATCCAGCGTTCGGAAGTCATGGCTGCGCTGTGCATCCTTGGTGTCTTGTGGGGCATGATCCGCCGGGATCACTCACCTGCCCCAAACCGGTGGACTGTTTTCTGTTTGGTCACGGCGGTGGTGGGCATGATGTCCAAGCCAACTGCGGTTGCGATCATTCCGCTCGCTTTCCTTTTCGATGGCGTGCTGCTCTCGAAGACGTGGTGGCCCGTTCAAAAGCACCGTGTGATTTTGCATGGTGGGCTTTTGGCCTCGGCTGGTGTGCTTTGGGTCACCGGTGCCGTGGAGCCTCTCTGGAACACGACGCCCAATTCAGAGGCGGGCGTCGGCTTATCAGTGGTCACCGCCTCGCCGCTGGAGTACTTCCGCACCCAGCCCGAAGTGCTTACGGCGTACTTGCAATTGATTCTTTGGCCAGCCAACTTGTGCTTGGACCACGACTGGCCCCTTCAAGGTTCGTGGTTGGCCGCACTTCTCCCTGGCTTGTTGTTGCTGGGCGGTGTGGTTGGTGGTGTGGCCCTCATGGTCGCTCGTCACTGGGCGGCCCTTCCCGTGTTGGGCTTCTTTGCTTTGATGGCGCCAACCTCCAGTGTGATTCCCATCCGTGATGTCATGGTCGAACATCGAACGTATTTGGCCTCGGCCGCGGTAGTGCTGATGCTGGTTGCGGGGAGCAGCTGGGCGATTGGTGCGGTGGCCCGATCTCGATCTGGCGTGGTCGGCACGTCGATCACCGCGTTGGTCGCGTTGACCCTGATGTCCCTGACTCGTGAACGGAACGTGGACTACCGCACCCCGGTCAGCATCTGGCAGGACACCGTTGAGCATGCGCCCCACAACCACCGTGCCTGGGTCAATCTTGGTGTGGCGCAGTGTCAAGCCGGGGACCGTGAGGCTGGACTAGATTCGTTGCGCCAAGCGCTTGATTTGCAATCCAACGATCCGGTGGCCCAACTCAATATTGGCGTCGCGCTGCTGGATTCAGGTGCTCCCGGAAGTGCTCGGCCCTTCTTGGGGCAAGCGGCGGTTCGTTTGGGCGACCGGCCCCGCGTGTGGCTCCTGTTCGGGGACAGTTCGGCCGCACTCGGTGATTCCGATGAAGCCCGAAGGGCGTACGAACAGGCGGGCCGCTTGAGCCGTGACCCGGAGATGCAATTTGTGCTGGGGAACCGGTATTTCAATCTTGGTGATTTCTCAAGGGCGATTGAGCACTACCAATTCGTGACCTCCTCCACCATGGATGACGCACTGCGTGCCTCGGCCTCTTTCAATTTGGGAAACACCTATTACCGACTCGAAGATTGGGAGCAAGCCATCGCCGCCTACGAATCGTCGCTCGATTCTGACCCGTCACACGCTGGAGCAGCCTTCTGGCTGGCCAAAGCAAGGGAGGCATGTGCACCATGAGTTCGTCTGTCTCTCTGGTGATACCCGGTCGAAATTGCGAGCGCACCATCGACCGCTGCTTGTCGGCGGTGGTTGCCATTCAGGAATCATGCCCTGATGTCCTGCGGGAAATCTTGTTCGTTGACGATGGCTCTGTCGATCGCACCCGGGCATTGGTCGAAGGCCATCCCGTGACCTTGATCCCCGGCTCCGGGCAAGGCCCAGGCGCGGCCCGCAACCTTGGTTGGAGGGTTGCCACGTCATCATTGGTCTGGTTTGTGGATTCCGATTGCGTGGCCCATCCCGGAGCCCTCCAAACCTTGCTTCCCCATTTTGATGATCCCTCCGTTGGCGCGGTCAGTGGAACATATGGCAATGCCAGTGAGGATTCGCTGCTTGGATGTCTGATCCATGAAGAAATCGTGGAGCGTCATCACCGCATGGGCCGTGAGGTTGACTTCCTCGCAACCTTCAACGTGATCTATCGTCGACCGATCTTGGAAGAACTTGAAGGCTTCGATGAGCGGTACCTCAAAGCCCAAGATGCCGAACTGTCGTTCCGAACTCGAGCGGCCGGCCATCGACTTCACTTCGAAATGGAGTCGGTTGTCGACCATTACCACGAGCAGCGTCTGCGTTCGTACCTCAAGACCCAAAGGCAGCAGGGCTATTGGCGGGTCTGGCTGCATCTTGAGCACCCAGGCCATGCGGCCAAGAACTCATACAGCGGTGCCCTCGATCATCTCCAGCCCATGGTCGCCATGGGCGTGCTGGGTTCAGCTGTTCTGTGGTTCTTGCCGTTCGGTTGGTCGGTCACGGTGCTTTTGGTCATCCTTCTGCTGGCCATGCAAATCCCCATGACCCTCAGTTTGATGAAGAGGACCGGACAAAGCCGATTTGTGATGTTTGCCGCGATGAGTGCTGTACGTTCCGTTTGGCGGGGGATCGGCCTGTCTCATGGTGTTCTGGCTTTTGCCTTCAGGCGAAAGGTTCGATCATGACCTCATCAGTGTTCCTGTTTTGGTTGTGCTTCCTTCTGCCCGGTTACGCATTGGCCCGGCGCTGGAACCTCTCCCTCGTGCAAAGTGGCTTGCCGGGGGCGGTGGCGATGTCGGCTTTTGCGTCCCTGTCTGCGGTTTGCGTGTTCATCGTTCCGGCCCATGTCCTCGGACTTCCCACTCTGGCTTTGTCTGCCGGGCTGGTGGCTTTTGTGCTCTGGGGCGTTGTGGACCTGACCCGCTCTCGCCAATGGAGTGGTCTCGCCAGGTTGGTGATTGCTGCCGCCGGAGCTGAGCTGGTGGTTTTGGGGATTGACCTTCTCACTTCGGCCCGGGTGGGCACGGTCCTTGGTGCGGACGCCGTGGTGCACGTGGCCCGTGTCCGCCATTTGCTTGGTCAGGGCCTCACCAATGGCGACCCATTCCTTGGGGGGCACTTCTATCCGATTTATCACACCAATCTTCTCCACTCCTTGTTGGCTTCGGTGTCCCAGATCACCGGTGAAGATCCACTGAAGGTGTGGTTCAGCAGTCTTCCTTTTGCCAAGGTGTTGATCTTCTGCGGGGCGTGGTTTGCCGGCTGGTCAATCTTCCGAAATTCGATTTCGGGATGGGCAACTGCCATGTTCGTGCTGGGTTCTAGAGGCCCCGTCACTTTTGTGCTGTATCCGAACCAGCTTGCCCCGTGGTTTTTGATCCCAATGTTGGTCGGCTTGTGTGTGCTGGTGATCCGTGGCGATCGTTCTCGTCAGACTTTGCTCTTGCTCGCTCTGGGCAGCATGGTCCTCGGGAGCACCCATGGGATGTACAGCATCTTCTTGGCGATGGCGGTGGTGCCGCCTGTGGCGGCCATCTTGCTGTGGCGTTGGCGCCAGCAAGAGTTGCCGTTCGTGTCCGTGGTGCTGTCGGTGGCCGCGCTTGGCGCGGGGTTGCCCTTCCCGGCCGTGACCTTCTTGACCAAGCGGGCGGCGACCGTTCCACTTCAAGTTGCTGCCAAGTCCACAGTGGCCGAGAGCCGTCCCAAGTCGCCTGCGCTCCCCAAAGTGTCGAATCGATTCAAGCAGCTTGACAATGGTTGGGTCATGCACCGCTTCGGACGAGGCTTCACCGGAAACCGGTACTTGCGTCTGTATGTGTTGGCAATGGCGGTGGCCCTCGCGCTGATGATTCAAAAAGAACGTGAGGCCTGTTTGATCCTCGGGTCTGCGGTTTCGGTGGCTGCATGGCTCCATGTTCCACCGCTTTGCACACTGCTGTTGAAAGCCGGTGGTGCGGAATGGATGGTGCTTCGTTTGGGTTCCATCATGGATGTCCTTTTTGCGCTCTTTGTTCCGGGTGCGGTGGCGGCCGTGGTGGCGAAGGTTCTTGCTCAGAACTCTGCCCCTCGGGTGTTCCCCACATTGGTGTTCCGCTGGTCATTCAGCATGTGCTGCCTCTTCCTGGGAGCCTTCTTTGCTTCTCACAATGGGCCATACACCTGGAAGTCGTATCTCCAGCGCGGTGAGTACGACAAGGGGGTTCGGTACGGCACCCAGTTGAATCCGCTGCGACGTTTGTCCGATGATCTTAAAGCGGTGGTCCCGGAGGATGCGGTGGTTCTTGCCGACCCCTCGATTGGCATGAAGGTCGTGATGGCCCATGACTGCCGCGTGGTGACCTCAACCTCTTCCAGTGTTGGCGTCCGTGGTATGGGGGCCCGCAATACGGCCGTCCGGGAGATGTTGGCCGGTAAGACCGAGGAAGAACGACGATCGTCTCTTCTCGATCAATACGACGTGACGTATCTGGTGGCTCAGCGTCCAGCGCCCAATTGGACGTTCGAGCGGATGGCGTCTTTTTACACCACCGAATTTGGTTGGTGCATCATCGGCCTTCGAGGTCTCGATGAACCAAAACGCCGGGTTGAAGGTGAATACGAGCAGGCCTTGCTCGATGCCGGCCGGGATGCGGAAGCCATCGTCCTCCTCGAGAAGAAGGTCGAAGGGGATCCCGAGAATTTCAAACTGATGTTCCGGCTCGGACGAGCGCTCTACAAACGGGGGAGGCAACTCGAAGCCGTCGATGTGTTTTACCAGTGCTTGAACTTGCGTCCAGATGATGCCCGACCGGCCATCATGATTGGTAATGCTTATTCCGATTTGGAGTGGTACGAAGACGCGATCACCGCGTACCGAATGACCATGGATATCGCCGCCGCGAACGATGAGCCCAACGCAGGTGCCTCGGCCGCTTTCAATCTCGGCAACATGTATTTCCGCCTCGAAATGTGGTCCGAGGCTGTTGCGGCCTACGCCGAAGCGCTTTTGCTGGACCCCAACCATGCCGATGCCCAGTACTGGAGCGAGCAATCCGAGCTTCGTTTGGCTGAAGAACAGGCTTTCCTTCTGCCCGAGGAGGGCTCGGAGTGACCAATTTCAAGTACCTGTTTGTGGTTGGTGCGCCCCGGAGTGGTACCACTTGGTTGCATCAGTTGCTTCTTTCGCATCCCGATGCGATCGGCGGTCAAGAGTCGCATTTCTTTGCGACGTTTGGTCGGGTCTTGCATGATTTCGATCACAAACTTCACCAGCATCGACCCCACGGTCTGGCGGGGTACTGTCGTCGTGACGAACTTATTGAGCACATCCGGAATCACTGGGCCGAGTTGACCGGTCCGTTCTCGGAGTTCAAACCTGCGGCCACGCTCTTTGTTGACAAGACCCCTGACCACGCGGTTTGGCTTGACGCCATCGCGGAAATTCTCCCAGAAGCTCGGGTGCTTCATATGCACCGAGACGCCAGAGCGGTCGTGGCCTCCCTTTTGCGGGCATCACGACAAGACTGGGGACGCGGATGGGCTCCCCGCAGTGTTGCGTCGGCCACAGCGCGTTGGCTGGAATACGTGCAGGCGGCGGAGGCTTTTGGCCAGCGACATCCGCAGCGGTTTGCCCGGTGTTCCTACGAAGCCTTGCAATCAAATCTTGAGCATTCCCTTCGTGAATTGTTGCCGATGGTTGGTCTGTCGGTAACAGATCCCATCGTGGATCACATGCTCAGCACCCAGCGTGCCGATCTGTCCGCGGCTGATTCATCCGGATATCGAATGCGTGGGGAGCTGGCTCCTGCGTCTCCCCCTGAGCCCATGGGTTTCTACGGCCCTGCAACAGTCGATTCATGGCGTCGTGAATTGAACTTCTGGTCACGGCACATGGTGTGGCGTCGCACCGCCGAGACGATGCGTGACTTGGGGTATCAGAGATGAGCGCTAAGCCATCCATTTCGGTTGTGCTCATTGTCTTCAACGGCGAGAATTTTCTTGCCGAGGCCATCGACAGTGTGATCAATCAGTCCCTCGAGGACTGGGAGCTGGTTGTTACCGATGATGGCTCAACGGATGGAACATCCGACATCTTGCGCAGGTATCAGGAACAACTTGGATCAAAGATGATCATTTGCCGTCATCCCGGTGGGCAAAACCGAGGGATGAGTGCGGCGAGGAATCTTGGGGTTGCGCACGCTTCCTCCGATGTTGTGACTTTTCTCGATCACGATGATGTTCTTGAACCTGAAAAGCTGCACCTTCATCTTGAGGCATTGAAGCGACATCCTGACGCCAACTACGTTCTCTCCCCGTGCCTGCGGTGGTTCTCCTGGAATCCCGGACTGGGAAGCGATGAAGTTCAGGACCTCGGTCCCCCGGGCGATCGGATGCTTCATTCTCCAGGCCTGCTCCCGAAGTACCTGCACCACACTGCGTCCACCCCAATTGGCTTTACCGTCCGGACGGAAGTCCTGCGGGGGCTCGGAGGGTTCACCAACGTGTTTCGAAGCATGTACGAAGATCAGGTCATGGTGGCCAAGTTGTCCCTCACCACTCCGGGCGTTGTGGTGGATCAACCCCTGCACCGATACCGGCAGCACGCCTTGTCATGCGTTCGTCAGACGTTTTCGAGCGGCGGTCACTTTGCCCTTCGCCGTCAATTTTTGCGGTGGTTGCACCCTTATCTGCTCGAGCACCGTCCCGAGGATCACGCGCTCATCAAGCAGTCCCAAGACCAGCTTCATGTTCTCCGACACGAACAGTGGGCATGGCGAAAGAAGCGATTGCGTGACCACTGGAAGGCGATACGGAGGCGGTTGGGATGTTAGCTGCCGCCAATCATTCTTTCGTACGGGGTGCCAAGCAGCCAGTGCTGGACCTCGTCAAAATTCTCGATAGCCTCGATGAGGTTGTCGCTGGTGTTCTTTTTGACATTGCTTTGGAGTGGCAGAGAAGGTGCTTCCAAGAATTGAAGCACGCGATCCATTTCCTGCTTCGGATGGCCTCGCAAGTCGTCGTAGTCCAGGACGATCTGTTTGAGATTGAGGTTGGCCACAAAGGATCTCAACTCAGCCTCCTTGGTCTCGCACACTTCGATGCAAGCCATAAGTTGAGTTCGTTCAAGGCGCATGGGGGGCAGGCCAGCGTCCCCGTGTTGCAGGTTCCATTGTCCCCGGTGTTCAAACAGCCTCCGAGCGTTCAAGGTCGAGATCGCCAACTTGAGGGTGTTGCGTCGCGTCATCAGGATGATTCGAAAATCATGCTCCTTGAGGAGCTCGGTGAAGTCGTGGTGGTCGTCCACATCCTTCAATTTGGTTTTGAACCCAGCCGCCACCGCTCCAGAACGCTTTCCGGTGTCCAAGAGACCCATCACCCATTGCCGCTGTGCTCTGCCTCGGAGGTGCACCAATTTTTCTCCTTCCGCGATCACATCGGGATGGCTCTGCAGCGAAGACGTCAGCCAGCTGGAACCGGTACGGCCTGGGAACAGAATGGTGAATGGTCGGCACCGTTTGATGGTTCACCCCTCCTCGGAGTCTTCGGCGACCGATGTGTAGATGCCCTCGAGTTTGCGGGTCAATGTTCGCAGGCAGAATCGGGATTCATAGACTTGTCTTCCGTTTGCACCGATTCTTTGTCGAATCTCTGGATCGACGAATTGGGCAATGGCCTCGGCGAGTTCATCGGGTGCATGTTCCGGGACCAGCAGGCCGTTGACGCCGTGTTCGATTTGGAATGGGATACCAGCATGGCGGGTCGCGACCACAGGTCTCCCCGTCGCCATGGCCTCAACGATCACGGTGGGCGTCCCTTCTTCATCACCATCCCGTGCCCTCACACTGGGGACCAAAGCAAGGTCGGCCATTTCAAGTCGTTTGCTGATGTCGTTGTGATCAACCGGGCCCAACAATTCCACGGCGTCGGACGCGTCGAGTTCGTCAATCAGGGCTTCAAGTTCACCCTGAAGGGGGCCGTCCCCGGCAATTTCGTACCGAATGTTGACGCCCGATCTTCTCAGTGCGGCCACCGCCTTGATTCCATCGGCGAATCCCTTCTTTTCCACCAAGCGTCCAACGGACAGGACCCGCAGGGAATCATTTGGTGGCTCTGGCCAATCTCGGTGGGGGAAATCATCTGGGATGGCGCCAAGCGGATGCACCATGACTTTGTGTTCTGGTGCCCCAAGCGCCTTGAGGCGATCGGCCATCACCGGATCGAGCCCCAAGAATCTCACGCCGACTTCGAACAATCGGTCGTAGACATTCTTCCCCTGCTCCAAGGGGTATCGGGTCACGTCGTGGCCGTGGAACGTGGTGATCAAAGGGCCAGAAACAGCGCCGATGGACTTCAGCATGGCCGCGAAAACGCCGCTCGGACCAAACTGGCAGTGGATGGCATCAAAGCGCTTTGGACTTCGCAGTGGCTTCATGGCCTGAAGCAGCGAGAACGAGAGGGCGTATCGACCAAACCGAAACGGATTCAACGCTTTGACCGTCATGCTTGGTGCCATGAGCAAAGACATTGGCACCGCTTTGCAGCCTTCGAGCGTTCTCGTCATGCGAGACGCGCCCGGAGTCGGTTGTTCGACCCAGAGATGGCTCAACTCTTCGTAATCGTGCTGATCGAACGCGTCTGGTGGCGCTTTGGGCGCGTAGATGGTGATCTCATGTCCGAGTCTGGCCATCTCCCGAATCTGGCCCGTGACGAAAGGCTGATTCAGCTTCGGGAATTCGGGAAGGAAGTACGCGATCTTCATTTTTCGAGAGTATCACAGGAAAGTGCCGATGCCGCCTTGTCGACCAGGAGGATGGCGGCGTGAGTGGACCAATCGTCATAACCGGAATGCATCGATCGGGAACCTCCCTCCTCGCCAGTTTGTTGCGATCCTCGGGGCTCCATTTGGGAGAACGTCTGTTGCCTCCCAGCCGGGCCAACCAACCGGGCTACTTTGAAGATGTTGATTTCATTGGACTACACGACCGCGCCTTGAAGCGTTTGGGGCGATCAATGTATGACCCGCCTAGCTCGACCGGTGCTTTTGATGGCGATGTGTTGGAGGACGCCCAATCACTGCTCGAAAAGTCGGCAGGTCAGTCTCCATGGGGATGGAAAGATCCCCGTTCGGCATTGTTCCTGGAGCAGTGGCTCCGGCTTGCTCCTGATGCGCACTTTGTTTTTGTGTATCGCCATCCCACCCAGGTGATTCATTCCCTGCGTCGGCGAGGCGATGCCGAATTGCAGTGGCAATATCCAGGAGCGGCATCCGTGGCTTCACTTGGCGGGCTTCGCTTCCGGATTGCGAAAGCCGCCACCATGTGGATTCAGTACAACCGCCGCATCGTTGAATTCACCCGAAAGCACCCGGAGCGATCCACCATTCTTCCGCTCGACAACTTGCCTGCGTCCGTGCCGCCGGTCCTAGCGCACTTCCGGAGCTTGGGTTATCCGTTGCAGGTCGACGTGGACGTCAAGTCAATCGAGCAAACTGAATTGATGGTCAAGTCCACACCATGGTGGATCAACTGGTATTGCGAGCAATCCTTCGCGATGCACCACCTTCTGCAGGAACTTCATGAACTGGCCGCGGCGTCTCCGATGATTCATGGTGAAGGATCAAGAGATGAGTAATCGACCGATGAAAGCCCATCTTCCGCGGCCTCCTTTGCCCGCTTTGCTGACCAGTGCGTTTCGCCCGCTGCCGGACTTCTTGATTTTGGGAACCCAGAAAGCAGGGACCACGTCGCTTTTTGCCTCCTTGGGAGAACATCCTTCCTTGTGGATCCCGACCTGCAAGGAGTGCCACTATTTCGATCAACCTTGGAAGCCGTCTTGGGTCTACCGATCGTTCTTCCTGTTTCGTACCAGGCGGCAACGCCTTGAGCGGGAACTTGGCCACCCGGTTCAACTTGGCGAAGCAACGCCGTATTACCTCTATCACCCCCGGGCGCCCCAAAGAGCTTTTGATCTGATTCCCAACGCAAAATTGGTGGTGATCCTCCGTGATCCCGTCCAGCGTGCCTATTCGCACTACGCGCATTCCCAGCGCCGCCGATACGAGCCGTTGTCGTTTGAGGAGGCCCTAGAGCAAGAAGAGGCACGAACCCACGGCGAGGAAGATCGCCTTGCTCGTTCAGCCTTTGCCCGAAGTGATCCCCACCAGAGGTACACGTACTTCGCCCGGGGGCTGTACGCCCAGCAATTGAAGCGATGGATGGCACTCTTCCCCCAGAGTCAATTTCATGTCGAGTTCTCCGAGGATCTCTTCATCGAGCCGGAGCGGGTGGTGAATCGGATCGAGACCTTCTTGGGGGTGCCCTGCCGTACGGGTCTTACTTTTCCCAAGGCGAATGCGGGCGGGAAGCGGGACAAGATGTCTGAAGCAACCGCTGTGTCCCTTCGATCACGCTACGCGGAGGCCAACGCGGAGCTCGAGTCGCTCCTCGGCCGCTCGCTTCCGTGGTGAACTAACGCTCCTCGATGTATTCCTCAAATGGTGGGGCAAAGATGCCCTGAGCGAGGCCGAATCCCCAGCCCAGTTTGCAGAGCCCCTGCACGCGGTGGGTTTTGCCCAAGAAGCAACCTGCGAGGCATTCGCTTAACCCGGCCACGATCCATACCGCTGACTTCGCCCCTGATGAAAGGGCTGCTACTGCGAGGCCATGCAAGTCGCGCGTGATTTGAGTACGGCTGTTCCCGGTGCGAACCTGACGTCGAAACAGCCACTTGGCATTGGCCCGGGCATCAGGAACCGCATCAAAAACGATCGCTTCCTGGCACCACACCATGTGGGCTCCCGCACGCTGGACCCGGGCAAAAAAGTGAGAGTCTTCGCCTCCCGATCGTCCAAAGCGAAGATCAAAGCGAAGTCGGTGCTGCTCGAGAAACGCCACGCTGATCAAGACGTTGTTGGTGTAGGCCGAGGTCACAATCGATTTGGTGGGACGTGGATTGGTGAGAAAGAAGTTGCCCTGCTCAAGCCAGGCTGGGGGAGTGGATTCGTACCGAGGGACGACGGGGCCGGTGACCACGTCGGCTCCGGTTTCCCGTTGGACCCGCACCAATTGGGCGAGCCATTCGGGATCCGCGGTGCTGTCGTCATCGATAAAAGCGACCCACTCAGCGGATTCGGCGACGGCTGCAAGGGCGCAGTTGCGCGGAGCGCTCAGTCCTCGGATGGCTTCATGGTGCACGCTGATGGGATAGGGGAACCATGCTGCTGCTTCGGATGCGATGTCTTGGGGAGCTGGGTCGTCGGGATCGTTGTTCACGATGACGCAGGTGATGTCGGCCCCAGTTGGGGCGGTGATGGCGGACAGAGAACGCAGAAGTTGGTGCAAGCCTTGCGGGCGATTGAAGGTTGAAATGCAAATTGCAATCTTCATGGTCAGTCTGCCCTTTTGTACTCGGGGTAGCGGTAGCCCAAAAGACCAGCGACCAGACCGGCGGCATGCATGAAGTCACGTCCCGCTCGCACCATTCCCGCTTTGCCCTCGAAGCATCCAGTAATGCAGCGGAGGATTCCTCGGATGGCGTAGCGAATCGCTCGCACCGTGACCGTGGGGATGGCCTTGGCGTTCCCCGCCAGGTCTCGTTCGATAAAGGTATCGGTGCCACCAATACGAAGAGCCCGTTGCAGCAGCCAGCGGGCATTCATGCGTTTGGCAGGGATCCATTCGTAGGCGATGGCCTCGTCGGCCCAGATGATTCGGTGACCCGACTCGGCGACCCGTCGGAAGAAGTGGGTATCGCTGGCCCCCGTGGAGACGAGGCGGAGGTCAAAATGGGGATGGACCCGGTCGAAGACCGATCGCTTTGTCATCACATTGTGGGTGAAGGCAAAGGGACGTTCGGTTCCGGTAGGGAATCGGTGCAAATCGAAGCCGCCGCAGCGGGGGACCCAAGGCGGGGTGCTTTCTGGGTATTGGGGAATGGCGGGCCCGGTGACGACATCGGCTTCTGTGTCGCGCTGCACCTTGAGCAAAGCGTCGAGCCAATGGGGATCCGCGGTTTGATCATCATCGATAAACACAATGAAGTCGGTCTCGGCTTTGGCGAGGGTGATGACAGCATTTCGGGCATGGGGAATTCCGCGATTCGATTCGACCTCGTATCGCAATGGGTGAGCACAGTCAATCGACGACACACAGTCGCGAGCCGTTTGCTCAGGATGGTTGTCGACGACCAAAATTTCGAGCGATGGCGGTTCGTCCGAGAAGGTGAGTTGGTCGAGGGAGTCAATCAGTCGAAGCAGTCCTTCAGGTCGACCGCTGGTGATGATGCCAATGGTCACGTGCATAGGAAAGGGTCCTCGAGCCGATATGGTATGGGTCGATGAGCCTTTCTCCAACGCCCAAGGTTTCCATCATTCTGCCGACCTGCGATCGAGCCGAAATGACACGTCGCTGCCTTGATGCTTTGTCGGCTCAGACTCACCCCAATCTTGAAGTCATTGTGGTCGATGACGGTTCGCGTGATGACACACCGGCCATGCTCAAAGATTTCGCCGCCGAGCATGAGACGTTTCCCTTGCTCGTACTGACCAATCCTTCCAATCGTGGCGCAAATTTCAGTCGAAATCGTGGCGTGGCCGCGTCGAACGGTGGCTTGGTGGCCTTTCTCGACAGCGACTGCTTGGCCAAGCCCAACTGGATTGAAGAGCTGGTTAAAGTCATGCACGACCCACAGGTGGGCGCGGTCACCGGCCTGGTGCTCGACCCGCCGCCAAAGAGTATTTACGACCTCACGTTTCGGGGAACCCATCGCATTGCCAAAGAAGGCCCGGCTCGCCGGTTGATCGCCGGGAACCTGTGTGTGCGGCGTGAACCTTTGCTTCAGTGCATGTGGTCTGAGGATGGTGAATTGCCGCCGGTGAAAGATGACGGCCAGCCTGACGTCTCATTCTCCGGGGCGTGTGATGAAGAGTCGCTCACGATTGGTCTGAAAGCCCAAGGCTACAAGCTGATGGCATGTCCCAAAGCGGTGGTCTTGCACGAGCATTACTACGACCGCAAAGCGTTCTTTCGCCAGGCGTACCACGGCGGCCGGGCGGCGGCAGACTTTGTGAGGAGACACAAGTTGCCGCATCGCCTCGACATGAAACCGTTCATGCTGACGTACGCCTCGTTGCCCTTGGCCCTTGCCACGTCGGTGCTCTGGTCATGGTGGTCGATGCTGGTGCCGGCCGTGTTCATCTTCTCTGCGTTGGCTGCCATTCTTTACAACGACCTCTTCCTCAAGGGCAAGACACCGTTCGAGACCCTTCGATCGTTCCCGATGCTCTTGGTGTATTACCACGTGCGCCTGTGGGGCTATGTGGGTGGTGTCTTTAGAAGCAGACCGCCTGCGGTGAAGGCGTAAGGAGCGATTGATGCTGTTGCACGTCGGGTATCACAAGACCGCCACCACTTGGCTCCAGCGTCAGGTCTTTTGTAATGGTTCTAGATCGTTCGGCGTCCCTTGCCAAGGTCTTGACCAGATTGATCAATTGATTCGGCCCCACCCCTTGGAGTGGGACGAGGCTGCGACGGCTGAGTATTTTCGTCCTCGGTTGGCAGAGATTGAATCCAAGGGCCTTGTCCCTGTGCTGTCCAACGAAGAGTTTTCGGGCAACCCGCACTCCGGGTCGTACCAAAGCCTTGAGAACGCCCGTCGTCTTCATCGCATCTTCCCTGAAGCCAAGGTGTTGATCGTGATTCGACGGCAAGTCGACCAAATTTTGTCTTCGTACAAGCAGTACGTTTCACGCGGCGGGGCCCTCTCGCCCAGCCGATACTTTGAGCGCCCGCGTGAATATTTTCGCGTGCCAGGATTTCGGTTTGGCCACTTCGAGTTTGACCGGCTGATCCAGGTCTATGTTGATCTTTTTGGCAAAGACCGTGTCATGGTCTTGCCGTATGAATGGATGGTCCAAGATCGCGATGCCTTTCTTGGCCGGATCTATGCATTCTGTGGTGCCGATCCCGTTGCAGATGTGGATGATGGTCGGGAACGCCTTTCTCTGTCCGGCTCGACGATCATGCTGCAACGCCGGCTGAACCGGCATTTCCTTCGCGATGACGTCAACCAGTCTGCAACGTTTTCGTTCCCGTCCATGGCCTATTACCTTCGAAGGCTTGACGGTGTCCTTTCAACGGTTTTTGGCACGAGATGCGACGCCATTTTGCGGAAGCACGTTGAGGACCGTTGTTGTGGGAGATATGCCCAGAGCAATACGCGGACGATGGAGATGACCGGGCTGCCCTTGGCTGATCTTGGCTATGAACTTTCATAGCTGGGCATGTCTTCCAATTTCAACATTTCATACGGCATATCAACTGGTCGGCTGATCTCTGTTCAACTGATCCTCCCGGATCACTCACCCAAAGCCGTGTCCTCTTCGTATGATCAAATCATGATGAGGTTGCTTCTTTGTGCTGCTCACTTGCTCACGGTGGCGAACACCTTTGGCGAGACATCAAGTGCAGACGATCATCACGCCCTGCAGCTGCCATCGACTTCAAAGCCTTACACAAGGTGGTGGTGGTTTGCGTCTACCGTTCCACAAATCGGGCCATGTCGTTTAATCCAGCCTCGGAGTAGAGTCGCGCCAAATCTCCACGAATACTGTTCCAAGAACCGTTCTCAACAGCGATCGCATCCATCAAATGTGCAGCGCGGTCGAGGGCCGGTTTGTCATCGGCTT
>CAXBRK010000008.1:0-37068 GCA_963978155.1 uncultured Phycisphaera sp. | reverse complement strand
TGTTCAGTCCCAAGATGGCGATGTTTCAGCCTTGCAGGATCAACGTGATCTCAAACTGGACGAACTGGCCCAGTTGGTGGAGATCGATGTGATCAGTCAGCCCGCGGGATCCGTGACGGTCCAGGTGAATTCCATTCCGGTGGTTCTCGGCAACCAAAGTCTTGGATTCGAGTTTGAACGAACCGACGGCGGTATTGAACTTCGGACCAACGATGGCACCATTTTGAATCCCACCGGAGGGGAAATCGCCGCCCTTCGCCGACAAGACGCGGACACCATTCAGCCGGCCATTGACGCTTTGGAAGAGCTGACCAACCAGCTGGTGTTCCAAGTCAATCGTGCTCACAGCTCAGGTCAAGGCACCATCGGTTGGGAAGTCGCGCAAGGATTCAGTTTGGGCGACCGAACCGTTCCGTTGGCTGACCTCGGCTTGCCGGTCACGCCGGCCGCCGGAGGGTTCTCACTGCATGTTCTGGATCCGGAAACCGGCGATCGCGTGACACGCACGATTGACATCGATCCAGCCACCATGAGTGTGGACGACATTGTTGACGCGGTGAATGCCGCGGCTGGTGATCTGGGTGTGGTGGCTTCGGCGGATGATGGTGGCCGCCTCACGCTTACCGCGCCGACAGGTCGGACGCTTCAGTTCTCCGATGATCCGACAGGTGTTCTGGCGGCCATTGGTATCAATTCGTACTTCGAAGGTGGGGCTGGTGATTTGGCGGTCCGCTCGGCATTGGTGGACGACCCACGTTTGTTGGCGGCCGGATCCAACTTGGAGGAAGGCTCCAATGGCACTGCGTTGCTGTTGGCGCAACTCGGAGACGCTGACAATGAGGCTTTGGGGGGACGCTCGCTCCGAGACTTCTGGATCACCCACGTTGATGATGTGGCCGTAAGGACGGCTTCGGCCCGCAACGCGCTGCAAGCGTCATCGATCGTGCGTGAGAATCTCGATCTGGCCATGCAACAGCGATCCGGGGTCAGCATGGATGAAGAACTGCTCAATTTGACCACTTGGCAGAACCAGTACCAGGCCGCAGCCCGCTTCTTAGAAACCCTTGACGAAACCATGCAGGAGTTGCTCCGCCTGGCGTGAGGTCCAAGATGAGTTTGAATCCCATTGCATCTCGAGTTCCCACTCTTCTGGCCGGCCGGCTCTTGGGTGGTTCCATCGCGCAAACGCAGCGTGAGATGTTGGACTTGCAGTTGGGTTTCGCTTCGGGCACCCGTTTGCAACGGGGAAGTGATGATCCGCGAGCCACCCGAGCCATCCAGTTGCTGCAGAGTTCCATGGTGCGTCGGGACCAGCGTCTCAACGCCATTTCTTGGGGTGAAGCGGTCCTTGGACGCGTGGACACCAGCCTGTCTTCGTTGACCGATCTGGTCACCGAAGCCCGCGCTCTGGCGGTGGGGCAGAGTGACGATTCCGCAGATGCCGATTCTCGTGCCGCGCAAGCGGTGGTCGTGTCATCAATGATCGATCAACTGTTTGCCGAAGCAAACGCTGAGTTGCAGGGCTTGCACATCTTTGGCGGCCAAAATGGTGGACAACGACCATTTGTCTCTTTCTTGGGCGGTGTTCGTTACCTCGGATCGGGTGAAGGCTTGGTCAATGACAATGGGTTGGGACTGCCAATCACACTGTCGGGCGACGAAGCGTTCGGTGCGGTCAGTGCTCGCGTCGAGGGCCAAGTTGATTTGAACCCGGCCCTCTCCGATGGGGTGTTCCTCGAAGATCTTGGTGGCGTGGACGGCCAAGGGGTGAACGGCGGGGTCGTGGAACTCACGGTGGGATCCACCACCGCCGAAGTGGATCTCAATGGCGCCGCCACGGTTGGCGAAGTTCTTGATCGCTTGCAAGCAGGTCTTGACACCATTGCTCCGGGATCCACCGTCACCACCGATGGCAGCCGATTCAGCTTCACCGTGGCGGGTGCTGATGATCTTGTGATCGCAGGTGTGGCGGGGGATGTTGGTTCAGGCCTTGGTCTCGAAGGCACCTTTGCGGCGGGCGCCACCACCACGGGTGGTGACACGCAACCCAAGCTGCTCGGCCGAACTCGAATTGCAGATCTCGAAGGATTGTCCGGCGTCTTGGGCAGCATCCGGCTCGAGAACGGTGGAAATGTGCAAACGGTTGACCTTTCGGGCGCTGAGACCATTGCCGATCTGCAGAACTTGATCGACTCGGCGGATCTGGGCATCCGGCTTGAGGTGGAGGAGGCCGGCACCCTTTCCATGTTCAACGAAGTCTCGGGAACGTGGATGAGTGTTGGTGAGGATGGCGGAGATACCGCCACCCTGCTCGGTCTTCGCTCGATGGGATTGGACACGCCACTTTCCGTATTCAACGACGGCGATGGCGTTCCCATCCGTTCGGGCAGCATTGACCCTGAGACTGGTTTGCCTGACCCGGCTGGTGACGTTGATTTCACCATCAGTTTGGCCGACGGTCGTTCGTTCGAAGTTGACTTGGCGGGCGCAGAAACCGTGGGCGATGTCCTCGCGGCTTTGCAGGCTGCCGCAGGGGCCGCGACCCCTCCTATTGGCCCAGGTGAATTCACGGCGGAACTCGCAAGCACCGGCAACGGCATCGTGTTGACCGACAACTCCGGAGGTGTGACCGGCACCTTCACGGTCACGCCGGCCAACGGCTCGCGGGCCGCAGAAGCATTGGGGTTGCTGACTCCGGTATCAGGAAATGTGATTTCGGGTGAAGATCGATCGATGGTTGCGGTCGAGTCACTGTTTACGCACCTGAAGGCTTTGGAACGGGCTCTGCTTCAGAACGACAACTGGTCGATTGAGCGCGCGGCCAAAGATCTTCAGGATGATCTGGATCGATTGATTGACGTTCGGGGTGCGGCGGGTGCCCGAGGCGAACGGCTTCTTCTGGCCAAAGATCGCGAATCGGAACTGTCCATCATGGAAGCATCTTTGCTTGGTGAAGCGCGTGACTTGGATTTGACCGACGCCGCGCTGCAATTGACGAATTTAGAACAACAGCTGCAAGCCACGTTGGCGGTGACAGCAAGAATGCAGCAACTCACGCTGCTCAATTGGCTCGGATAGAGCCGATATCCAAGTGCCGTGTTGAGCAACCTCGCAGCACGGCCAGCAGGAGGCACGTCCCAATCGCGTTGGTTGGGAGTCCAGGAAGGACGAGGTTCAGAGGATGTGTTTGATGTCCAATCTTGAAATCGAGACCACCCGATTCGGTACTGTCAGCGTCGATGGCGACCGAGTGCTCGAGTTTCCATCCGGACTGCTTGGCTTTGCCCACGCAACCCGGTGGGTTTTGTTGCAGCCCGATGAAGAGGGATGCTTCTACTGGTTCCAATCCTGTGATCAGGAAGATTTGGCTTTTGTCGTCACGGACCCTCAGTACTGGGTTCCCGACTTTGAAGCGATCATCCGGCGTGAACAACTGGAAGAGCTTGGCGCCAACCAGATCGAGGACGCGCAAGTTTTCGTCATCGTCAACCGGTACCAGAACACGTTGACCGCCAACCTCCAAGGACCTTTGGTGGTTGGATCCGCCTCACGACGCGGCATGCAGTTGGTCTTGGCCGAAAAGCGTTGGACCACGCGTCACGTCATTGTGGAACTCGAAGCCGCCAGCGCTGCGCGGACCGCATAACTGTTGCCTGATTGTTGGTGGTCCACCCGCCACCATCTTTCACCTCAGCACGAGAACCAGGAAGGAACCGAATGCTCGTACTGTCTAGACATCGCGATGAAACCATCATGCTTGGTGACGACATTGAAGTCACCGTCGTCGATATCCGCGGCGACAAAGTCCGCTTGGGGATCCGGGCCCCAGAGGCGGTCACCGTCCACCGCAAGGAGATTTGGGAGGCCATTCGGCAAGAAAATGAGCGGGCGGCTTCCAGTGAGACCATCCCTCAGTTCGCCGGTGAGCAGTCGCCCCAGCTGAGAATTGCCCCCGCGGGGGTCTCCAAGCGGAAGGCCTGATGCAGAGATCGGGCCAAAAAGAGTCCGATAACAGCAAAAAGTCCGGAAAAGTCGATCCAGAATTGAGGAAGCCTCCCAATTGGACCGATAGAACGACCAGCCGACGCGATGTGTTCGCGTCATTCCCGGCGGAGTCCGGGGAGCCGAGTCAAATTTTGAGGGCAGGAAGCCGCGTCCGTTCAAGACCCCCGAAGGAATGGGGGCATTCTCTTTCGGAGCAATCATGTCCAGCATCAACACCAACGTCTCCTCCATGCTCGCCCGTCGGGTGCTCGGCCAACAGCAGTCGATGATGACCCAAACGCTCGAGCGTCTTTCCACCGGTGTCTCCATCAACCGTGGATCCGACAACCCCGCCGGCCTCATCGCCTCGGAAAGCCTCCGAGCTGAAAAAGCCGCCATCAACGCCGCCATCGGCAATGCCGAACGTGCCGAGCAAATGGTCAACATCGCCGAGGGTGGTCTGCAAGAGATCAACAACCTCTTGGTCGAACTCCAATCTTTGGTGGGTCAGTCCGCCAACGAAGCAGGCCTCTCCTCCGACGAACGTGCGGCCAACCAGCAGCAGATCGACTCGATCCTCTCCACGATCGACAGCATCGCCAGCTCTACCGAGTTCAACGGTCAGAAGCTCCTCAACGGTGGCTTCGACTACACCTTCGACAACAACTTCGATGACCAAACCTGGACCTACGCCAGCGTGAACAGCGCGAAGTTCTCGGGTTCCAACGCCATCGACGTCAACATCTCGGTCCAAACCGCGGCCGAACAAGCCGAGCTCTACTTCGAGACTGGTGCAACCTTTGATGCGGATGGTGACGGTGATACCACCGGTACCGAGTCACGTACGGTTGAAATCAGCACCTCACAGGGTGTGCAGCAATTCACCTTCACGGAAGGTACCAGCCAAGATGACATCATTGCGGCTTTGAATTCGTACGGTGAACAGCTTGGCTTCTCTGCGGCCCAAGACGGAACCGATGCCAACTTCATCGCCATCACCAGCACCAACTATGGCTCGGATGAAAGCATCCGTGGACGTGCAATCCAGTCCAACATTGGCTCCTTCACCACCGACGTCGCCGTGGCTTCGATCGCCGATGCTTCCGCTACAGGAGTGGACTTGGGTGCACTGATCAACGGTGTGCAAGCCGTGACCAACGGTTTGAACGCTCGCGTCTCCACGGGCAACCTCGATCTTGAGTTGACCTTGGACGGCTCTTCCGCCGCCAATCAAGCTGGGGAGCAAGACACGTTCCAAATCACTGGTGGCGGTGCAACTTTTAACTTCTCCCCATCGGTTGATGATGCCGGCAAGACCGCCATTGGCATCAAGACCGTCGGCTCCCAGTTCTTGGGCAACGGCGTCGCTGGTTACTTGGACGACCTCAAGTCCGGTGGCAGCGCCAGCGTCGACGGTGGCAGCGTGACCTCCGCCCAAGAAATTGTTGACCTGGCCATCAAGCAAGTCTCGGCCCAACGTGGTCGTCTCGGTGCCTTCAGCAAGAACACCGTGGGTTCGACCATCAAGAACCTCGGCGTCAGCCTCGAAAACACCGCAGCTGCAGAGTCCGCCATCCGTGATACGGACTACGCCTTCGAGACTGCAGAACTCACTCGTCTGCAGATCATGAACCAAGCGGCGACCCAGGCTTTGGCCCTCGCCAACAACGCACCCACCGCGGTGCTCAGCCTTCTCGGCTAATCCCGGAGGGAAGAGAGAGTCCTCCACGCGGCGGCCCATTGGGCCGCCGCTTTTTTTGTTTTAGGAGATCTTGCCGAGGGCGTGATCGACGTCTTCCAAAAGGTCTTCGGCTTCTTCAATGCCGCAGGAGAACCGGACCAATCCATCGTCGATCCCCAACGCCGCCCGGTCCGCCGCGGGGACCGAGGCGTGGGTCATGATGGCCGGATGCTCAATCAAGCTTTCCACGCCACCCAGACTTTCCGCCAGGGTGAACAGGTTGACCGACTCGAGGAAGGTTCGCGAGGCGTCGAGGCCACCGGCCAACGTCGCGGTGATCATGCCACCACCGGAACCCATTTGCTTCTGCGCGATGGCGTGTTGAGGGTGGGAGGCCAGTCCCGGATACACCACGCGCTCGACTTTTGGATGTGCTTCGAGCATGGTGGCCAGCTTCATACCAGTCTCCGCATGCCGGGCCATCCGAATACCCAACGTCTTGGTGCCCCGCAGATTCAAGTAGGCATCCATGGGCCCAATCACAGCGCCCACTGAGTTTTGCAAGAAGCGCAACTTCGTGGCCAACTCGGGATTCCCGGTTACCAAGACGCCCCCCACCACGTCGGAGTGGCCGCCGAGGTACTTGGTTGAAGAGTGCATCACCACGTCAATGCCATGGGTCAGGGGCTGTTGGATGGCGGGGGAGCAGAAGGTGTTGTCGCAGGCGGTGAGAACGCCATGCTCTTTTCCGATCGCGGCAATGGCCGCGAGGTCCACCACCTTCAGCATCGGGTTGGTTGGGGTTTCCACCCAAATCAACGCCGTCTCCGCATCGACGGCTTCGGCGACCTTGTTGGGGTCGCTCGCATCAACGAATTCAAATCGGAGTCCGGCGGAACGGGCCCGCACTTGGCGGAAGAGACGATGGGTGCCACCGTACAAGTCGTCTGAGGCCACAACTTTGGCGTTCGCCGGGAGGTGGTCGAGCAGGGTGGCAATCGCCGCGAGCCCCGAAGCAAAGGCAAAGCCTCCATAGGTGACATCATCCGATTCGGTGAGTTCCGAACCTTCCAGTCGTGCGATGCACCGTTCCCAGGCGTAGCGGGTGGGGTTGTGGCTGCGTGAGTATTCGAATCCCGCATGTTCACCGGGTGACGACTGCGCGTAGGTCGAAGAAAAGGACACCGGCGGCATGACGGCCCCGGTCACGGGATCGGGAGATTGCCCCGCGTGGATGCAACGGGTAGAGAAACCGTGATGGGGTTCGATGTGGGCCACAGCGTTTTCCTTATTGGTTTTGCCGGAGGAAGTTCAAAAGGTCGATTCGGGTGATTAACCCAAAATACTGATTCGAGGAAGCCACAATAGCCACGCGATCTTGAGCAAAAATAGGCAACAAGTCGTCGGTGCTCGCTTCGGGGGGGATGGTTTCAAGATTGGTCGACATGACCTCACAGACCGGACGTTCCCAGGCCTCCTGATCGGCGACGACTGCCCGAAGCACGTCAGACTCATCCACAATGCCAACTGGATTCTGACCGTCCAAGATCACGGCTTGAGAGATGTCGTGCAGACGCATGGTGCGGTGGACCTGGGCGAGTGGTTCATCCGGCTGAAAGACGTGGTCTTCGCCTTCAATGTGGTTGCATCCAATCAAGTCTCTGAGATCGCCAAAAGCGTGCTTCTCGAGGAGGCCTTGATCGCGCATCCAGACATCGTTGAACAGACGATCCATGTATTTCGCGCCCAAATCGCACACGAACGTCACGCAGGTTTTGGGTTCGGTTTGGGCTCGGCACCATCGGAGCGCCGCCGCCACCAGCAAACCCGTCGATGAACCGCCCATGATGCCTTCTGCGCGAAGCAATTCCCGTGCGGCCAAGAAGGATTCCTTGTCGTCCACCGTGATCGCTTCATTCAGGAGCGAGATCTCGGCGATATCCGGCACAAAGTCTTCCCCGACCCCTTCCACCAGCCATGACCCAGCTTCGATGGTTTTTCCTTCGTTGATCAGAGGCGCCAAAATGGAGCCGACGGGATCGGCCAACACCAATTCAATATCAGGATTCTTTTCCCGGAGGTAGGTGCCACAGCCACTGACCGTGCCACCCGAGCCGATCCCGGCCACAAAGCAATCGATGTTGCCTTCAGTCTGGGCCCAAATTTCAGGACCCGTGGTTTCGAGGTGGGCCGTGGGATTGGCGGCGTTTTCAAACTGATTGATGAAGAATCCGTTGGGATCTTCTTGGGCGAGAGCACGGGCCAAGTCTTGGTAATACTGCGGGTGCCCGCGGCCCACGTCGGAACGGGTCAGAACCACTTCTGCGCCAAGCGCTTTGAGATGGGAGATTTTCCCCGCGCTCATCTTGTCGGGCATCACCACCTTGACTTTGTATCCACGGCTCACGCCCACCAAGGCCAAGGCGATCCCCGTGTTCCCTGCGGTGCCTTCATAGATGGTCCCACCTGGCTGAAGCTGTCCTTCCTCTTCGGCCCGGTTGATCATGCTGACCGCAATGCGATCTTTGATGGAGTTGCCGGGATTTTGGCACTCCAACTTGAGCAACAAAGTGCAGGGGCCGGTGTCGAGGTTCCGCACACGGAGCATGGGAGTCCCGCCAATGAGGGCGGTGATGTCCTCCGCGATCTTCGGAAGGGTTTCGTTGGTGTTCATCGGTCGTCTTCTCCGAACAGGGATTGTGCATCGGGTGGCGTCCACCCGATGTGGTGCGCTCCCGCGTCCGTCAATCGACGGCCTGAACGCGTTCTCGCCACCAATCCCTCTTGCAGCAGGAAAGGTTCAACCAGATCTTCGAGGGTTCGCGCGTCCTCTCCAATCGTGGCCGCCAGCGCTTCGACGCCGGCGGGTCCGCCTCGATACGTCTCGGCCAAGGTCGTGAGGTAGCGCCGGTCCAACTCGTCGGTTCCCGCGTGGTCAATGCCCCAGAGTTCCAAGCAAGCTTGTGCTGCTTCAAGATCCACCGAACCGCTCCCTCGGGCTCGTGCCCAGTCGTCGGCCCGGCGCAGCAGTCGAATGGCAATGCGCGGGGTGCCGCGTGATTTGCCCGCCAGTTCTGCCAATGCTTCTGGGGCGGCATTCAACTTCAGTCGACCAGCAACGCCTTCCAAAATGGCGCGGAGTCCATCGTCGTCGTACAGCGTCATGTGGTGGACGAGGCCAAACCGACTGCGGAGGGCGGAGGTCAAGCTCCCGGCTCGGGTGGTCGCGCCAACCAGAGTGAACGGTTGGAGTTTGAAGGACTCGGTGGTGGCGTGCAGGCCGGAGTCGATCGTGACATCAACATGGAAATCTTCCATGGCGGAGTACAAGAACTCTTCGACCGGAGCGGGCAAGCGATGGATCTCGTCGATGAACAGCACATCTCCGGCTTGGAGTTTCAAAAGCATGCCGACCAGATCTTTGGGCTGCATCAGGACAGGTCCCGATGTCGCATGAGGGGTGGTGCCAAGTTCATTGGCGATGATTCGTCCCAGGGTGGTCTTGCCAAGCCCAGGAGGCCCATGCAGAAGCACATGGTCCAAAGCGCCGCCGCGATCTTTGGTTGCTTCCAGAGAGATCCGAAGTCGTTCCACCAGTTCGGGTTGTCCAAGGTAGTCCGACAGCTGTTCGGGACGGACGGATGGTTCTCCGCTCTGATCGTCCGGCGTCAACTCCGGCGTGATGATTCGCTTTCTCGCCATGGGGTGTGATGGTATCGGTCAAAACGAAGACCGGCGTCCCAAAGGACGCCGGTCGGTGGATTCCCGAATTTTGGCCAGGATCAGTCGGCCAAGATGTCCCGACCGCGAATGCCTTCGGTGGTCAGGATGTGGAACGAGGTTTGGGCGAAGTCGTACGCCGTATCGCTGTAGTAGCCGTCGGCCCCAAACGTGGTTTGCTTGTGCCACAGGCCTGCGGGGTACTGACCAGCTTGTTGTTGCTGGGCGAGGACTCGACCATCGGCTCGCTCTGCTTTCCGGACACCAACGGTTTCGGTGTGGGCGTCGTAGAAGAGGGTGGCAGGGTTCGATTCCCAGGAGCCATTGAAGTAATAAGGCTCACAACCACCGTAGGTACCAGGCTGGAAGCTTGGGTTGCACTCGGCACGCCGTGCTTGCAGCCAGTGGTGCTCGGTCATGTGGGTCTTGAGTGCGGAATATTTGGCTTGGTCCATGCCGGGGGAACGGAATGTGCCAGGCTTCTGATACGGGTTGCCGAAAGGCAGTTGAGCCGTAGGGGTCATGAAGTTCGGGGAGAACATGGCCGCCGGAGAAAGAACGTAGGAGGACCAAACAGGAATTTGGCCGACCCCGGGGGTAGGCGGAAGGTCACAGTATTCGCCGGGATCATCGAAGCAGTTGCAGCCCGATGAACCATTCGAAATTGCTTCCTGCACCACGGTATCTTTCGGAGCGTAGAAGGATTTGTCGTAGAACTTGCCCGAGACGTATTGGTTGAACTGTCTGCAGTTCGCCAAACGGAAGGCGCCGAAATATTCGATGCCGTTGCTTCCGTTAAACACAATTGGCTGGATCAGCGAGACATTTCCGGTTTGTCCTGGGGACTGGAAGTACCGGAAGTAGGTCAAAGGCTGCGATCCATCGCAGTTTGGGTAGCCCCAGCCCAAATCAACGGGGGGGTGCCATGAAGCCGTTCCGTTGCCGTGGGCTGCGGCGTAAGCACTCTGGGCTTGGCCAGCGGTGAACCCGTACTTGGCCCAGTTGTCATCGATGAGCGTAAGTTGACGGCTGTTCCATTCTGCCGCGTAGGAAGCGTGAGCTTTGCCCAGCTGAGCAAGGTTGGACAGCGACTGGGTCAGTTTGGCTTGATCACGGGCTTTCCCAATGGCGGGCAAGAGGATCGAAACCAGGAGGGCGATGATCGCGATCACCACCAGCAATTCGACAATGGTGAATCCGCGAGGGGTCGCCATTTGTGGAGTCTTGGTTGAAGACATGTGCGGGAATCCTTTCGGGTGCTCCAGAGAGCGATTTTCGGGAGTTCCATCGTACCCGGAACCACCGTCTGATTTCAGATGAAATCCACTTTCGCAGGATTTCAGCAAGGGTTTCGGCTCAGCATTGGCCGAACTTGGCCCAGCATTTAGAGAATCTCAACAATCTCAAAGCGTTTGGGGCCTCGCCGGAGATCAACTCTGATGATTTCGCCCACCCGGGCCCGCATCAGGGATTCCCCCATGGGAGAGCCGGTGGTGACTTCGATTTCGTCCGAGTCGAAATCTCCCGAGGCCTCGCCAACGAGCTTGTAGATGGATTCTGCCTCAGTATCGGTGTCTCGAAGCTTCACCCGGGCCCCCAAGAAGACCATATCCTCGGGCATGTCGGAATTTGACATGACGAGTGCGTTTTCAAGACGCTCCTCCAAGTCGCGGATCTTGGCCTCGTTCATGCCCTGATCCTCACGGGCGGCGTGGTATTCCGCATTTTCCTTGAGGTCTCCGAGGGCTCGCGCTTCGGCGATGCGCTCCACAATTTTGGGGCGCATCTCGATGCAGGCCTTCAGTTGCTCCTCGAGGCGAACTTTGTCTTCGGGAGAGATGTAATCCATGGTGTTACCTCGCGATGAGAGGGGATTCTATCCCACACTGGGTACTGGCTCCGGGCCCTCCGCTTCCAGCAGGTGGCAGGCCTAAGATCGGGCTCCCATGACCATATATGGCATTCTTCGAGCATTGCGGGGCGGCTGGGGCCTGGCCTGCTTTTGGTTTTACACCATTGCCTTCCTGATTGCTCTGCCGACCGTCTTCTTGTTCCCACCAGCCACGATCGTGATGTTCGGCTCAGCCCTTCTCTCTCTTCCCTTTGCGGTCTTGATTGGAATTGTGATCCGCGTCGCGTACCGGGCTTGGTGCCGACGGGTGCTCGCCGCCGGGCGTTGCCCAGCCTGCCGAAAGCGGATGCAATCGCACCGGGACCCCGAGAGCAATTGGAAGTGTGAATTTTGCGACCGGGTCTTCGATCCTGACGCCGAGGAGCAGATGGCACGAACCAATCTGCCCCCTCAAGCGGCGGATTCCGCGAAGTACACTGCACTCCGATGACGCGTCCTGGTGGCCAACTCCTGAATCCCGACGCACCCGGTGTTTTGGTGACCGGAGCGGCTGGTGAGGTCGGACATGCCATCTTGCGTGGTTTGGCTGCTGGTGGGGCCCGTGAGGTGGTGGCCACCGACCTGCGTTCGGTGGATATGGATGGCGCTGCTTGCGTGCAAGGCGATCTTCTCGATCCGAGTTTGGTGGAATCACTGTTCACGGGGCGCATTGGATTGGTTATCCATCTCGCCGCACTGTTGAGTTCGGCGGGGGAGAAGCATCCTGATTTGGCGTGGCGAATCAATGCCGACGCCACTTGGAATTTGATGCGTCAATCCATGTCCCATGCGGAAGCACATGGACACACGGTGCGGTTTGTGTATCCCTCCTCTATTGCCGTGCACGGCAGGGACGCCAGCCAAAGCCATCCGCTCACTGAAGATGAAGCTTTGGCCCCTCGGACTTTGTACGGCGTGACCAAGCGGGCCATGGAACAAGCCGGCACGTGGCTTTCTGAGGAGTGCGGGCGGATGCTGGGGCAAACGCCTGGCGGCACCTTGGATTTCCGATCGATCCGGTATCCCGGTTTGTTGTCGGCGGAAACCCTCCCTTCTGGGGGGACCAGCGATTACGCCCCCGAGATGGTGCATGCCGCAGTCCGGGGTGAAAAAGGAACCTGCTTTGTTCCGCGTCATGCTCGACTTCCTTTTATGACCATGCCTGAAGCGGCTGAGGCCACCTTGGCTTTGGCTTCTGCCCCGCGGTCATGTTTGAAGCAAAATGTGTATGCCGTTGGTGGATTTGCACCGACTGCGGCCGAGCTCGAAGAAGCCCTTCAAGAGCGGTTCCCTGATTTTGAAGTGGAATACGACGTTCATCCCATCCGGTCGGAGATTGTCGATTCATGGCCCGCAGATGTGGACGACTCCGCCGCGCGGCGTGATTGGGGCTTCCGTCGCGGACTGGACTTGGCCGCCGCCCTGGACGACTATCTCATCCCTGGCATTCGCAACGCGCACGGCCAGAACAAAACCGAATGCGAAGAAACACCGAGGACCATGTGATGCCGACGGCCTCCGCCAATGAACACTTTGAATCAAGAGCCCAAACCTTGTTGCAAGGGGTGAAAGACTCAGGGCAATGGAAGCACCTTCAAACCATTGAAAGTGCGATGGGCCCCGAAATGACGCTTGCCGGACATGGCAAGGTCCTGTGCTTTTGTTCAAACAATTACCTCGGGCTCGCCAACGAAGACCGCGTGGTGCAGGCCGGTCATGAGGGACTTGATCGACATGGTGGGGGCACGGCATCGGTCCGATTCATTTGTGGAACATTCTCTGCCCACCATGAACTCGAGCAACGCATCGCGTCGTTCTTTGGCTTTGAGGCCAGCTACACCTTCGTGTCGTGTTGGACGGCAACCGAGGCGTTGTTCCCAACCTTGTGCACTCCGGCTGACGCCATCATTTCCGATGAGTTGAACCACGCATGCATCATCGATGCGATTCGGCTGGCCGCGGGCATGCACAAGGGCTTGCGCAAGACCGTGTACCGCCACTCGGATATGGATCATTTGCGTGAGCGACTTTCCACGCTCCGGGCTGATACTGATTTCGATGGAGTGATCTGGGTGGTCACGGATGGTGTCTTCTCCATGGAAGGCGACATCGCGAAGTTGGTTGAAATTCGGGCGCTCTGTGATGAGTTCGGGGCCATGTTGGTCGTGGATGATTCTCACGGTCATGGTGTGATGGGCCAAACCGGTCGCGGCACCCATGAACACTGTGGCTTGCGCTCGGATCAGGTCGACATTCTCACCGGCACGCTTGGGAAGGCGTTGGGTGGGGGCGCTGGTGGCTTTGTGGCCGGTTCACAAACCGCGATCGATCTGTTGGTCCAGCGAGCGCGCCCCACATTGTTCTCCAATGCCTTGCCGACCACCGTGGCCGCGAGCGCCGAGATGGCGATCAAAATTTTGCAGGAAGAGCCTGAGCGGGTTGAGCGTCTTCGCGCCAACGTTGAACGGGCCCGATCAGGCATCCGCGACGCCGGCTTTGAAGTCCTAGAGAGCCCAACCGCCATTTGTCCCATCATTGTGGGTGATACCGCCCGGGCCATTCGTCTTTCGGAGCGGTTGCTTGAGAAGGGTGTTTTTGTGATTGGCTTTGGGTATCCCGTGGTCCCCGAGGGTGAAGCACGACTTCGCGTTCAGATCAGCGCGGCCCATACCGACGAACACATTGATCGCTTGGTCGAAGCGCTTCGGGAACTTAAAGCCGAAGAAGACGCCTGAGCGTCACCCTCGGTGAGCATCCCGGGCGGCGATCACAGCATCGATGGCCTTTCGATCGAGGGGTTCGCGCCAGTCTTGATGGCACTTCAAGCTCGATCCCACGATGCAGGCTTGTGCTCCCGCATCAAAACAGGTTGCAAGGTTGGAGGCGGTGACTCCCGAACCCACCCACGTGGTACCACTTGATGCTGCGGCGGTGATGTGCTCAGGATTGGTGGGTTGCCCCGTGGAGCCCCCGGTCACAATGACGCCGTCGCATCCACAAAACCTCGTGCCGCGGACCAACTCATCGAATTGAAGATCATTGGTGATGGCATGGGCCGCATGCTTCTTTTGCACATCGGCATAAATTTTGATGTTCTCCGCGCCCCAATGCTTTCGGTGACGCAACAGTGGTCCGGCCGAGGCTTCCAGCATCATGCCTTCATCCGCGACGTGGGCATAGGCAAAATGTTCCGCCCGTACGAAATGAAGCGCCGCCGCGTGGGCCACCGCCAGGGCTTCAAGATTGGCCGCGGCAAGAATCTGCAATCCAATGGGAATGCGGACCGCTCTGCGAACCTCCACCGCCACCGTGGTCATGGCCGCGACGATCTCGGGCCCCACCTGGCCGCACAGGTAAGGCACGTC
The DNA here is from genome assembly GCA_963978155.1 of uncultured Phycisphaera sp. Taxonomy (GTDB): domain Bacteria; phylum Planctomycetota; class Phycisphaerae; order Phycisphaerales; family SM1A02; genus UBA8653. Next base: position 22,427 of record CAXBRK010000008.1, on the reverse strand, counting down.
ATGCATGTTCTCGAGCAGGACCGCATCACATCCGGACTCGGCGAGCGTCTTGGCTTCGTCCACCGCCCGTTCGGCGATCGAACCTGGCGAAAGTTGGCCCGCAGGGGTTCCCGGGAGGGCTCGGACGTGGACCATGCCAACAACAGCTGCGGTGGGAATCATGATGACGCGAGGGTATCCGACCCCGCGTAGGATCATGGACCATGCGATCAGAATCTCTTTCGTTCCTCAGAACCCTCCTCGACACGCCCAGCCCCACCGGATTTGAAGGTGAGGGGCAAAAGTTGTGGTCCAACTACGCCGGTCAATGGGCCGACCAACGCTGGAACGACGCGTATGGGAACTGCTTCGCGGCGATCGGCGATGAAGATGCCGCCTGCACGGTGGCGGTGTGTGGGCACGCTGACGAAATCGGTTTGATGGTGAATCACATCACCGACGACGGCTTCTTGTACTGCGTTCAAATCGGTGGGATTGATCCTGCCACGGTGGTGGGCAATCGCGTGGGCTTCCAATCCACCGTTGACGGTGTGGACGAAACGGTCTTGGGCTTTGTCGGCGCGACCGCGGTGCATTTGCAGGACAAGGCCGGCGATGCCAAGGTTCGTAAGTTGCATGAACTCTTTGTGGACATCGGCGCTCGGTCTCGAGAGGAAGCGTTGTCCCGCGTGAACATTGGCGACCCTGGTGTCTTTACCGCCGGCAGTTTGCCGTTGGGCGAGCACCTGCTGGTGGCTCGTGCCCTCGACAATCGAGTCGGCACTTTCGCGGCCGCCGAGACCCTTCGTCTGTTGCGTGAACAAGGTGTGCCTGAAGGCATCCGCGTGGTGGCGGTCTCCACCGTTCAAGAAGAAGTCGGTCTTCGCGGTGCGGCCATGATTGCTGAAAGTTTGGCTCCAGATGTGGCTTTGGTGACGGACGTGACCCATGCCACAGATTCACCTGGCATCAATCATGCCAAGCATGGCAAGTGTGTCTTGGGCGGGGGGCCTGAAGTCGCGATTGGTTCGGCGATGCACCCCGAAGTGGTTCGTCGACTTCTTGCTTCGGCTGGGGCTCAAGAGATTGCCATTCAACGGGCGGCCACCCCTGGGCGTTCGGGAACCGACACCGATGCCATCTTCCTTCGTGCAGGTGGAATCCCCAGTGGTTTGTGCTCTTTGCCGATTCGGTACATGCACACCACGGTGGAAACCACCGATCTGCGAGATTTGGAAGCAATCAGCAAGGTCTATGCGAAGTTCTGTCAGGACTTGGCCGCAGACTTTGCCCAGCAGGGTGATGCCTACCAACCCTTCATCCCCGACTACTCCAGCTGACGGCATGACATTGGCCTGCCCCCCAGTTCGTGAAATGCTTGATGCTCTGGTGGGAATTGATACCACCAGTTCAGGCTCAAACTTGGCCGCCGTGGATTTGGTTGAATCTTGGTTGGAGTCGATCCCCGGGGTTCGGCGACAACGGATCTACGATGCCTCGGGGCAGAAGGCAAATTTGATTGCTTGGGCTGGTCCTGAAGTGGATGCCACGCGCGATGGCTTGATTGTCTCGGGCCATCTTGATTGCGTCCCCGTGGAAGCCCATGGTTGGACCAGTGACCCGTTTGTGGTCCGCGAGCAGTCGGGCCGTTTGTATGGACGAGGTGTCTGTGACATGAAGGGGTTCGATGCCATTGCCATCAACGCTTTTGCGCAGGTTGCTCCGCGTGCCACCCGACCTTTGGTGCTGATGTTGTCTTACGACGAAGAGGTGGGCTCGCACGGCATTGCTCGAATGGCTGAACAACTCGACCCCAGTGTGCTGCCGCAAGAGGCGCTGATTGGTGAGCCCACGTCTGGCAAAATGGTGACCTTGCACAAAGGTCATCTTCGGTTCACGTTGAACTCTCGGGGCAAGAACGCGCACACCGCCTTCCCCCAAGATGGGCTCAATGCCATTGAACCTCTGGCAGAAGCTGCGGTCCTGCTGGCGGATCTCCGTCGAGCGTTCGAACAAGAGGGCGGTCCCAACGCCGATCGGTTTCCGGAAGCACCGTTCTTGGTGCTCACCGTGGCGATCATTGAGGGGGGGAGTGCGATCAATGTCGTTCCAGACGCTGCCCGCCTCGGGGTCGGGGTCCGGTTGTTGCCCGGGGTTGATCCTGAGGAGGTGGAGTCTCGAGTTCGAGCCCACTTGGCGACGCTTCTTGGGGAAAACCTGTGCATGACGAGGGATGCTCTTTCTCCACCGATGCCAGAACATGCAAACCTGCATCTGCGGATGGCGCTGCAACAGATGGGTGTTTCCTTGGCCACGCATGGGGCTCCGTTTGGGACCGATGGCGGCATGTTGTTCCAGAAACTGGGCGTTAAGAGCCTCTTATGGGGTCCTGGAAGCATCCAGAACGCCCACCAGCCAGACGAGTGGATCGAGTTGCGTGATCTGGCACAGATGGAGTGCGATTTGCCCCGACTTCTCGGACGTCTTGTCGTTTGAGGGCATTTTTTTGCATCCAATCCGGTTCTTGGAACGGATTTGTTTGGAGAAGCCGAAGTTCAGGTTTATTTTGGACGATGGCGACGAAGGAACTTCAGTTCCTTCTCCACCCTTTGGATTCCATTACACGGAGATTCTTGACCATGTTGACCACAATTACCCTTTTGGCGGTGGCGAGTGAAGGCAATGCCTTTGTTGCTGCGCCATCATCACGCGATCTGCTTCCAGTCGCATCCCCTTCGAACACCACATTCTTCGGCGCGTTCTCCTGCCCTGCAGGTGCCATCGACGAGGGTGAAGGCTGCGAAGGCGACATCAATGACCCTTGCTTTGGTTCCTCCGGCGCTCCTGGCTTCATCAGCGATGGCCAGACGATCTGCGGCAACCTCTTCACCACCACCGACACAACTGATCCAGCAAACCCAGTCGACACCCGTGACTTGGACTGGTTCCTCTTCTCCCACGCTGGTGGTGCGATCGACTTGACCTTCGCAGCCGAAGCCGACATGTTCTTGACCGTCATTCCTTATGACGCGGCCGATCCTGCTTTCTGCGACAACTTCAGCCAGCTGGTGACCTACACCTACGCCCCTGCTGATGGTGAGCGGGCCGAGCAAGTCTTCGCCGCCGCAGGTGACTACTTCTTGGTGCCTTTCGGCATCGACTTCGACGGCTACGACTGTGGCGCCGGTGATTTCGCGTACTACCTCGGTGCAAGCTCTGACCCCAGTGCTGTGTGTGAGGTCTCCTCTGAAGCTGGCGACGACGTTGAAGTTGAACCTTGTGGCGTCGACGCCAACGGTGGCTGCAACGGCACCTTGCCCTTCCAGTTCGAAAACATTTCCGCCGGCGTGACCTTCTCGGGTACCTCGTACAGCGGTGTGGTTGACCCCGCCGATCCCGACGGTGGAGAAATCCGTGACACCGACTGGATGCTCTACGACCACCCAGGTGGCGCGATCATCTACACCTCGATCGCCGATTTCCCCTTCCAAGGTTTGGTTGTGAACAATGTTGATGACTGCATCGACGCTGGTGTCATCTTCGCCACCGAGGTCAATGCTGCTGGTTGTATTTCCCAAACCGACGTCTCCGGCTTCATCCCCGCTGGCACCTACGCCATCTGGGCTGGTGTGGCTTTGAACGACGATGGTTCCCAGCGTCTCCTTGAGTGCGCCGGCAACTACCGCATCACCATCACCTCCGACACCACCGTGACCGATCCTTGCGATGGCATCGTGAACGACGGTTGCTCCGTGGTGCCTGACTTCATCTACCCCGCGAATGCAGCCGACCCGCTGTTGACCGGTGGTGGTGTCGCCTGTGCTGGTGGCGGTATTACAACCGAGAACACCTTCGCCAATCCATACTCGGCCACCGACATCATGCCTGGCATGGAACTTTCCCTGTCCTGTGTGTCTTTTGCTCTGCAAAACACCGGCACCAGCCTCCCCGCCACCGTGCAGGTTTGGTTGGACAGCGATGGTGGTGCTCCAACCGCACCTGGTGTTGACTTGACCGAGCTTGGTTCCCCTGCCCAGTACTGCTCCAACGCAGGTACCGGCATCTTCCAAGCCACGTTCCCCGAGCCAGTGGTGATTCCTGCCGACGCCAACTTCGTGGTGTCGTTGGACTTCCCTCCAAGCACCGACGGGTTCGCCGCAATCGGCACCACCGATGCACCAACTGTGTCCGAGACCTACATCTTGTCGGCCTCCTGTGGTTTGACCACCTTCGTGTCCTACGACAACATCGGCTTCCCCGATATTGACTGGGGCGTGGAGCTCTACTTCGGTGGTGACGTCAGCCTTCCTTGTCCAACCGACTTGGATGACGACGGCGACACGGACTTCAACGACATCTTGATCGTGCTCTCCAACTTCGGTTCCGATGGTTCCGCTGGTGGCGACGCTGATGAAGACGGTGATGTCGACTTCAACGACCTCATCACCCTGTTGTCCGCCTTCGGTCCTTGCCCCTGATGGGGTGCGGTCCTTGCGACCGCGACCGAACACAATTTTGACTTGATGTCATTTCACGCCCCCCGCGCCTTGGCGCGGGGGGCGTTCGTTTCGGAGATACTGCTTCCAATGCTTCCGGCTTTCACCAGCGCCCATTCCCACGCTTTCCAAATCGGCTTGCGAGGTTCCGGAGAACGGTTCCCAACCGGAGTGGCCGACTTTTGGTCTTGGCGGCAAGCCATGTACGGCTTGGTGGAACGGATGGACCCTGATTTGGCGTACCAGCTGGCGCATCGCTGTTATCGAGAGATGGTGCAGGCGGGGATCCGAACGGTGGGTGAGTTCCATTACCTCCGGCATCAGGTCCTGGGTGACTCTGATTTCGCGCTGGATGAAGCCGTCATCCAAGCCGCCCACGACGCCGGGATCGAGTTGGTTCTGTTGCCTGCGGCTTATGAAGAGGGCGGTCCGGGGGTGGATCTCTCGAACGCCCAGCGGAGATTTGAAACTGGGGGGGTTCATCGGTACTGGGAACGGTTCGATCAGTTGCAGGGCATGCTGCGAGCTGGCCAATCCATGCAGGCGTGTGTGCATTCGCTGCGGGCCGTGCCATGGGATCAAGTGCAGCGTCACATTGCCGAAGCACACCGTCGCGGTTTGAAATTGCATGTTCACTTGGAAGAGCAGCCGCGGGAACTCGCTGAGATCAAAGCGGCCTACGGGGATCACCCGGTTCGCCTGCTGTTGGATTCTGGACTTCCCGTCGAGCATCTTGTCGGTGTTCATATGACGCACACCCCCGAGTCACAATTGGTGGAGTGGCTCGAACGCGGGGCAACGATATTGCCCTGCCCGTTGACCGAAGGAGATTTGGGTGACGGTGTTCCTGTGCTTCCAGATCTTCCTCACCTCAAGAACCAATTGGCGTTGGGTACCGATTCCAATCTTCGGATTTCGATGTTCGAAGAAATGCGCCGGCTGGAGCACGATCAACGCTGCCGGACCCTTCGTCGGGGGGCTTTGTGTTGCGGGGGTGATGCCCCAGCGGAGGTCCTTTGGCGTGCGGCCAGCACCGGGGGGCGGCTGGCGCTTGGGCTTTCGGAATCTGGGCCATCTCTCGCCATCAACCAGAGGCACCATCTCTTGACCTCGGCGGAAGACAGTTCGTTGCTTGACGCTTTGGTGTTTGGTGGGGATGAACGGGTGTTGGGAAGCAAGTGACCATGGATCCTGTGTTCAAGTCGGCCATTTTCCATCTGGAGCCCATGCCCGGCCGACCGGCCCGCCATGTGGTGCGGCATCCTGGCGGCGTGGCCGTCCTGCCGGTGCACGGCGATGATTTTCTGCTGATTCGAAACCACCGCCGAGCCATCGGCCACACCCTGCTTGAAGTTCCCGCCGGAACGTTGGAGCTTGGTGAGGATCCCAAGCAGGCGGCGGTGCGAGAGTTGGCCGAAGAGACCGGAGCGGTCGCGGCGAAGTGGTCTTCTTTTGGGCATCTTTGGCCGGCACCGGGTTTCTGCGATGAACGCCTTCATTTGTTCATCGCCGAAGATCTGACCCTCGGGGCTCCACAGTTGGAGGAACACGAAGAGATCGAACGCGTTCTGGTCCCCCAAGCGCAGGCGATCCAATCCGCCGCCGCAGGTGACTACGCGGATGCCAAAACCGCGGTCATGATCCTGCGCTTCGCCTCGCGCAAGGGTTAGGATTGGCACCATGGGAATTGCGGATCGCGGCTACATGCATGCTGGGGGGAATGGTGGTCGAAGTATGGGGCCACGCTCCGGACGCTGGACCATCACGACGTGGATCATTGTGCTCTGCTGCGGAGTCTGGTTCGTGGACGGGTTCTTCCCTTCTTCGCTGGTCCGCACCGATTTGCAATGGAACACCGCGGCTGGTTCTGCAGAATCCCAAGCTTGGGTGGTCGTGGAATCTTGGCCCAGCGTGGCCAACGGACAGGTCGTGAAGGGGGCGCCTCGAAGCCTTGAGGATCCTCCCCAAGGACGACGTCCTGATTATTTGGTGCTGGCTCCGGTCGATGCTCCCCAGGGTGGCCAAGCCGTGTACCGCCGCTTTCACCCCATTGAGCGCTGGTTGCATTTCTCAACCATGGAAGGATTTTTGCGTCTCGAATGGTGGCGACTGTTGGGATTCCAGTTTTTGCACAGCCACGCTGGCATCACCCATTTGTTGTTCAACTGCATCGGACTCTTCTTTTTTGGTCCTCTGGTCGAGCGGTATTTGGGGCGGAAACGGTTTTTGGCGTTCTACCTGCTGTGTGGCATGTTTGGCGCTCTCGCCTTCACCACGTTGAACATTGGCGGCATCGTTGCCGAGTCATGGGGGTTTGATCGCGTTCCGGGTCTGCTCTTCAATGATCCGGGGACACCGTTGGTAGGTGCATCGGCGGGTGTGTTTGGGGTCATCTTGGCGGGAGCATTTCTGCAGCCGAACGCCAGGGTGGTGGTCTGGTTCTTCTTCCCCATGCGTTTGAAGACCATGGCATACGGATTGGTGGCTTTGGCCATTTTCACCATCTTGCGAGATGGCCCGAACGCTGGTGGCGAGGCCGGCCACCTTGGTGGTGCTTTGGCGGGAGCGTATTTCATACGTCGCCCCCACCATCTGCACGGGTTCTTTGACTTTTTGGGCAAGGTGGATCCCACCAGCGAACGCTTCCGCTTCCGAGCGGCCAAAGCCAAGGCCAAGATTCCTTCGAATCGTGGCCGGGCCAACGATGAAGAAGTGGATCGAATTTTGGACAAGATCAGCCAAAAAGGCCTGCATTCGTTGACGCCAAAAGAAAAAGAGATTCTCAACCGAGCCTCGAAGGATCGGCAGTGAGCGGACCGCTTCGGTTTGAGGTTGAAGCCACTTGCTGTGAGAGTGGTGCGCGATTGGGTCGGGTGGAAACCCCTCACGGTTCGTTTGATACGCCGGCGTTTATGCCGGTTGGCACCCAGTCGTGTGTGAAAGGTCTTTGGCCGCACCAAGTTGCCGAGACGGGATCGCAAATCATCTTGAACAACGCGTATCACCTGATGCTTCGACCCGGCGATGCGGCAGTCGCGCGGCGAGGGGGCTGTCATCAATTCATGCGTTGGTCCGGTCCCATCCTGACGGACTCCGGTGGGTATCAGGCCTATTCGATGGCGCACATCAATCGACTTGATGAGGACGGTGTGCGTTTTCGCTCCATCGTTGATGGTGCGTGGGTTGATCTCGGACCCGAGCGATCGATGGAAGTGCAGAACAACATTGGCGCGGACATCATCATGGCGTTTGACGATTGCCCTCCGGCCGGTGATCCCAAAGATGTTGTGGGCTTCCGCAAACGCGTGACCACCGACGGCCACCGGGGCCTCGAGCACCATGATCGATTGCGTGATGCTCACGAGCGCACCATTCGTTGGCTGGACCGATGCATCAAAGCCCATCAGCGTCCGAGTGAGCAAGCGCTCTTTGGCATCGTGCAAGGAGGCACCGATCTCGAGCTCAGGGCCGCGTCCGTAGAAGCCATCTGCCAGCACGACTTGCCAGGCTTCGCGGTTGGGGGCGTTGCGGTTGGGGAACGGCCAGAACAAATCGCGGAAGTTGTGGCGTTCACCGCACCACGCTTGCCAGCGCAGAAGCCGCGCTACTTGATGGGGGTGGGCTACGAACAAGACATCGTGCACGCGGTCCGCAGTGGGATCGACATGTTCGATTGTGTGCTCCCAACCCGAAACGCTCGAAATGCCCAAGCCTTCACGCGTTCGGGACGCATGAATCTCAAAAATGCGAAGTTTGCCGAGGACGACGCCCCAATTGATGCGAGCTGCGATTGTGCGACCTGCATGGGGGGCTACAGCCGGGCCTACATCCGACATCTCCTGAACGCGAGCGAATCCATGGCGGGGAGTCTGGTTGCGACCCATAACTTGCGTCACTTCCAACGCCTGATGCTGGACATTCGGCAGGCGATCCGCGACAATGATTGGTCTGCCTTTCGGGCGGGCTGGCCGGGACTCCGGACCGATCTCGCCCCACTGTCTTGACTGTCCTGGAGCCCATTTCATGCCCGTATTCGCTCAGCCACTGTCCATTCTGCTTTTGGCTCAAGAGACGCTGCCCGCAGCGTCTGGTCCGGCCGCAGGTGATGTGGCCGCGCCCCAACCCATGGGGGGGATGAGTTGGCTGATTCTGTTCGGGTTCTTGGGGCTGATGCTCTTCATGACCTCGACGGCAGGGCGGAAGCAACGCAAGCAACACGAAGCACTGATGGCCTCCCTGAAGAAGCGTGACCGAGTGGTCACCACGGGTGGAGTCATGGGTGTGGTGGTTGATGTGTTTGATGATCGTGTTGTTCTCAAAGTAGATGAGAGCACCAACACCCGGATGACTTTCGTCCGCGAAGCCATTTCCCGTCGAATCGAATCGGAGCAGTCCGAGGATGATTCAGCGAACCCGAACGACTGAGACTGCTGCAATGCGAACGCCACTTCTTTCCCGTTTTCTTACCATCGCATTCGTCCTTGGCCTGTGTTTGGCCGCGGTCTTGGGTCGTGACCTTCGACTTGGCAAGGACCTCCGTGGTGGTGTGAGTTTGGTCTACAAGGTTGAAATTCCTGAAGAGGAAATCGACCCCCAGTCGGTGCTTGATACCACCATTGAAGTACTGAAAGCCCGGGTAAACCCTCAGGGTATTTTTGATATTTCCATCGAAGGTTCGGGTCGTGACCGCATCGAAGTGGTCATGCCTTTGCCTGGGCCGGAAACCCGTGCCTTGGCCGCAGCATGGCGAACAGCTCTGGATGAACTGGTGGATTCCGCGGAAATCCGAGAGTCCGAAGTTCTGGCGACCCTGGAAGAAGGCGAGATCGGTGACCTCCGTGGCCCCGATGGTTCGGCTCGGGCCACTGCCTTTGATGCCTTGGTCGCCGCCGACGCCGCCCGAAAAGAAGCCCGCGAGGCCTACAACGCTGTTCCCAACGATGCCGCCTCAACCGATCGCAATCTCGCGGCGGCCGCAGTGGCCGACGCTGAAATCAGCTTCGACGACTCTTTGGCCGCATTGATGGAACTCGGATTGTCGGGCGAGCGGGTTCGTCGCATCCTGACCTTGCCCAACAAGCCCATTTTGGAGCGTGATGAAGAAGGCCGTGGACGCCGAGACGAGTCTGGCAACCCCATCTTCGGTCCGGGTCAACGTGACAAAGCGTTCGCTTCGCTGCAAGCCGAGTACCCCGATCTCGAGTCGGCGTTGACCAAGGTTCAATCGGCGTACGACCAATACGAGTCGCAGCGCACCGGCTTTGATGATCCGGAAGACTTGAAGCGATTGCTTCGCGGAGCCGGTGTCTTGGAATTCCACATCGGGGTTTCCTCGGCCGATCCTCAAGGCGTTGACGTGGCTGGTTTGCGGCGTCAGTTGGAAGAACTTGGTGCGGGAAACACCCAGTCTCCTTTGGCGTCTTGGTACCCCATCAACGACTTGGGACAGTGGTACGAAAAACCAGCGGAACTCGCGGCCTTGACCGCCAACCCCGAAGGCTATTTCGCGGCTACGCGTGATCTCGTCGCGACACGACAAGACGGCATCTATTACCTCTTGCTCCGTGACGATGCAGGGAAAGCGTTGACCGCTTCCGACGACGACTGGCGATTGGTCCGCGCCAGCGAAGGTCAGGACCGTCTGGGTCGACCATCCATCAATTTCGCCCTCGATCAATCCGGGGCACTCCGCATGGGACAGCTGACCGGCGCGAACAAGGGCCGGAACATGGCCATCGTGTTGGACAGTGAGGTGTATTCCGCTCCGACCATTCAAAGTCAGATTTCTGGCAACGGTCAAATCACCGGGAACTTCGGTGCCGAAGAAATTGCCTACCTGCGCAAGGTTCTGGGTGCCGGATCGTTGTCCGCGCAGTTGTCTTCTGAGCCCATCTCCGAAAGCGTGCTTGGCCCCTCAATTGGTGCCGACAACTTGGAGCGCGGCACCGAAGCGTTCTTGTTCGCTTTGGTGGTGGTCGCCATCTTCATGGGGCTGTGGTACTTCCAGGCTGGTCTGATTGCCGACCTTGCCCTTCTGGCCAACGGCTTGGTCATTTTCGGGGTGTTGATGGGGGTCGATGCGACCTTCACCTTGCCCGGTTTGGCCGGAATTGTGCTCACCGTGGGTATGGCGGTGGATGCGAACGTGCTGATCTTTGAACGCATCCGTGAAGAGTTGGCGCTGGGGGATGTTGTGTTGCGTCAGGCCGTGAAAAATGGCTACGCCAAAGCACTGTCCACCATTCTTGACGGCAACATCACCAACCTCATTGTGTGTGGTGCGTTGTACTTGACCGCAACCGCGGAAGTGAAAGGCTTTGCTGTGACCTTGACGGTGGGCATCTTGGCCACCCTCTTCTCAGCCTTGTTTATCACTCGACAATGCTTCTTGCTCTACACCGACGTCATGGGCTCGAAGCGGTTGTCCATGCTGCCCATTGCAGTGCCGTCTTTGGGCAAAGCGTTGCAGCCCAACATCGATTTCATGGCCTTGCGATGGCCCATGCGTCTCTTCTCTGCGGGTCTGGTCGCCGCCAGTTTGCTGCTCGTCAGCATGCGTGGCGCGGATCTGCTCGACACGGAGTTCCGCGGCGGGGTCAGCATTGTGATGGAGACCAAGCCCGAAGGTGAAGGCCGTTTGATGCTCGCCCGAGCTGAGGTCGAACAAGAAGTCCGTGCGTTGGCCAATGAGATTTCTACGGCTGATGTTGATCCTTCGACTGAAGACGGCCAGCGTGCATTGATTTTGTCGCAACTCGGGTCGGCCGCCGTGGTCACGGTTGGGGAAACCGCTACCGACGCCGAGGGCAACACCACAGCCAGTCGCTTCCAAGTGAAAGTGGCGTCGCCCGCCGAACTGCCCGTTGATGTTGCCATCGACCGGGTGGTGGTGGACACCTTGGTGGATCGATTCAGTGACCGCCTCGACATCGACCCTCCCGTGACGTTTGCCGGAATGGACGACCAAAACCCCGGCGGCCGCGTGATGGCAGTCACTCGTCCCACCCTGGGTGGTGTTTTGGGCCGGGCGGACATCCGAGACCGGACCACCGACATGCTCGGAGGCGCGGCAGTTCTCTTGGAAGATCTGTCACCAGCGTTGACCGCCGATGACATTGAGCGCCGCGTGGCACGCATGCGATCCCAGCCGGATTTCCGTGAAGCGAGCAGCCGACAAATTCGTGTCATCGGCATCGAAGGTGGCCCGGAGGGCTGGAGTTCGGCGGCTGTTCTGGTGCGTGATGAATTCCGCAACTACAACGAAGTTGATCCTGAGCTTTGGCAGCGGGATATGGCAGATGTGGAATGGAACTTGATTGGTCAAGCTTTGCGGCAGCCGCCCAGCTTGTCCGAAGTGGCATCGTTCTCCAGCTCGATCGCCGCAACATTGAAGGCCAACGCTTACGTGGCGGTCTTCTTCTCGTTCCTGGGCATCTTGGTCTACATCTGGATTCGCTTTGGCTCGTTGCGCTACTCCTTTGGGGCGGTGCTGGCCTTGGTGCACGACGTCTCCCTGACCTTGGGAGCGCTTGCGGTCACCGGTGTCTTGGCCACTGGTGACGGTGGTTTGCTCGGCCCCTACCGCATCGACCTCGGTGTGGTGGCCGGCTTGTTGACCATCATTGGGTATTCGTTGAACGACACCATCGTGATCCTCGACCGTATTCGGGAGAACCGTGGTCGTCGTCGCATGGCCACGCCGAAGATCATCAATGCTTCCATCAATCAGACCTTGAGCCGGACCTTGCTGACCTCGGGGACGACCCTGTTCTCGGTGCTGATCCTGTTCCTGGAAGGTGGATCGGGCATGCGTGCCTTCTGCTTCACCCTGCTGGCTGGCCTGGTGGTGGGTACGTATTCCTCGATCGCGATTGCGGCACCATTGACGTGGACCAATGACGGGACACGTCAGGATCCAGCCCCAACGGGCGGTTCGGAAGCCGTTTCGGCCTGAGAATTTCTCCACCCTTTGTCCCAGACCTGCGGTTTGCCACGATCTCCCGTCGATGGGGGGGTATGCTTCGTTCATCTGCAGGAGGTTCTGGGATGGCCAGAAAGAATCGATCCAACAACAGTTTCGCCCCCATCGTGATCACCGTCCTGGTGGCTGGAGTGGTGGGGTATTACGCCTTCATCAAGTCACCGCCTCAATCCACTTTGGCAGAGGGTGACGATCAAGGTGGATTCACCTTTGAACGGGCTCCTGACTCCTCGGCGCGGAAGCCGTCGGCAGGTGCGGGATCAAAGTTGGGGGGCGATTCCAACACTCCAGGAATTCTCACCCCGAAATCTCCACGCGATTCGGCTGGTGGCAAACTTGGTGAAGCAGCACCAGCAACGCCATCCCCAACACCGTCAAGATTGCCCGAGCCACAGGGTGGCCTGCGTCCAGATCCAATTCCAGAAAGTGCATCGAAGCTTTCGGCTCCAGAGGTGGTGACCCCCACCACACCTGCACGTCCATCTGGCCCAGCAGAGTCCGACACTCAAGAGACGGATGGTTCAGAGTCAGCTCCTTCTGTCAAGCCGGAACCCAAGACCGAACCCACGCCCACAGTTGCTCCGGCACCGAAGCCGAAGCCTGTCGCTTCCACCGAGGTGTACACCGTTCAAGATGGTGATGTCATCATCAGCATTGCCGAAGATTGGTTTGGCGAGTCGGGACGGCACGATGAAATCATCGCGCTGAATCCTGGGGTGGATCCCACCAAGTTGCAGATTGGGCAAATCTTGAAGATGCCTCGAAAGAGTCAACCTCGAACCAAACCAGTTGACCCAACATTGGCGGCCAATGAATATCGAATTGCTCCCAATGACAACTACACGAGAATCGCCCGTTTGCTCTTGGGCGACGAAGCCCGCGCTTCCGAAATCGCGGCGTTGAATCCTGATCTTGATCCTGGCAATCTGCAGGTGGGCACGATCATCAAACTCCCTCCCAAACGAGTGAGAAAGCCGGCGGCCCAGCCCGTGAAGCGTCCGCCGCTTCGGACTGGTGAGAAGTACTACACCGTGAAATCTGGAGATTCGCTGGCCCGAATTGTCGGCGACCTCTGGGGCGTGCAGCGTGAGGATTGGGTGGAACTCCTGTACCAACGCAACAAAGACACCATTGGTGAGGATCGCACGAAGTTGAATCTCGAGCAGATCCTGGTCATTCCCGTGAAGCCGAAATCTTGACTCTTCAATCCAAGCGTTAGCACTGATTGGGGCGTGTGGCCTTGGCCACTTCGAGATTCTCTCGCATGTGGTCCAGGTTCAATGATCCGACCACCACCGCATGGATTCTGGGATCCTCAAGCATCCATTGCAGTGATGCGGCTGCGGAGAGCTGTCCAGAGTTCAGCCCTTTCTTGACGAAGATTTTGACCTTTCGAGCCGCGGCTTCGTCCAAAATCTCCGTGTGCGATTGATCCTGTTGGTTCCACGGCACCATGAGTGCATCTGCATGATGGTCCAAAGCCCACCGCGCTGCCGCTGGTGATTTCCCTGACAAACCGAGGTGGCTGATGACTCCAGCGTCTTTGGCTTGGAGCAGTGTGCTCCATGCCTCGGTGTGCTCAAGCACCTCGAGGTCGTTGTCGGAGGCGTGCAAATACACCAGTTCCAGTTGCTCGCGTTGAAGCCGTTCTTTGCTTCGTGCCAAGCTTTGCTTCACGCCTTCCGCACTGAAATCAAACTGGCTCATCCCATCTTCGTGCGTTTCACCGACTTTGGTGCTGATGGAGATGTGTTGATCGGATGCGGAACCCAGTCGACGCTCTGAGCATCCATAGGCTGGCGCGGTGTCGAAGGCATGAATGCCAAGGGCCATCATCTGACGCACCAAGTGCTCTGCTTCCGCGTCTGTTGGCAGCGTATGAAGTGGGGTGCGCAATTGGGTGGTTCGGCCGAGTTTGACCGTCCCCCAAACCAAGCATGGCCACTCACGGTTCATCATGTCAATGGACGCCACTTCAGTTCGGCATCTTGGACCGGACCTTGGGTGGCTCCCAATTGGGGCAGCTTTTGCCAAACCTTGGGTTCAGGTCGCTCCGATCGATGCCCTGGGCTGGGGAGCATGCTCAACAAGGTCTCGGCCGCGCGAGGAGCCAGCACCAATTTGGTGGGCCAAACGTAATGCACATCGTCCACGACTTCCACACACACATCATCGGGCCGTTGCCCATCCGGAGTGGCCTTCTCCGCACGATCGATCCGGTACGAACTCCACCAGCATCCATTGGGGAGCCCGCCCGGGAGAAAGACCATCAAGGCGTTGCGGAGTCGATGCTCTGCGTCATCGGCATGCAAATCTGGAGCGTCCTCCGCAAGCGCCCCGCCAATGACCCACGTTCTCTCGTTGGGGGCAGCTGGAATGGTATGAATGGTCAAAGCGACTTCTTTTTGCCGCATGGCATGACCGTAGAGGGCTGGGAGTGCCCCTCGGATCAGGTACATGCGAAGTGGCCGGCGCTGCATGAATCCCGGCGCACGCCCCAGCATCATCCCGAGTGCTTCATTGCCAGCTCCCGCGGCCAACACCAAATGCTTGGTGAGGATGCGTTCGCCCCCAGTCAAGATTTCAAATCCGCCGGCCATCCGAGCGACTTTGACCAGTCCATGGTGGCAGCAGCTCTGGTGCTTTTGACGAAGATGGTTCAGCACCATGCCGGGATCGATGATGGTTTCCTCAAGGTGGTGCACTTGGTGGTGTCCAAGGCAATCGGGCGGGTCCATCACCCGGGGGCCAAGCGAAGGGTCGCTCTCAACATCGCCCCACACCCAAAGGTTTGAGGTTCGAATGGCTTCCCGAGGGAGTTGGGGGTCCGCCTTGCCTTCGAACATGTCCTCCCAGGTCTCCGCAAGATCCGGAAATGGCCGAGGATCTCCTCGGTGGTACTTCCAGCCTGAGTGCAGGATGCCCTGCGACCATTGGGTTTGGTCCATGCCAGGTCGTGGGCATCCGATCAGGTGGGCGTGGTGTCCGGCCGATCGCAGGCGATCCAGCGCGAAAAATCCAGCAATGCCCCCGCCGACCACCACCATTTCGGTATCAAACCCAACCCTCATGCTTTCATTCTCGGTCTTTGGTGAAGTGTTGGTCAAACCCAATTCAAGAATTCGGTGAAGACCAAGCATGTCGTTACGATGGACCCTTCGAATTCGGTTCGTGAATGAAAGGTGAAGTGATGTCCAAGTCTGTGGTCTTGATTGAGGGTGATGGCATCGGACCTGAAGTGGCCAAGGCCACCCAGCGTGTGCTTGATGCGTGTCAGCTTGGACTGGAGTGGATTCCCGCTCGTGCGGGGGTGGCGGCCTTGGATGCTGGTGATTCTTCGGTCTTGCCAGAGGCCACTCTTGACGCGATTCGCGAGCACGGTATTGCTTTGAAGGGTCCGTGCACGACACCGATTGGTTCGGGATTCACTTCCGTCAATGTTGGTTTGCGAAAGAGTTTGGATCTTTACGGCGCGGTGCGTCCAGTTCGTTCCATGCCCGGTGTGACCACGCGTTACGACAATGTTGATCTTGTCATCGTGCGGGAGAACACCGAAGGCTTGTACGCCGGGATTGAACACATCGTGACCGACGGCGTGGTGACCTCCCTCAAGGTGGCCACTCGATCGGCGTGCCGTCGTATTGCAGAATTTGCTTTTGACTACGCGGAAAAACGCGGTCGCAAGAAGGTCAGTGCCTTCCACAAGGCAAACATCATGAAACTCTCCGACGGTTTGTTCCTCGAAGAAGCCAAGAAGGTGGCCGAGGAATATCCATCGATCGAATACGAAGAAGTCATCATCGATGCCGGCTGCATGCGGATGGTGAAAGATCCTTCACAGTTTGATGTTGTTTTGTGTGAAAATCTGTACGGCGACATCATGAGTGATCTGTGTGCCGGTTTGGTGGGTGGTCTCGGCGTGACCCCAGGTGCCAACCATGGTCTGGTCGGCTCCATTTTTGAAGCCGTCCACGGCTCGGCTCCCGATATCGCCGGCCAAGACAAGGCCAATCCACTCGCACTTTTGATGAGTGGGGTCATGTTGCTTAGGCACCTTGGTGACACCCGCGGTTATGCCGATTGCGCCGAGGCCGCCGACCGAGTTCGTGATGCATACAACGCCTGCCTCGAAGCGGGCGAATGCACCGGTGACCTTGGGGGTTCCTTGACCACCACCGGATTTGCCGACGCCGTCATCGCGCGGCTCGGTTGAGCCCTACGATCTCAGGGTGGGACTCGACGCTGAACTCTTGCTGCACCCAGAAGGTCCGATTGCCCGTCGGATCCCTGGTTATGAATCGCGGCCCCAGCAGACCGCGATGGTCCGGGCGGTTGACTCAGCCTTAAGCACCCGTCGACCGTTGTTGATCGAGGCGGGCACAGGGACGGGCAAGTCCTTTGGCTACCTTTTGCCGGCGGTTCGCCGTGTCCTGGAACATGATGAGCGGGTGGTGGTGGTCACCCACACCATCGCACTTCAAGAACAGCTCCACGACAAAGACGTACCTCTGATTCGATCGGTGGTCCCGGATGAATTCAGTGCGGTGCTGGTGAAGGGGCGCAACAACTACGTTTCACGTCGTCGGATGGAACGCACCGAGCAGCGGGTGGACCGACTTCTTTCGGATCCAAAAGCGCAAGAAGAAGTGGGTGCGTTGTCCCGGTGGGTCGATCTCACCTCCGATGGCACCCGCACCGATCTTGATTTTGCCCCGCGAGGTGATGTTTGGGATTTGGTGCGTTCCGATTCCGGAAATTGCATGGGGCGAAAGTGCCCCAGGCATGACTCCTGCTTCTATCAACTCGCTCGACGACGCATGGAGTCCGGGCAACTCTTGATCTGCAACCACGCTTTGTTTTTCAGCGACTTGGCGCTTCGGGCCCGGGGGGCAGGGTTCTTGCCCGCCTACGACCACGTCATTTTGGATGAAGCCCACGCGGTTGAGGATGTGGCCTGTGAACAGTTCGGCACCAGTCTGGCCGAAGGTTCAGTTCGGCATTTGGTTCGTGTGTTGCATGACAGCCGCAGGGGTCGTGCGTTTCTTGACACCCTTGAACTCAAAGATGGTCGCGAGAGCGCACGAGTCAGTGCTGTCCAAGCCGTTCGGCAGGTGGCGACGGCTTCAGAACAGTTCTTTGATGCATGGGAGCGTTGGGGCCAGCAGGCCGAATCGAACGGCCGGATTCGAAGCCCCGGAGTGGTTCCTGACACATTGACCCCGGCCATTGGCGAATTGAAAGGTCGACTGAATCTGCTTCGTGATCTCTGCGTCCAAGAAGCCGACGGGTACGAAATCGACGCGTATGAAGATCGATGCGAAGATTTGATTGGTCAAACCAAAGCCTTGGTGGAGCAGACCATCTCGGGCTGTGTGTATTGGTTGGAAGGCATGCCGCGGTCCGGGGACGCCTTCCGACGGCTTCGCTTGGCCGCCACCGCGGTCGATGCCGCGCCCATTTTGCGTGAGCATCTCTTTGGTGGGAAGACGGGAGTTGTCTTGACCAGCGCGACTCTGACCACAGGAGCCGGGTCATTCCTGCATGCCCGAACCCGCCTGGGGTGCGAGGATGCGGAGACCATTGAATTGGGCTCGCCATTTGATCACGCGCGTCAAATGAAGGTGTTGGTGGATGAACGCATGCCGGAGCCAACCGCACCGGGATACTTGTCTTCGTTGTCTCGTCGCATTGACGAACTCGTGCAACGTACCGATGGTGGGGCCTTCGTGCTCTGCACCAACTGGCGCACCCTGCGGGAGTGTGCGGGGCTCTTGCGCCGGGCCTTTGGTGATCGCGGTCATCCTGTCTTGGTTCAGGGGGAAGATGGTGCGCCCGGACGCTTGCTGGAACGGTTCCGGGCGGATCGAAGATCGGTTTTGTTTGGGGTTGCCTCCTTTTGGCAAGGTGTCGATGTCCGGGGTGAATCGCTCCGAAATGTCATCATCACCCGATTGCCCTTTGATCCCCCGGACAAGCCGTTGGTGCAAGCTCGACACGAATCGATTGAATCTCAGGGGGGCAAACCGTTCTTTGACGACACTGTGCCTCGGGCCTTGATCAAGTTTCGCCAAGGCGTGGGGCGTTTGATTCGTTCGGCTACGGATGAGGGATTGGTGGCGATTTTGGACCCACGGGTGCTGACCAAGTCGTACGGCCGCCGATTTTTGGACGCGCTGCCCGAAGGTGTTCAGGTGGAGACCATCGATTCAGCGTCTCATCGCTAGCATGGTCTCACCATGACTTCACCGATTGAGTTCCCCAATGTTTTCAAGGCATATGACGTTCGGGCGGTGTACCCCGAGCCACTTTCAGAATCTGTGGCGTATCGCATCGGATTCGGCGCGGGCTCGTTTCTGAAAAAGAGTGCGCCGGGCAAGCCAGTGGTGGTTGGTCGCGATATGCGGCCACACTCACCGGCCTTGGTTCGTGAACTGCAAAGAGGGCTGCTGGCCAGCGGTGTGCGCGTCATCGACGTCGGCTTGGTGGACACTCCGTTCTTGTATTGGGCGGTCAACGAACTGGATGGCGCCGGGGCCATCCAAACCACGGCCAGCCACAATCCGATCCAGTACAACGGATTCAAAATCAGTGGACCCGGTGCCGCGCCCATCGGCCGTGAATCAGGATTGCAAGACATCGAAGCGCTCGCCGCAGGCTGCGACTACCAGCCCGGGGACGAAACACCAGCGGTGGAACACCAGGACCTGTGGGACGGGTACCGCAAACACATCCACCGTTTTCTTCCCGCTTCGTTGCTGGACGGCACGGCCCGGCTGAAGGTCGCTGTGGACGCCAGCAATGGCATGGCGGGCACCATGGTTCCCAAAGTCTTTTCCGGTTTGCCCGGGCTTGAGTTGATCGAGTTGCACTTTGAAAATGACCAGGGCTCATTTGTGCATGAGCCCAACCCGTTGGTGGAATCCAATCTCCGCTGGACTCAAGAAGCGGTCCGCGAGCATGGGTGTGATTTTGGCGTGTGTTTTGATGGCGATGCCGACCGGTGCGTTTTGGTGGACGAGCAGGGGACTTCCGTTGGGTGTGATCTCGCCACCGCATGGCTCGCGCCCAGCTTCCTCACCCATGGGGGCGGGGTGGTCTACGACTTGCGTTCATCCAAAATTCTGCCTGAAACCGTCACGTCCGCTGGAGGAGAGCCTCACCTGTCGCGCGTCGGGCACGTGTTCATGAAGTCGAAAATGAAAGAAACAGGTTCCTCCTTTGGTGGAGAACTGTCGGGGCACTTCTACTTCAAGGACAACTGGTGTGCCGATTCCGGTGCAATCGCTTTTGCCGCCTTTTGTGCTCGAATGGTCGCGGAGGCCAAGCCACTTTCGGAATGCATCGGACCGCTGCGACGCTACGCCCAATCGGGAGAAATCAACTTTGAGGTTGAGGACAAGGCCGCGGCGATGGACCGTTTGGTCGCGGCCAGTCCCGAGGCCGAGGTGTTGCAGGTTGATGGGGTGACGGTGGATCATGGCGCCTGGTGGTGCAATGTGCGTCCTTCCAACACCGAGCCGCTGCTTCGGCTGAATCTTGAAGCCGCAACTCCGCAAGAAGTGGATCAACGAGTGGCTGAAATCAGTACAGTTTTGGGTGGAACCCGCGTGGACCACTGATCATGACCGAACGCCGCGATACCGCCCAGCAACGAGCCATCCGCGAGGTATGCCAAAACGCCTCTCGGCCGCTTTCGATCGACGAGATTTTCGATCTCGCCAAACCGGAAGTGCCATCGCTTGGTCAGAGGACGGTGTACCGGATTGTCCGGCGGATGGAGGAAGACGGGGTGTTGGTCCCCGTGGCGGTGTCTGGACAGCCTGATCGCTATGAACTGGCAGAAATTGCCGCTTCGCACCACCACCACTTCCATTGCACCGTGTGTGACCGAATGTTTGATGTGGATGGGTGCGTCGGCAAGTTGGCGGGTCTTCTTCCCAAAGGCTTCACGCTGGAAGACCATGAATTGACCTTGCGGGGCCGATGCGAATCCTGCGCCGATTGAGCGCCAAATCGCCCATTTTGTTGGCAACGTATTGCCATGAAGCCTAAATTAGAGACATGAAATCGGCTCGAAGCGGATTTACTCTGGTCGAACTGTTGGTGGTGGTTGGTGTCATCGCAGTCCTGTTGGGGCTGTTGATCCCTGCGATTGGCAGCGTGCAGCGTCAAGGGCGCACGGCCCAAGATGTCTCACAACTTCGCATGCTGCAAACCGCGCAAGTGGCCTACGCCACGGAGCACGGAGGCCAGTTTGTGGAGGTGGGTCTCAGTCACGGAGCCATTGCGGATCAAGACATCGCCTGGATCAACACCCTCGAGCCGTACACCGATTCAGGATTGTTGCTGCGCTCCCCGCTCGACTGGAGCCCGCACTGGCTCGAGCAAGATGCTGATTCAGGCCTTCCGATCGAAGGCACCGACGATCGGTACCGCCAGACTTCATACGGCATGAACAATTACCTCTCCCGAAATTACTCGCCCGCCACGGCTTTGGGAGAGGCGCCTGCAGATCGACTTTCCCGGGTTCGATCACCCTCCAACACGGTGCAGTTCTTGATCATGGCGTACACCGGTGAGTTTGCTGGGGCGGACCACACCCACGTTGAAGGTTGGTGGATCGGTGATTTTGCGCCGGACCTGCCTTTGTCTGTGGCGTCGACGCAAGTGCAGATCAATGCCGTCTCTGAAGACGAACCAGCTTGGACTTCCAAATCCAACTGGTCCTTCGTGGATGGTCGTGTGTTGACCGCCGAGTTTGGTTCGATTTACCAATCCAACGAGAAAAACCTATTGGATCCGGCCGTGGCTTCGGCCACCGTGATGCAAGGAGCTTCGCAATGATTCGCCTCCCCCAACTGTTTGCCACGTGTGCTTGTCTTTCAGGAGTTGCTCTGGCCCAACACGAAGGTGATATTGGCCTGATCATTGATGCCCAAAAGCTGAGCAGTGTGGTGATCACTGGTGGTGAGTACACAGCTGATGAGCAGATTTTCACGGCCAGCTTTGGCGATTCTGGCTTTGATTTCTTCACGCAGAACCCAGGCTGGAATGCGGCTCCTGGGACATTCGTTCCGGGAACGACCTTCACTTGGAACGCGGTTTCAGGCTTGAAGAAATACGAGCCTGGAGTTGGCTTGGTTGCCACCACGGCGACGCTGCGTGTGTCCTTTTCCACGGCTTCGGTGACCATTGGTGCAGAGCCTGTCACGGGGTTCAGTCTGCAAGTTCAACCAGATGGTGGATTCCACAAGCACCCCAATTTCTTCCTGCAAGGGCCAAATGGGGCAGACCCAGAGGCTGGGGCGTACGTGCTGGAAACCCGGCTCGAAATCAGCGAGCCCGGAGTTGATGCCTCGGATTCTGTGTTTGTCGTCTTCGACAACATGGCTCCGGAGCTGCAGGCCGAAGCGGTGACGTTCCTCGAGGACCTTCTCGACGGACCTTCCTGCCCTTCAGATGTCGATCAGGATGGTTCAGTGGGCTTTGCCGACGTCTTGTTGCTCCTTGGTGATTGGGGATGTGGCACTTGTTCCGACAGTGATGTGGACAACAGCGGTTCCGTGGACTTCTCGGACCTGTTGGCGGTGATCGCCAACTGGGGCGATTGCTGAATCCCAACAGGATCCCAAATTCATATTTAAAGATTTATTGGCATTCAGTTGCCAATAAGCCTATGATCAGACCCGTTGAGAGAGAGACTCACTTTTTTGTTCCATGCATGAACACAGTTAGGAATCTCAACATGAAATTTGCAGCAATTTTGACCGTGCCCGCCTTGGCTGGCCTCGCGGTTGCCGATGGTGAAGGCGAAGAGCACTTCGACATTGGCCTCTACGCCTCCAACGGCTCGCTGGTCACCGGCGGCTGGGACCACGACACCGAATCAATGGAAGTGGCCAACCTCCGTTTGTTCGAAGCCCACTTCGGCGAAGACCCCGCCTTCCCCTATTCCATCGACGAGCCAGGCA